>JAFVID010000015.1 GCA_017474205.1 Clostridia bacterium | reverse complement strand
ATCGTCGCAACATCCTGCACAGAAAAGTTCATTGATTTTTTCTTTGGTTTCATTATCGATGGTATAAACGCCCTTATCATTAAGGTCGGTCATCCAATTTTTAACCCTGTCATCACCATCAGTAAGGTGGAACAAAAGACGTTCAAGATTGCTGGAAATGAGGATATCCATAGAGGGTGAAAGGGTGGTAAAGAAGGGGCGGTTGCGGTTATATTCACCGGTGGTCAAGAAATCGGTAAGAATATTATTTTTATTGGATGCACAGATAAGTTTGTTCACGGGAATCCCCATTTTTTTGGCATAGTATGCTGCAAGGATATTACCAAAGTTACCTGTGGGAACAACAAAGTTTACCTTGTCGCCATACTTAATAGTACCTTCTTTGAGAAGGGAGGCGTAGGAATATACGTAATAAACAATCTGAGGTGCTAAACGTCCCCAGTTAATGGAGTTTGCACTAGAGAAGGCAAGTTTATTATCCCCTAATTTTTTCTTCATTTCATCATTGGTGAAAATCTTTTTAACACCTGTTTGGGCATCGTCAAAGTTACCCTTAATTGCACAAACTCCAACATTTTCACCCTTGGTGGTAATCATTTGAAGTTTTTGCATATTAGATACGCCGTTTTCGGGATAGAAGGTGAAAATTTTGGTGCCTTCTACATCGGAAAATCCTTCGAGGGCTGCTTTACCTGTATCACCTGAAGTGGCTACAAGGATAACCTTAACTTCACCATCGGAGGTCTTTTTAGATGCTTTTGTAAGAAGGAAAGGAAGTATTTGGAGTGCTAAATCCTTGAAAGCACAGGTAGGACCGTGCCAAAGTTCAAGAGAATACACACCCTTTTCTACCTCTTTAAGGGGTGCAGGTTTATTATCATCAAAGGTACCTAAATATGCACCTTCGGCACAGTGTTTTAGTTCTTCTTCGGTAAAATCAGTGAGATATTTACCCAATACAAAACGAGCTGCGTCAACATAGTTCATATTAGCAATACTTTCTACATCTTCCTTTGAAAGAGTAGGTATGCTGTAGGGTACGAAAAGTCCTCCATCTTCAGAAATACCTTGGGCAATTGCTTTGGCAGAGGTTACACATACCTTTGAATCTCTTGTGCTTTTATAATTCATTTTGAGAGCTTCCTTTCTTCTTAAAAGCTATTATATATTCGCATAAAAATTGTCGGTGGTAAATGCATTTTCAATGTGATTGATTTTTGCATTATTATGATTTCCACCCTTATTTATAAAAACCTCAATAACGTCGAATCTTGAGGTGCCACTAAATTTATATGCCTTAATAAAGGCGAGGGCGGTGGCAATAATTCTATTTTGTTTAGCCCTTGTTACCCATTCACCGGGATTTGCTATAGCATCCTCGTTACGGGTTTTAACCTCCACAAAAACCATTACGTCATCGGGAGACATTGCAATAATATCAATTTCTCCCATTTTTCGGCGAAAGTTGGCTGTTATGATGTCGTAACCATTATCGCGGAGATACCTGGCAGCGGCTATCTCACCGCATTGGCCTATTCTGCGAGGGGTGAGTTCCATTATTTGTCACCTAAAATCTTAGTGAGAAAGGTCTTTCTGTGGATGGGTGAAGGACCGTATTCACGCACCAAATTGCGATGAAGTTCGGTGGGGTATCCTTTATGTTTTTTAAAATTATACTGGGGATACATAGCATCCATTTCATCCATAACTCTATCTCGGCTTACCTTTGCTAAAACTGATGCAGCCGCAATAGACATTGATTTGGCGTCGCCTTTAACGATAGGAGTGCAAGGAATTTTGGCTCCTCTCGGCTCTTTATTGCCATCGATCAAGGCGTGTTCCGCCTTAACGCTTAACCCTTCAATAGCTCTGTTCATAGCGATAAACGTAGCATTGAGAATATTGTATTCATCGATTTCTTCGTGGGATGCAGATGCGATACAATAGGCAACCGCTTTTTCTTTTATTACGTCAAAAAGGGCTTCCCTCTTCTTCTCGCTAAGTTTTTTAGAGTCATTTAGCCCTTCAATTTCGGTATCGGGGGCAAGTATAACCGCGGCGGCATATACGGGGCCTGCAAGAGGTCCTCTACCTGCTTCATCAACACCGCAGACATAGGTAACACCATTTGCAATAATTTCTTTTTCGTATGAATAATCGGGCATTTTTTTACACCCTTTCTCTTTTATTTACAAGGTGGGGATTCTAACGTAATCTTGCCGATTTTACCGCCTCTAAACTCATCCAAGACGGTCATTGCGGCTCTTTCGTAGTCAATTTCTCCGCCGGAGATTAACATTCCTCTTTTTTTACCGATAGCGGATAAAAGTTCAAGTCCTGTAAAATCGCCTGTTTCGATTTTATATCTTTCTTTTAGCATTTCGGGATAATCACGATTTATTATCTCTAAAAGGCGGGGTGCTAAAAGTTGAATATCTACAACAATATCTTTAACCGCACCTGTAAAGGCAAGATTCTCACCTACAATAGGGTCGTCAAACTTTGGCCACAAAACACCTGCGGTATCCATAAGTTCAATGCCTTTGCCAATGGTAAACCACTGATTACCTCTTGTTACTCCGGGGCGGTCGGCAACCTTTGCTTTTCCACCCTTCGCCATTCGGTTTATGAAGGATGATTTACCAACATTAGGGATACCTACAACCATAAGTCGAAGGGTTCTGCCCGTCATACCTTTTTTCTTAAAAACCTCAAGACGGTCGGCAAGTTGATTACTGATTTGTGCGGTAAAACCATTTAAGCCCTTGCCCGTTTTACAATCAACAGGAAGGGTTATAATACCTTGGGATTTGAAATAATCTATCCAAAGTTTATTCATTTTTTCATCGGCAATATCTGCCTTATTAAGAAGTATTATTCTTGGTTTATTGTTTATAATCTTGGATAGTTCGGGATTTTGACTGGCAATGGGGATTCGTGCATCAAGAATTTCAACAACACCGTCAATCAGCGGTAAACTCTCGGTGATAAGGCGGCGAGTTTTTGCCATATGCCCAGGAAACCATTGGACGTTTATGGGTTCGCTCATTTTACCACTCCTTGGCTGTAGAAAAACTTTCAAAGGGGAACATTCTAAGGACTACTTTGCCTAAAACATAATGTTCATCTATAGTACCTACTGCGGGGTTACGGCTATCTTTAGAAACCTCACGGTTATCTCCCATTACAAAGAGATGACCTTCGGGGACTTCAACCACGTAGGAATCGAGTAATGCTCCATCCCCTATAACGGTAGTAATACCTTGAATATAATCCTCATGGAGAAGTTTTCCATCAACAAAAACTTCACCGGTGGAAGATTTAATCTCTATTTTTTGACCTCCTACCGCAATTATTCTTTTAATAATGGGTTCGGTAGAATCGGGGTTATCTAAAGGAAGATAGGAACGAGAAAGAACTACCACGTCACCTACTTTCGGGGTATATCCAATCTTTTGGATTATTAGTCGATCTCCATCATGGAAGGTGTTTAACATAGAGTCACCTGAAACACCCACAAATCTAATAAAGAAGGTGAATATAAGCACAATAATAAATACCGACAACACAATAGATTCAACCCATTCTATTGCCTCTTTAAGTATTTTATTGTTAGAAAACTTTTCATTCATTATTATTTACACCTCAAAATTCCTAAAAAAAGGAAATACGGGGCACACGAAAGTGCACCCCGTATAAACAAACATGTTCTTAAAATGCAGGACAGGGTTTATACACCTTATCTAATCTGCTCTTTAACCTTGGCTGCCTTACCAACACGGTCACGAAGATAATAAAGTTTGCTACGACGAACTTTACCGTGACGAATGGTATCAACACCGGCAACGTTGGGGGAATGAACGGGGAATACACGCTCAACACCTACACCGTAAGATACACGGCGTACAGTAAAGGTTTCGGCAATTCCTTCGCCATTTTTAGCGATAACAGTACCTTCAAAGTTTTGAATTCTTTCACGTTCACCCTCGCGAATCTTAACGTGAACTCTTACGGTATCACCAATTAAGATTTCGGGTTTTTCGGTTTTGAGTTGGTTTTCAACCAATTTTTTTAACATATCCATTCTAAAATCCTCCTGAATTCTTGAACGTTCTTATCGAATGACATTGGACCGTTTCTTTTTAATGTTTTTTCACATTAGTCTCGCCGCAGGATTTACGGCGGAAATTCAAATGCTAAAATATAATAACATAAACAATATTATTTTGCAAGTGTTTTTTTCATTATTTTCAAATATTTTTTAAGATAGTAAAAAAACGATAAAATCCACTGTTTTACAAGGGTTTATCGGTTATTTCGCACCCTTTATAATACCACTTTAATATCTCATCATAACTACTGCCTTGTTTAGCCATTTCGTTAGCTCCGTACTGGCTCATTCCTACCCCGTGACCATATCCTCTAACGGTAAACTCAACCTTATCATCTGTAATAGATATATCAAAATTTGCAGAACGAAGATTAAAAATCTCTCGGATTTTTGTTCCTTTAAGCGTCTTATCCCCTAATTTAATTGAAAGGACAGTTCCACTTTCGGTACGGGATATAATCTCGATTTCACTTTTCAGTTTATCCGACGATATCTTAACGTCATTTTTTGAAAGCAAACGGACAAACTCATCCTTTGCCACCGACACTTTTGTAAGATACTCAGGATTTAAAATATCTCCCACACTTTGCACCGACGTTAGATACTCGATAGCACTCCCCCACATATTTTCGGCAGTTTCGGTTTTCCCCGAAGACGTATCGTGATACACAGTTTGGGCTATTTCGCCTTTGTAGGTTAAATATTCACCTTTTACTAAAGATATTATTCTCTCGAGTTTCTTTGCATACTGTTCGTAATTGTTACCCCATTTTTCTTTTATCTGCTCTTTGGTTAAAAATGCTTGGTCAACCTTACTATCAGCGGTAACATCTGCATTCATTATGTTTTTATCCGGAACTTTATCTCTCTTTGCCTTGCGGTGTAATGCTAATGAATATGCTGCAATGGTCTGCGCTTTTAACGCTTCCTCTTCAAAGGTAATATTCATCTCCCCTGCTACAACGCCAAAAAGGTATTCTTCTATTGTATATGTTTTAACCTCCTTTGTATTTGGAAAATAAACTTTAAATGACATATTGTCAATCTTCTTTGACGGAATTGATATATCATTATTCTTCTCCTTAAACAAAAACACAGTAAAAGGCATCAACATAGTAAGCACGAGAAATATCGATATAAAAATTACTGTTCCTTTATTCATATACACTCCATAAATTTGGTTTATTATATAATGTATATGAATTTTATCATAAAAAAATCACCGCAAGAGGATAACCTTTGCGGTGATTTTATATGTATTATTGGGATGAGATTATTTGTTGTCTCCAAAGATAGAGAGGATGTCGGAGAAATCTTCGGAATTATCAGCACCAGAGAAGATATCCATATCTTCAGATTTTGCAGCGGTTTTTGCACGACGGGGATTGCCATCACTTGCAGCACCGGTAGCAATAACGGTGATTCTGATTTCATCGTCAAGGGTATCGTCAATAGTAGCACCCCAGATGATGTTTGCATCTTCGTGAGCTGCTGCAGAAACGATAGAAGAAGCAGTGGTAACATCATCAAGACCGATATCAGAAGAACCGGTAACGTTGATAATAACACCACGAGCACCTTGCATAGAGGTTTCGATAAGTTTGCTGGTGATAGCAGCATTAGCAGCGAGTTCTGCCTTATCTTTACCGGTTGCAATACCAACGCCCATGTGAGCATAACCTGCATCTTTCATGATTGCGGTTACGTCAGCAAAGTCAAGGTTAACAAGTGCGGGAATAGAGATAAGTTCAGAAATGCTTTGTACGCCTTGACGGAGAACGTCGTCAGCGATATTGAAAGCATTGGTAAGGGTGATTTTTTGATCGGATACGTATTGGAGTCTTTCGTTGGGGATAACCACCAAACTGTCTACGTGTTCACGGAGAGCAGCAATACCGATTTCAGCTTGTTCCATACGGCGTTTACCTTCAAAGGAGAAGGGTTTGGTAACAATACCAACGGTGAGGATATCCATTTCTTTTGCGATTTGAGCAACGATAGGTGCTGCACCGGTACCGGTACCACCGCCCATACCGCTGGTGATGAATACCATATCTGCGGATTTAAGAGCATCAACAATAAGGTCACGGGATTCTTCAGCTGCACGTGCACCTACGTCGGGGTTTGCACCTGCACCTTTACCACCGGTAACCTTTTCGCCGATGTGAATTTTTTCGTCTGCTTTGGAGTTGTAAAGAGCCATAGCGTCGGTATTGATAGCGATGAATTGAACACCTTTAACTCCGGCATCAACCATACGGTTAACAGCGTTTCCGCCGCCGCCGCCAACGCCGACAACCTTAATTTGTACTACATTTTTGTACTCATTTGCGAGTTCATAAGCCATTTTATTTTCCTCCCAATATTTGAACGTCTTTTTTGTTTAATACACAATATTACACAATAATACAATTGTATATCAATATTAACACATTACATTTAGAATTTCAATAAGTTTTTTAATTTTTTTTACAATTTTATATATTATTTAATTTTTTGACAAAATTAGCTATGTTTATAGTTCATTTTCCCCATCATTTGAGGTATCTTCCTCTTGTTCTTCATCACTTTCTGCTGAACTTTCGGAATTTTCTTCTTCTGATTCATCATCTTCTTCGGTTTCATTATTTTCACTATTGTCTGACGACTCTTCAATTTGTGATGATTCTTCAGTTGGGGTTTCCTCGGGTAACGAGGGGGGGACAACAAACTCTTCGGGTGTTACAACCTCTTCTCTAAAATATCCGTACTTTGTTACATCATTGATGGTCATTGCACTTACATCAACGACTCCCATTTTACCCTCTTCGCTTTGACTTTCTTTAATACAAAACTTAAGTTTATATTCTATTTCTTCATCGTTGGAAAGCACCGATTTTGTGCCGAGTTTCCATATTTGCATATCTTTATAGAGCAAACGGATATCGGACGAATTTGAAAAATCAATTGCAGTTATTTCGGTAATAGAAAGTTTTTCAAGAGTTTTAACAAGTTTTATAAGGGTTTCCATATCCCCTTCTTCACCAAAAGATAGCACTTTACCAACTTCGGGTGTTTCCACCTTTTCAACGTAGATTTTGCGACAAGTGGGATTTGTAGTTTTTTCTAAAAACTTGCCCGACGAATCTATCAAAAGAAATTCATCATTAAATTTCACAGCACCAAAGGGTTCGGTTTCATATACTACAAGGGTTACGGTTGAGGTTAAAAGGTTTATTTTAACATCCACCTTTCCGATGTAGGGCAAAGCGTTGATAATACGTCTTTCCACCTTGGACTTATTTAACAAAATCATATTTTGTGAGGAAGAAATATCCGCCACAGTAATAATTTGTTTTGTTTCATAACGGCTATCCCCTTTAACGGTAACGTGGGATGCTTTAAAAAACACCGTTAAAGATAAAACCGTTAAAACAATCGCTATGATAAGCCCTGAAATTATAACAACGGGAAGTGCTTTATTTTTGCTCTTTTTACGAGTTTTTTTTCTCTTTTTCGCATCAGATTTTTTACCTTCATCTCTGCGAATTTCACGTTGTTTTCTTATTTCTTCATTACGTTTATCAAAAGACATTTTTCTTCTCCTAAAACTTCATTAAAAAACAATTAAATACAGTTTATATTTTACACCATTTCACCCTTAATTGTCAAGTATATGCTACATAGATTGAAGGGAGATATCACCGCTTAGAGATTTTATACTACCAACGATATCATCATATCCGCGGTATATATGATTAAGTCCTGAAATCGTTGTTTCACCACTACATCCAAGACCAGCCACCACCAAAGCGGCACCGCCTCTTAAATCCCACGCTTCTACCTTTGCACCGCTTATTTCCGTATTACCTTCTACAACTGCTACTCTTCCTTCGACCCGAATATTTGCTCCCATTCGGGTAAGTTCTCCTGCATATTTATATCGATTTTCAAAGATTGTTTCTACAAATACGCTTGTTCCTTTTGCAAAACAGGTCATAGCAATAATAGTAGGACCTGCATCGGTGGGAAAACCGGGATAAAATCCCGTTCTTGTAAGTTTAATGGGCTTCAATATCTTTGGTGCTTTTATATGCAAGTTATTATTCGTGATGTTTATATCGCATCCTGTTTCTAAAAACAAAGGAATAATTGAATTTAGGTGTTCGGGATATATATCCTTCAAAAGCGTTTCACCCTTGGTTACCGCGGTACAACACATATATGTTGCGGTTACAATTCTATCGGGTATGACCCTATGAATGGGGGCTTTCAAGTTCTTCACACCCTCAATTACAATTGTGCTTTCTCCTGCTCCGAATATCTTTGCCCCTGCAGATATTAAGAAATTAGATAAATCCACTATCTCGGGTTCTCTTGCAGCATTTCTAATAATCGTTTTGCCCTTCGCTTTAACCGATGCTAAAAGTATATTCTCAGTAGCACCGACACTTGGAATAGGCAAGTCAATTTCACATCCCTTTAATCCATTTTCGGTAAAACACAAGAGTTTGCCGCCTGACTCTTCTATCTTCACACCTATTTTTCTAAGTGATGAAAGATGAATATCAATGGGGCGAGGACCTAATTCACATCCTCCGGGAAAGGATAACACCGCACTACCGCAACGAGATATTATTGCACCTAAAAACACAATTGAAGATCGCATTTCTCGCATTAAATTATCGGGAATTTCTTTGCAATTAGCATTATCGGTGCAGACAGATACAACGTTTGATTTATTTTCCACTGTACATCCAAGTTGTTTAAGAATATTTATTGCGGCATCAACGTCGGTTATATTGGGACAATTATGTATTTCACTTTTCCCGTCACAAACAAGTGTTGCCGCAAGAATTGGCAAGGCACTGTTTTTTGCACCTTGAATGTTTAATTCACCCTCAAGTGGTTTACCTCCGCGAATTTTAATATATTCCATATAAAAACACCCTTTCACACAAGGTTGAATATCCTTTGCTGATATTCATTCTATGCGAAAGGGGTTTATTAGTTCAAAAATTTATTTATTTATTTAATAATGCCATTACTGCGGTGTAGATTCGTTCATTAGCATCAACGAGGGCGCCTTTACGGGCGTTTGCACCCATTTCGGCTGCTCTTTCGGGGGATGATAACACTTCATTAACCGCTTCGATAAGTTTCTCTCCCGACAGATCCTTTTCCTCAATTATAATCGCTGCATCCTTATTTTTAAGGGTCATAGCGTTATGAAATTGATGATTTTCGGCCACATAAGGAGAAGGAATAAGAATGGATGCTACTCCTCTTGCTTGTATCTCACTTAATGTGAT
>JAFVID010000014.1 GCA_017474205.1 Clostridia bacterium | reverse complement strand
GGAGACCTTCTTGTGTTAGACGAAGTTAACGGCACGGTTACTATTTTCAAACTCACTAAATACGGTTTGTTAATTGATGAAGCTTTTGAATGTTACAGTAACTATGAATATGATAAGAGCGTAGATTATTGGAATCAAGTTTTGCACGAAAATGCAAACTTTGATATTGCTTATGACGGCATAGGTAACGCTTGTATGCGTACCGGTGAGTTTAGAGAAGCAATGAAAAACTTCCGTTTCTCCAACAACAAAGACCGTTATTCTGCAGCTTTAGGTGAATATAGAACTACTTTGATTGAAAAGTATCTTCTTATTTACGTTGCAATAGCAATTGTTATCATATTAGTTTTGGTTAAGTTATTATCTATTGTAAATAAGAGAAATACTGATCCTAAATTTAATGATAAACACAATACCTTCTTAGGACATTTCCTATATAGTTTCTATATTATGCTTCATCCCTTTGATGGTTTCTGGGATTTGAAACACGAAAAGAGGGGTAGTGCAAAGGCAGCATCTGTAATAGTTTTAATACTTGCATTTGTTTCACTTGCATCTAAATTTACCACTAACTATCTCTTCAATGGTAGTTATGGTACAAAAATCTCAGTTGTTCAAGAGTTGTCTATGATACTTCTTCCCTTCCTACTTTGGGTAGTTGGTAACTGGTCTGTAACAACACTTGCCAATGGTGAAGGAAATATGAAGGATATCTACAAGTTCACAGGATATGCACTTATGCCTATGATTCTTATGACCATCCTCAACATTCCTCTTTCTCACATTATGATTGCAGAAGAGGTTATGTATCTTACCTTCTTTACCAGTTTGGGAACTGCTTGGTCCGGCTTCTTACTTTTCGCCGGTAACACACAAACCCACAGATATACGGTAGCAAAGAGTCTTATATCCATGTTACTTTCCGTACTTGGAATGGCAATTATCGTATTCTTGGTTCTTGTTGTTGTTTATACATACCAAAGAATTTTCAACTTCGGTAGTAATATCGTCAAGGAGATTACATATCGATTCTAAATTTCCTTGAGCTCAAAGAATATAGCCCTTTAATGGGCGGAACGGATGGGGATTATGAAAGTAAAAACCAAATTATTTAGACTTATAATGCTCCTTCTCTGTTTCGCATTATTGTTTGTAACAGGTTGTTCAAACAGTTCAGATGTTGAAACAGCAACAGATGGAGATGATAATGATGAGGTTGATACATTTACAGCAGGAACCGAGTTTGTTTCATCCGGAACTCAAGATGGATATTCAATAGTAGCCGATAATGCGAATTATACCTTACTTTTGGATGAAACTAATTCCACCTTGAGGGTGAAAAACAAGAAAACCGGTTATGTATGGAAAACCAACCTCACAGAGGATGATTTCGCAAATTATCCCAATATAGACGAAGGCGTTAAAGCCGAATATATGTCTCAACTTGACCTCGTATACTATGATGGTACAGGTAAAAGAGTTAACTACAACAGTTATTCGTATGCTGTTCAAAGTAACGACGAATACAATAAAACTGTAGCATATTATCAATTGCCTAATGGTAAAGATGGTATTAGAATTGTTTATAAAATAGGGGAGAGCATCGATGATGCGTATTTCCCCGCAGCACTTACAGTAGACAGTTATAATGCCCTTTACGAGGTAATGGATGATGAGGGTAAATTCCAACTTGAATTATATTTCTTAGAAGGTTTCCTTAGCTACAAAACTCTTAGCGACGCCGAAAGATCTTCGGTTATGGCAGAGTTTAAAAAGATTAAGAATGTTGATATTTACAAAAACCAACCCGGTTCAAAAATCCAAATGGCTGAATTTGTAAATACTTACTTAAAACCTGCAGTTGCTAAGATTTTTAAAGGATCTCTTAAAGAATGGTTGGAAAAAGAGTACGAAACCATTGGCTACGATTTTGAGTTACCCGATGTTCCTATGTTTGTAGTTCCTATTAACTATGAACTTACCGAACAAGGTCTTTCTGTAAACGTTCCTACTAATGAACTTCAATTTGAAAAGAGCTTTAGATTATATTCACTTAAAGTTCTTCCTTTCTTTGGAACTGTTACAAATGGAAACAAAGGTAATATGGTAATTCCCGATGGTAGTGGTGCTTTGGTAGATATAAATACTCAAAGCAAAGACTCTATTTCTATTCCTTTCTATGGACAAGATTATAGTCTTCGTACTAAAGATTATGCTGAAAATATGGAACAAGCAACCATCCCCACCTTTGGCTTGGATGTAGCTGATGCAACCTTTGGTAAAAATGCCTTTGTTGCCCACGTTTCTTCCGGTGAAGGTCAAGGTTCGGTTGAGTGTCATCCAAAAACCAGCATTTATCCCTTTAGTTATCTAGGTCCTACCTTTGAAATTCATCCTTTTGAAACCTTCAAATCTGAAGGTGCCGCAAAAGCTGCTGAACTTCAAAAATATTCCGATAAACCTTATAAAGGAAACATCAATATCGACTATTATTTCCTTAATGGCGAAGAAGCGGACTATATTGGTATGGCAAAGAAACTTCGCGGAATCTATTTTGGAGATAAAGAAAAATTAACTTCAGATAAAACCAAGTTCTATTACGAAACCTACGGCGAAATTCTTCGTAAAGAAACCCTCGTTGGTTATGCTTATAATGCTAAAACTCAAATGACAACCGTAGCACAAGCAAAAGAAATTTACGAAAAATTAAAAGCCGGTGGTATCAAGAACATCTCTATTAAATACAACAACTGGACCGGTGATGAATTCGTAAACGATATTTCTAAGGTTGGTAAACTTGCCAAAGGTCTTGGAGATAAAGATGAATTTGTTGAACTTATCCAATTGGTTGAAAAAGATGGCGGTACTCTTTATCCCAACCTTGAACTTCTTTTGGATAAAGATACAGGTGATCTTGCAGATGCTACCTGGCATTCAAAAATGATTGAAGGTACATTGGCTACCTATGCAGGTAGAAGCTCCCTTTATCAAGAGGGTGTAACCGTTCCTTTTGACAGAACAGTTATTAAAACAGGGGAGATCCTTTCCAAAATTAATGGTATAGTTAAGAAGATGGACAAATTTGGTGCAAAAGGTTATTCACTTTCCACCCTTGGTTCAACCCTTTTCTCTGACTATAATAAAAACACCCTTACCCATAGAGAAAATGCTAAACTTGCTTACGTACAAATTCTTGATAAAGCAACCAACAAAGGCGAGAAAAAACTTATGGTAGAAATGGGTAATGCCTATACCTATGATTATGCCGATGATATTCTCAACGTATCTCTTGGTAATAGCAATCTTTTGTTCGAAGCAGAAAGCATTCCCTTTGTACAAATTGTAACTCACGGTTATATTTCTTATTCAGGTTCAGCACTTAACCTTTCCGATAATAAAGAAATGACCTTGCTAAAATCTGTTGAGTATGGAGCAAACCTTTATTATGTACTTAATAAAGCGAACCCCTCAGCAGTAAAGAGCAGTAACTATTCATCCCTTTTCTCTACCAACTATGATCGTTGGTATGACGAAGCATGTGCAGATTATAAAGCAGTATCTGCAGTTCTTGACGGAGTACAGTCAAGTTGCATCGAATCCCACAAAAATCTTGCAAAAGATGTATATATGACAACCTATGATAACGGAACATCCGTAATCGTTAACTATGGTTCTTCCGAATACACCTATCAAAACACTAAGGTTCCTGCAAAGGGATTCGTAGCAGTTAAATAATAAATAAGGAGGTTTATGAAGCAATGAAAGATTTTCAAGAAAATGGTTCTGTAGAGAATTTGAACCAAGATGTCAATATGGCATCGGAAGTTTCAACCTCCGAGGTACAGCAGGGAACAATATCGGTAGCAATAGCCGATATCAAACCTGCTAAAAGGTCAAAACTCTCTTTGACCACCCGTAAGAACTTAATGGGATATTGGTTTGTGTTACCCTTTATCCTTGGTATGGTATTGTTATATATCCCTGCCTTGATTGAGGCATTCAGATACAGTATTAGTACCATTGATATTGTTCCGGGGTCTTATGAACTTAATTATGTTGGCCTTGATAACTATCGCCATGTTCTTCAAGTTGACCCTACCTTTATTAGAAGTATATTTGAAACCACAGGTGATTTGTTCATAAACGTTGCTATTATCTTGATATATTCCTTGATTATGGCAACTGTTTTGAATAGAAATATCGGGGGTAAAGGTTTCTATCGTGCACTTTTGTTCCTCCCCGTTATTATCGCCACCGGTGTTATCACCGAAGCAGAAAACACCACCTTCACCAACCTTAGTAGTGGTAGTTTGGATATTGAAGCAGGTGCCGCTATTGCAGGTGGACTTTTCTCTGAAGTAGATATCACCCTTTTAATTAACTCTTTAAGTCTTAGCCCTGAACTTACCGATATTGTTGTTGGTGCTATCAATAATATCTATTCAATTGTTACCGGTTCAGGTGTTCAGCTTATCATCTTCCTTGCAGGACTACAGTCCATTTCTCCCACAGTTTATGAATCAGCTACCGTTGAAGGTGCAACATGGTGGGAAAGTTTCTGGAAGATTACAATTCCTATGATAAGTCCACTTATTTTGGTTAATATGGTTTACACCGTTGTTGACTCGTTTACTCGTTACGGTAATCCGGTTATGGATGGCATATTTGAGCTTATTTCTGAAGCGGTATATACCGAAGCAGCAGCAAGAGCGTTTGTATATCTTGTTATTGTAGGTATTATTATCGCCGCTGTAATGGCAATAGTAAACAAATTCGTATTCTATGAAAATAGATAATATGCCAACGAAAATTTTAACAGGAGGTAGAGCGTAATGGAAGCGACTCAAAAAAACTTTTTGAACAGTAACAAGTTGCTTAAAATGCGTCGTTCATTTAATAAAAGAAATTTAATTGAACGTGCTAGTAATTTGTTATGTCACATAATTATAATCGGAATTATATTCTTAATACTTTATCCTTTTATTGAAAAGACCTTAACAACATTTCTTCCTTATGAAGATTTGGCGGATAAAACTGTTAAATATATTCCTAAATCATTTGGTAGTGATAACCTTAATACCTTAAGATGGACAATCGGTATTATGGATTATTGGAAAGCATTGGGTAACACCGCTATCCTTTGTCTTGTAACTTCACTTATTCAAGTTATGGTATGTACTTTTGTATCCTATGGATTTGCCCGTTTTAAATTCCCGGGTAGAGGAATACTTTTCGCAACGGTTATTGTTGTTCTTATGATTCCTCCTCAAGTTATAATGACCTCACTCTATATGAAGTTTTCTTTCTTTAATCTTTTGGGATTACCCACGTTGTTCACAGGCGGAACAATCAACATTACCGAAGGACTTTGGCCCTTTGTGCTTATGTCTATGTTCGCAATTGGTTTCAAGAACTCACTCTATATTTATATGCTTAATCAGTTCTTCCGTGGATTGCCCACTGAAATTGAAGAAGCAGGTATGATAGATGGTTCTAACCACTTTGGTATTTTCTTCCGTCTTATGTTACCAAACGCAGTACCCATGATGGTAACAGTTTTCCTTTTTGCCTTCTCTTGGCAATGGACCGATAACTATTATACTTCACTCTTCCTTGGCAAGAGTGAAACCTTTAAGGTTCTTACTATCCAACTTACCGAAATCGGTAAATATCCCGGTAGTGACGTAATATTTACACCGGTATTTAAGAGTGCACTTAACGGCACAGGTATTTTGCTTACAATACTCCCCTTGGTAATTCTTTATCTCTTTGGACAAAAATTCTTTGTTCAAGGTGTTTCCCAAAGCGGTATTGTTGGTTAATATTACAAACAATGAACATACCCCTGCAGATAAATTCTTATCTGCAGGGGATATTTTTTGTATAATATAATGTGTTTTTAGAAATATATTAAATCAATTTGCAAATAAACTTTTAAATTCTTACAAAAATGATATTATTTCTCAATAATTTACTGTTGATTTTGTGAAAATCTTGTAGTATAATGTTTATGCTAAAAAGTATATGTGTGTACATATATTAAAAATAAGCAGCTAAATCAAATAAAAAGGAGTGTATGATTCAAATGAAAACAAACATGTTAAGACTTATTTCTCTTATTCTTGTTGTTCTCATGACTGTTTCTGTTCTTGCAGCTTGTTCAAAAGGCGGAGAAGAAACAGGCACTGACGTTGGCAGTTCCAATGTAACTACCGAGTCAGAACCTGCAGGTGAAGTAACTGCAGCAGACCTTGTTGGCCAAGGTTTTAAAGTTGCAACTGATGCAAACATTAAGGTTGTTAAAGTTTCTGATGCTTTTGTTATTCAAGCACAGGAAGGTACTACTTTAGAGCAATTGCTCAAAGTTGTTACCCCCGAAGAAGGTTGTACCCTTAAAGTTTTCGGTGCAGACAACAAAGAAGTTACCAATAAAACCGCTGTTCTTGTTGATAAATCTGCTGTTAAGGTTTTTGACAAAGATGGTAAAGAAAAAACCGTTATCACCATTTCTGTTATTAAAAAACAAGATAGCACTACCGTAGCTACTTCTCTTAATGGCTACAAATTCAGATTTGGTGCACAAAATGCTACCCACTTTAAAGATGCATCTACCACTACCGGTAAAATCAACGTTGATGTTATCAACAACATTAAAAAGAGATACAACTGCACTGTAGATATCGTAGGTTTCAACGGTATTACCCTCGTTCAAGAAGTTGTTAACCAATGCCGTGCAGGTCAAATTCCTGCAGACGTTGTTGAAGCAAACATCAGCCATGCACGTTCTGTTGCAAAACAAGGTTGTATTGCTGACTTTGCAAAATGCACCACTCTTAACAAAAAACTTTTCACCAATGGTATGACCGAATCTGTTACTCACAAAGGCCATATTTATGGTGTTGCATTTGCTTCCATGTCTGTTAACCCCATGGGTGTTCTTTTCAACAAAACTATTGTTGACAAATACATGAAGCAAAAAGACTTCATTTACAAACATTACAAAGCAGGTACTTGGAACTTCGATAATTTTGAAGTTGTTGCTAAAGCATGTACTGTTGATACCAATGGTGATGGTAAAAACGATATTTACGGTATAAACTCCAATACTAACATTATCGGTATGGCACTTACCGCTAACGCAGGTGGTACTGCTCTTAAGGTTAACGAAAGAGTAGAAGCTACCATGTGTAACGATAAAGGTATCTATGCTTTGACCTGGCTTAAAGAAAAAATTTATAACCCCGGTTATTGGAACTATGATCCCGATATTTATGTTTCCATTTCTTCCTTTGCAAATGGTGAAGCAGCTATGTTTGTTTCTTACCTCAGCTGGTATGGTCAAATTGCTTCTTCTGCAAAATTTGAAATGGGCTTCGTTCCCATGCCCAAAGGTCCCTCACAATCCAACTACATCACCGGTGCTTATGACGGTGGTATTTTCTTCGTTCCCAAGACTAACGAAAAGAACATCAATATTGTAGGTACCTTCCTCAACGAACTCGCAGCTACTTCTCCCAAACACATCAACAACTCTATTTCCAGCATGGCACGTAACGGTTTCGATGCTACTGCTCAATCCGTTTACAAATGGGCTGTAACCAATACTTCTCCCGAATTTAGTATTGGTGTATTTGGTTCTGAAATCTCCGCTAAGGTTGACCAATCTGTAACCGATAAATCTAAGGCTCCCAAGACCGTTATGGAATCCATTAAAGGTGCTGCACAAAAGAAATGTGATGACTTCTATGCACCTCTTTACAAATAAAATAACTTAAATATTTTTAATGCCGTATTTCAAAAGAAATACGGCATATTTTTTGAGAAAATATAGTCTAAATTAAAAATTTCTATTGTGTATTTTAGACTTTTATAATATAATAGACTACGTAAAAATATATAGTTTAAAAAGGAGTTATATAAGCAAATGAAATTATCTGATATGAACAAATCACAACTCGAGGCAATGTACTCTGAGGTTTGTGCACAATATGATGAATTTAAGTCAAGAGGGTTAAAACTTGATATGTCCCGTGGTAAGCCTGCAGCAGACCAACTCAATATGAGTAACGAAATACTCAACTGTCTTTCTGCTGACGAATGCAAGTCACGTTCAGGTCTTGATTGCCGTAACTATGGGGTAGGGGATGGCCTTCCCGAAATGAAAGAACTCTTTGCAGAACTTTTTGAAATGCCTGTAGAAAATGTTATAGTTGGAGGTAACTCTTCCCTCAATATGATGTTTGACTGCATTGCACAGGGTGTTTCAATGGGATTTGGCAACGGCCCTTGGGCAAAACTTGATAAGGTTAAGTTCCTTTGTCCCGCACCTGGATATGACCGTCACTTTGGTGTAACCGAATATTTTGGTTTTGAACTTATTACCGTGGATATGCTTCCTACCGGACCCGATATGGATCAGGTTGAAGAACTTGTTAAAAATGATGCATCTATCAAGGGTATCTGGTGTGTTCCCAAGTATTCAAATCCCACAGGTATCACCTTCTCTGATGAAACCGTTAAACGTTTGGCTGCAATGAAACCTGCAGCACCCGATTTCAAAATCTTTTGGGATAATGCATATATGATTCATCATCTCAATGATAATAATGATCAACTTTTAAACATAATGGAAGAGGCCAAAAAATGTGGTAATGAAAATAATATCATTATGTTCACATCTACCTCTAAAATTACCTTCCCTGGCAATGGTATTGCCGCAATGGCAGCATCCGATGATATGATCAAGATGCTTAAAAAACGTCTTAATTATCAAACTATTGGCCCCGATAAAATCAATCAACTTCGTCATCTTAAATTGTTCCCTAATGTTTGTGAACTTAAAAAACATATGAAACGCCACGCCGAAATTCTTGCACCTAAATTTGATGCAGTTATCGAAGCACTTACAACTCAACTTGGAGATTTAGGTGTTATTGAATGGACTAATCCTAATGGTGGATATTTCATTGGTGTTGACCTCCTTGAAGGTTGTGCAAAAAGAACAGCACAACTTTGCGCAGAGGGTGGCGTAGTACTTACCCCCGCAGGAGCAACCTTCCCTTATGGAAATGATCCCAAAGATAGAAACATTCGTCTTTCACCTTCATTCCCTCCCGTTGCAGAACTTAAAACTGCTATGGAACTTTTCTGTATTTGTGTAAAGATGGCATCTCTTGAAAAATATTTAGGTAAATAAACATTAAATAATGGTTAGGTGATATAATGCCAACAGTACTCGAAAAAGAATCCATTGGTGGTCAAGCACTTGGATTTATGCTTGTTAAAAGCTGTGAAAAAAAGACCACCCAAAAGAAAACCGAATATTTAGATATAGTTTTGTCAGATAGTGGAGGCGAAATTGTTGCAAAGTTGTGGGATTATTCTCCTGCGAAATGCGATATTTTCCCCTCAGGTACTATAGTTAAGGTTAAAGGCACTATCGATATATGGAATAGTTCTTCTCAACTCAAAATTGAAAAAATAAGAGAAGCAAATTTTGCCGATGATGTTAAAATGGAAGATTTGGTTGTTAGCGCGCAGTTTAGTAGTGAAGATATGTTTTCTGAACTTGAAAATACCGCTAAGAATTTTGAAAATCCTGAAATTAGCAAAATTGTTATACATCTGCTGAATGAAAATAAGAATGGTGTATTGGGCGCGTCAGCGGCTCTAAGAATGCATCACACTATGAGAGGCGGACTCCTTTTTCACACCTTATCGATGTTGAAACTTGGAAAAGCCGTTTGCAGTGTGTATCCCTTCTTAAATAAAGATTTAGTTTATGCAGGAATTATTTTGCACGATCTTGGTAAACTTTCAGAACTTAAATATAACGATGCGGGTATTGCCTCTGAATATACTCCTAAAGGTAACTTGATTGGACATATTATTGGTGGCGCAGTAAATATTGCGATGGTAGGAGAAAAACTTGGAACAGATCCTGAAATTGTAATGCAACTCCAACATATGGTTATATCTCATCATGGAATACCTGAATTTGGTAGTCCTATTCCGCCTATGTTCCCCGAAGCACAGGTCGTTTCTACTATAGATAAGTTAGATGCAGAAATGTTTGAAATGCTTACAGCTTTAAGCGGAATAGAAAAGGGGCAAATGACCAATCGAGTATTTGGGCTTGACCGTAAACTTTATAAAATTGCAGATGATATTGAATATAAATTATCATAAGCATAAAATCAAAATTGTATGTAGTGAATGTTAAATGTTTGAAAGTGAGGAAATTATATGAAAAAACTTTTGGCAGGATTACTTGCCTTAACAATGTTGTTTTCCATCGTTCCTTTTGGTGGAATAGTATCGGCTGCCTCAAGTGTTACCGTGACAGTCGGTACCGCTTATGCCGCTAAATCGGGAGCAACCGTTTATGTTCCCGTTAGTTTGAGTGCATATACCAATGGATACGCTGGTGTTCAAATAAGCAATGTATCCTACGATACAAGTGCTCTTACCTTTGTTGGGTTTGTTTCTTATTCAGACGCTACCCAACCTCTTGATACCAATGGTTTTACCGATGGTTATTATGAAACAAGTGGTAAAGCATTATCTTATATGATAGCCCCCAGCAGCACAACTCAAGCCGCTAAAGCCGATGGTGGTATTTTAGCTTACATTAAGTTTACCACTGCAAAAGCTATCACTTCCAATGTTTCGGTATCTGTTACCGTTAAAGAAATTCTTACCTACACCAAAGGATCTTCCGATAAATGGGTAGCATGGGAAAAGGCAAGTGTTTCGGTAACAGCGGGTAAGGTAGCGCCCGATACAACTGTACCTACCGCATCCATTTCCACCACCAATAACGTTGCAGCATCCCAAACCATCACACTTACTATGGGCGATACCACCAAGTTAATTGGTTATTACTATGGTACAAATAGCACCTACAGTAGCAACACCTTTACCACAACCTCTGCTACTTCCGCAACCAAAACCATTACTGCTTCAGGTACTTATTACCTCACTACCAAAGACGCTGCAGGTAACGTTTCTACTACAGCATCTATCACTTTCTACAAAACAACCCTCAATGCCAATGGTGGTAGCGTATCTCCTAGTGCCATCGTAAATGCATCAGGCAAATCCGTTACCCTTCCTACTCCAACAAGAACCGACTATATATTTAAGGGCTGGAGTACAAGCTCCACCGCAACAAGTGGTAGTACTTCAATTACAGTAAGCGCGAACAAAACCTATTATGCCACTTGGAGCGATGCTAAAATTAAAGCTGCCGAAGTTGATTCACTTATTACTGCAATCGGCACCGTAACTCTTAGTAGCGAATCCAAAATCACCGCCGCGAGAACTGCTTACAATGCTCTTTCCGATGAAGCAAAGGGTTATGTAGCCAAACTATCAACCCTTACTGCTGCTGAATCTAAACTCGCAACTCTCAAGGCAGATAAGTCCGCCGCAGATGCAGTTGTTACTAAGATTAGTAATATCGGCACAGTAACTCTTAGCAGTGAAACCAAAATCACCGCCGCAAGAAGTGCTTATAACGCACTTACCGATGCACAAAAAGACCTCGTAACTAACTATTCAACCCTTACTGCTGCTGAATCTAAACTCGCAACCCTTAAAGCGGATAAATCCGCCGCAGATGCAGTTGTTTCTAAAATTAGTGCAATTGGCACAGTAACCCTTAGCAGTGAAACCAAAATCACCGCCGCAAGAAGTGCTTACAATGCACTTACCGATGCACAAAAAGACCTTGTAACTAACTATTCAACCCTTACTGCTGCTGAATCTCGACTTGCAACACTTAAAAGTGCAAAAACCGCAGCTGCAAATGTTGATACTTTGATCGGAAAGAT
>JAFVID010000013.1 GCA_017474205.1 Clostridia bacterium | reverse complement strand
CAACCTTTTCTTGTGTTAATGGCAACACATAATTAAATATTATTCAACAAATTTGTTCAACAATAAAAAAGCAAACCCGAACGTTTCACCGATAGGTTGTAGGTTCGGGTTTGAATGCTTTGGTGCGGGCGAAGGGACTTGAACCCCCACGTCGTTGACACTAGATCCTAAGTCTAGCGCGTCTGCCAATTCCGCCACGCCCGCGTACCAGCCAAATGATAATAACACATTTAACCTGTATTTTCAAGTCCTTTTTGTCGAAAAGTTTTCTACTTTAATTTAATGTCTTTCGTCCCAACTGTCGTAGGTTTCGCAGAAGCGGGCGGAGAAAGAAGGTGCTACGTCCTCTTTATCCAAGTGAGATAAATCTCCAAAGCGACTGCATCTGAAATATGCGATACCTTCCTCTCGCTCCTCAGTGGTCAGGACCGTTACACCTGTGGGGAGAGATACCATTCCGTGCCAGGGAATCATTGGAGAGATATCCCACAATCTTGAAAGAAGTACACACTCCACTCCGAAATGACAAAACAACACAATGGTATCTCTATTGGGACGCACCGCTTTATAATATCCTTCATGCTTTTCGTATCCGTGCTTTGCAAGCAATTCATCAATACCCTTGCTCACCACGTCATAGCACTCTTTTACGTCGGTATCTTCATAAACGGGGGTATTATACCATCCGTCCTTTGTGTAACTTTCGGGATATTTTGTCCACACCGCAGGCATTCTGTCCCAAACCACATTAGGTTTGCCCGAATCTTCAACGATTTTTGCGGGGAACTCCCTGAGCCAATCAAGGATTTCCGCCTCTCTGCCCATTTTTTGAAGGGTGGGTTCTGCGGTTGCTTTCGCTCTGCCGAGGGGAGAACAATATATATTTTTAATATCCATTTTGGATATTCTTCTTGATAAAAGTTCTGCCTCTATTCTACCCTGCGGAGTTAAGGAATCAATAGAATAGTCAGGGTCTGCGTGGCGGATAATTACAATATTCATAATGATTTCTCCCTTTCAATAGAGAATTTACCCCTTTATAATACCAAACAAAAAAGGGGTTGTAAACCCTTACCTTGACTTTTCTGTGTGTTTGAGTTATTATGTAGGGTAAGTGAGTGGGTTGGACGGTCGCGTACAATTTAATTTGTATGAGGAAAGTCCGGGCACCGCAGAGCAGGATAACGGCTAACCGCCGCCGAGGGCGACCTTAGGGCAAGTGCAACAGAGATATACCGCCGTTTTTACGGTAAGGGTGGAAAGGCGAGGTAAGAGCTCACCGGTGCGATGGAGACTTCGCAGCCATGTAAACCCTATCCGGTGCAACATCGACCGAAACTATACGTTTGCTCGACGTGTTTCAGAGGATGGCTTGAGCGGTCGGGGCAACCCGCCGTCGAGATAGATGACCGCCACGGTTTTTACCGAACAGAACCCGGCTTACAGACCCACTCATTGTTATTACTTTTTCCCTTGAAAGGATGCTTATTATGTGTTCAAAAAGGAATAAAATATTATCAGTCGCTTTGGTTTTGGTGATGCTTTTATTATCCTTGTCGGGATGCAAAAATCCCGAACCTGCCGAAACCAATACCGACGCATCTTCGGTAATAGCTCAAATAGGTACTGTCTACTTTGAGGATTTGTGTCTTTGGGATTACAACGACCTTTCCGACTTTTTAGAGAGCGAAAAACAAAGCGGAAAGATGTTCTTCAACAGCGAAGAAGGGGAATATATTAAACTTTTTGAGGATGAATCCCTTGCAAAAGAAATTACCGATTACAAAACCCTCCTTGCCAATAAAATGGTGGTACAAAAATACGATAAATCAGGCACCGCAATCGCAACGTACACCCTTGTTGGAGAAGAAACTAAAACCGACGTATCTTCACAGGAGGTATCTTCCACCTCTCAAGGTGAAAAAATCGTTATCACCGTTTGGGGTGATGAAAACGACCGCACCCTCAAAGAAGCAGTGGCCGATTACAACAATTCTTCCTCTGTTTTTGAGGTT
>JAFVID010000012.1 GCA_017474205.1 Clostridia bacterium | reverse complement strand
GACCACTCAGAATCACAACTATGTGGTGGATGCCGAAAGCGTTAAGGATATGGGCGGAGAACTTCGCCTTGTGAATATCAATGATAATACCTGTGAGGGCATAGATTATGCACAGCATAAAGCCCTTTCGGTACAATATCATCCCGAAGCCAACAACGGACTTCGTGATAGTGATGAAAACCCCTACATCCGCTTTATTAAACTTATGGGAGGTGCAAGATAATGCCTATTAACAACAACATCAAAAAGGTAATGGTAATAGGTTCAGGCCCCATAGTTATCGGACAAGCCGCCGAGTTTGACTATGCAGGTGCACAGGCCTGTCGTGTTCTTAAATCCGAAGGCGTAAACGTAGTTTTGGTTAACTCTAATCCCGCTACCATTATGACCGATAAAGCATTGGCTGATGAAATTTATCTTGAACCCCTTACCGTAGAAACAGTAAAACGTATAATCGAAAAAGAACGTCCCGACAGTTTGCTTGCAGGGCTTGGCGGACAAACAGGTCTTACCATTGCTATGCAACTTGCAAAAGAGGGCTTCTTAGATAGAATGGGCGTTCGCCTTCTTGGTACCTCTGCCGAAGCAATAGATAAATCCGAAGACCGTCAAATGTTCCGTGATACCATGGTAAAAATCGGTCAACCGGTTATCCCTTCTGCAGTTGCCACCACCCTTGAAAAGGCAGAAGAAATTGCAAGTGAAATCGGCTATCCCGTTATTATCCGTCCCGCCTTTACCCTTGGCGGTGCAGGTGGCGGTGTGGCAAATACCGTAGAAGAACTCCGCATTATTGCCGCAAACGGACTTATTCTTTCTCCCATTACCCAGGTACTTGTTGAAAAGTATATCTTCGGTTGGAAAGAGATAGAATTCGAAGCAATGCGAGATTCCAAGGGCAACGCTATTGCTATTTGCTCAATGGAAAACTTTGACCCCGTTGGTATTCATACCGGTGACAGTATCGTAGTTGCTCCCGCAGTTACCCTTTCAAACATTGAATATCAAATGCTCCGTAATGCTGCACTTGATATCATCACCGAACTTGAAATCGAGGGTGGATGTAACGTTCAGTTTGCCCTTAATCCCAATAGTTTTGAATATGCAGTAATCGAGGTTAATCCCCGTGTATCCCGTTCTTCTGCACTTGCAAGTAAGGCAACAGGATATCCTATTGCAAAGGTTACCACCAAAATAGCACTTGGATATACCCTTGATGAAATCAGAAACGACGTTACAGGCAAAACTTTTGCTTGTTTTGAACCCTCGGTTGACTACATTGTAGTTAAATTCCCCAAATGGCCCTTTGATAAATTCAACACCGAAAGCCGTACCTTAGGTACCCAGATGAAGGCAACGGGTGAGATAATGTCTATCGCCCCCACCTTTGAAATGGCACTTATGAAGGCGGTCAGAGGTGCAGAAATATCCCTTGATACCCTTGAGAATAAGAACCTTAAAGGTCTTGATATCCGCGAAAAAATCAAATGTATGGATGACCTTCGTTTGTTTAGTATATTTGAGGCACTTCGTCAGGGTGTAACGGTTGAAGAAATCAACAAATCCACCGCTATTGACCCTTGGTTCATTAGCAAAATCAAAAATCTCGTTGATTTTGAAGAAGAACTCAAAAACAACGAACTCACCGAAGAACTTTATCTTAAAGCCAAGAAGTTTGGTTATATTGATAGTTCTATTGAACGCATAAGCGGTAAGAAAATCCCCGCTCATCGTCAGCCCGTTTATAAAATGGTTGATACCTGTGCAGGTGAATTTTCCGCCGAAACTCCCTACTTCTATTCTACCTACGATAATGACTGTGAAGCACTTCCCTTTGCCGAAAAATCAAAGAAAGATAGAATTATCGTTTTAGGTTCAGGTCCTATCCGCATTGGTCAGGGTATAGAATTTGACTATTCCTCCGTTCACTGTGTATGGACCCTTAAAGAACTTGGATATGAAGTTATAATTATAAATAATAACCCCGAAACCGTTTCCACCGACTTCGATACCGCCGACCGTCTTTATTTTGAACCCCTTACCCCCGAAGACGTTATGAACGTTATCAATGTTGAAAAACCCGTTGGCGTTGTTGTTGCCTTTGGTGGTCAAACCGCCATTAAACTTACCAAATTCCTTGATGAAAGCGGTATTCAGATTTTAGGTACCTCTGCCGAAGGAATTGACCTTGCGGAAGATAGAGAACGTTTTGATAATCTTCTTGAACAACACGGCATCTCCCGTCCTAAGGGAATGGGCGTTATGACCAAGGCGGAAGCACTTAACGCTGCCGAAACTTTGGGATATCCCGTGCTTCTCCGTCCTTCTTATGTTATCGGCGGTCAGAACATGACCATTGCCCACAACCCCGAAGACGTAGAAACCTATATGGATATCATCCTTGCACAAAAAATTGAAAACCCCGTTCTTGTTGACCAATACCTTATGGGTACCGAACTTGAGGTTGACGTTATCTCCGACGGTAAGGATGTACTTATCCCCGGTATTATGCAACATATTGAAAGAGCGGGTGTTCACAGCGGTGACTCTATTGCTGTATATCCTCCCTACAACCTTAATGACAAAATCATCGAAAAGGTTATAGATTGTTCCGAAAAACTTGCCCTTTCTCTTGGAACAAAGGGTCTTGTAAATATTCAGTACCTCGTATATCATAACGAACTCTATGTAATCGAGGTTAACCCCCGTGCATCAAGAACCATTCCTTACATCAGTAAGGTTACCGATGTTCCCATGGTAGAACTTGCCTCCAAGATAATGGTTGGTTCAACCCTCAAATCTTTGGGATACGGTACCGGACTTTATAAGAAACCTCCCTATTTTGCGGTTAAGGTTCCTGTTTTCTCCTTCGAAAAACTTCTTGATGTTAACTCCGCCCTCGGCCCCGAAATGAAATCCACCGGTGAAGTTTTGGGTGTAGGTAAAACCTTAGAAGAAGCCCTCTTTAAGGGACTTATCTCGGCGGGCTTTAAGGTTGCATCTCCCAAGAATAAGCAAGATATCGGTGTGTTTATCAGTGTTAGTGATGCCGATAAATACGAAATCGTTACCTTGGCTAAGAAGATAGATGATGCAGGTATTAAAATCTATGCTACCGAAGGTACTGCAAACGCAATCAGCCAGTTGGGAATCGATGTAGTGGAAGTTCCGAAACTTGCCGATAATAACGCAACCATTAAACTTCTTGAAAGCGGAAAGATTGACTACATTATCTACACAGGTGCAGGTCATAGATCCTCCGTTAAGGACTACATCAACCTCCACCGCAGAGCATTACAACTTTCTATTGCTTGTCTTACCTCTCTCGATACAGCTAACGCTTTGGTAGATATCATTGCAAGTGGATATAATCAAAACAATACCGAACTTGTAAATATCAACAATATGCGTTCCAAGAGAGATACCCTTAACTTCTGCAAAATGGAAGGCAGCAGTAACGACTACATCTATTTTGATAATATGGATGGCAAGATTACCTATCCCGAATCCCTTGCTATTCGCCTTTGCAACCGTCATAAGAGCATCGGTGGATACGGAATTGTTTTGATTGAATCCTCAAAAATTGCAGATGCTAAAATGAGAATATTCAATCAAGACGGCAGT
Source organism: Clostridia bacterium (assembly GCA_017474205.1). Lineage (GTDB taxonomy): Bacteria > Bacillota > Clostridia > Oscillospirales > Acutalibacteraceae > UMGS1484. The sequence goes on along the minus strand of JAFVID010000012.1, from coordinate 17,402 downwards.
GAAGGCAGAATGGCAGGTAACTCTATCCGTTGCGTGGGTAAATATCTTTACGATAACGGCATTGTACCCCGTGAAACCATGGCAATCGAAACCGCAAGCGGTGTAAAAAATCTTAAGGTTTACACCTCTAACGGAAAGGTAAGTTCGGTTAAGGTAGATATTGGTATGCCCGAATTTGCTCCCGAAAATATCCCCGTTAATTTAGACGGCGATAAGATCGTTGACCGCAAGGTAAATATTGACGGTGAAGAATATAATATCACCTGCGTAGGTGTAGGTAATCCTCACTGTGTAATATTCTGCGACCGTGTTGATGCGGTTGATATAGAAGCCATAGGCCCTGTTTTTGAAAATAACGAACTCTTCCCCGAAAGGGTTAACACCGAATTTGTTCGTGTTGTTAACAAGAATACCCTTAAGATGAGGGTATGGGAAAGAGGTAACGGTGAAACTATGTCCTGCGGTACAGGTGCTTGTGCCGCCGTTGTAGCGGCTGTTGAAAACGGCTATTGCAACAAGGGCGAAGATATAACCGTAAAAATTAAGGGTGGCGACCTTATTGTAAGTTACAGTGATGAGGGAATTTCCCTTACCGGTAATGCCAACCTTACCTTCCAAGGCACTATTGAGTGTTAGTTTATTAAAAATAATAGGAGGGGAGATTGCCTCCCCTCCTTATCCCGTTAGAAAATGAGGTGATATCTATGAGTGCATATTTTAGTGGTAAAAAATGTAGTGTTTGCGGAGTCGTTTTTAACGAAAATGATGACGTGGTAGCTTGTCCCGTGTGTGGTGCCCCTCACCATAGAGAATGTTGGCAGGGTCAATGTGCCTTCCACGAAAAACACGGTACTGATGAAGAATGGAATGGCGAAACCGAAGAGGTAATTGATGAACCCGTTATTGTGATAGAAAATCAAAATAATGACTCTAATGAGGGCAAAGCCGTAACCTGTTTTCGTTGCGGAAGAATTAACTTTCCCGCAGGTGAAAAGTGTGCATTTTGTGGAAATCCCCTAAATGGAGAAGAAAATAAACAACCCTTTGGCGAAACAATTGGCGGATATTCTTTTATGATAGATCCTTTAGGAGGTGTTGATCCTAATGAGGATATCGACGGAGTGTCTGCAGGAGAAATGGCACAATTCGTTGTAAGTAATACCACAAGATACATTCCTAAATTCTCCAAAATGAGCAAAACAAAGAATGTATTTTCTTGGAATTGGGCGGCGTTTTTGATTCCGGGATATTGGTTCCTTTATAGAAAATGTTACGTCCAAGGTATCTTTGTAATGCTTATGTCGGTGGCGTCGGAACTTTTATCCACACCCTTTACCCAAAGCGTTATGAATATTGTTTCTCAGTTTGAAAATTATCAAGATGCCGTTAAATATATATCTGAAAATATCGGTATGTTATCGGTTACCGAATATTTAATGTATCTCGGCTCTTTGGCACTTACCTTTGGAATTATGCTCGTTTGCGGACTTTTTGGCGATGCAATCTACAAAAAACATTGTGTATCAAAAATTAAGGATATAAACGACGGCAAAATCAAGTCAAAGTATAATCTTCCCAACACCTTTTTGAAGGCAAAAAAAGGTGGAATATCTTTTTTTGCCCCAATTTTTGGATATTCTCTTTATGAAGCATTAGTTTTGTTGTTGCTTCAGTTTATGTAATAAAATTAAAATTTTTAACCCATAGAAAGGCGATAAAAAATGCGTTCCTCTACCGAAAAAAATAAACAATATAATAATGATTTTGAAAAATCCCCAAGAGAAGATGTCATCTGCGGAAGAAATTCGGTTATGGAAGCCCTTCGCTCTGGTAGACAGGTTGACTGTGTTATGATAGCGGGGGAAGAAAAGGGCGGAATTTTAGGTAAAATAACCGCCATGGCACTTGATATGGGTGTTCCTGTAAAACATGTTTCGGCAAAAAAACTCGATTTTATGTGTGGAAATGCATCCCACCAAAACGTTGCGGCAATATTCTCTGCCGCAGAATATGTTTCGGTGGAAGATATCCTTAAAATCGCAGAAGAAAAGGGAGAATCCCCCTTCGTTGTTATATGTGATGGCATAGAAGACCCTCACAATTTAGGTGCAATTATCCGTACCGCCGAGGCAACGGGTGTTCACGGAATAATCGTTGGTAAACGTCGCAGTGCATCCCTTACCGCATCGGCGGCAAAGGCGGCGTCGGGTGCTTTAGAATACGTACCCGTAGCAAGGGTATCAAACCTTGCATCTACCATAGATAATTTGAAAGAAAAAGGTCTTTGGGTGTATGCCGCTCATATGGAGGGCGATTATTACAAAGACGTTGATTATTCGGGCGGATGTGCCCTTATAATCGGTGGAGAAGGTAGCGGTGTATCCCGCCTCTCTAAAGAAAAATGTGATAAACTTGTGTCCTTACCAATGAAGGGCAAAATCAATTCCCTTAACGCATCGGTTGCGGCAGGAATACTTATGTATGAAATTTCAACTGGAAGATAAAGAAAAATTATAAACCCTAAAACGAGGAATTTATAATGAGTGAGTGGAATAATATTGAGAGAGATGCCCTGATAGATGAAATTCTAAGTCAGGTATCTAAAAATAAAAGTGAAAATTCTGTAGAAACTAATCCTTCGGCTAAAAGCAGTGAGGGAACTTTGTCGCGGGTTGATGATATTTTAGCGGAACTTTTTCCAAAAAATGAAGTTAGCCAACCTACAAAAGAACCAGCTTTGGTGGTAGAAAAGAAAGAGGAAATCTTTGTACCTTTAGTTAAAGAAACTCCCGAGAACGCTTCAACCGTCCCTTCCAAAACCACAACAACCCCTGAAGAAAAAGCAGGTAAACCGGAGAAAGAAAAGAAAAAACGCAAGAAAAAAGAAGAAAACGATGTCCTTTCAAAAATCACCCCATGGGATGAACGCAGAAAGATGCACGAGGGTGGGGAAAGTGACTCCTTTGAAGATATGGTAGGGCATAAAAAAGTGTCCGACTTTTATGCCGACCTTAAAAATCGTGCTTCGGTAGAACAGGAAACCACAGCGGAAGAAACTGTGGAAGAAGCCCCACAAAACAGTGATGATGTTTCTCCTAAGTTCAAAGAAGCGGAAGAAATTGTCGTAAAAAAATACGAAGAACCTGCTAAGGTTTTAGAATATAAAAAAGATAAGATTGAAATTGAAGAGGATACAGACGTAAAGGTTTTTGAAAAAGAAAACCATAAAATTACGACTGAAAAGGATATAGAAACATCCCTCGATTATGATTTTGAGCCAACCAAATTTGTTCCCGCAGTGGATGAAAATTTATCCCTCGATAATAATACCGCCGAGTCGGAAACTATTGTGATGGATAGTTTACCCTCTGAACCCAATAGTGAAATTCAAATTAAACTCCCCGGTTTTGATAAAACACCCGAAGATACCATAAAGGGTGAATTTGTAAAGCGTCGCCGTGCGGTAATTGATCATTTTGAAGTTAACCCCGATGCACTTCCCCCCGAAGAACCAATTAAACCTCGTGATGATGAGGATTATCACGGCATTGAGGATGCAGAATCAGTTCGTCTCGATTTGCTTCTTAGAAGCCGTCAGGTAAATAATTGTCATATGATAACGGTTGTCTTGGCTATTATTACCACAGCTCTCACCGTATGTGCACTCCCCGGTGTTGCGGTGTTTAATATGGATGAAATTGCAGAATTATATTTGGCAATCAACCTTGTAAGTATGCTTGTTGCCATTGTTGTTAATGCTAAGGTGATTTTGGGCGGTATAATGGGATTGTTCAGAAAAAACAATTCCAATGGTACTGTGGGATCTTCTTTGGCGATGTTGGTAGGATTTATTATCAATGCCGTATTATTTGCCTTTGTTAGTGATTTTTCCAATTCAGGATTACCTTTATTTAACTTCCTCTATTTGTGGTCTTTTTCCTTTGCTCTTGCGGGAGAAAAAGCCAATATAAACCGAATAAGAAATAATTTTGAACTTATTGCTAATGAAAAGGAAAAGACCTGTGTTTCGGTTATATCGGGTGGCAAAAATGCCGAGGATATTGCACAAGGACTTGCAATTGGTACACCCGAAGTTGCCGTTACTAAAAAAGGTATCCATCTTGAGAATTTCCTTTATCATTCCCTTGCTCAAGATGAGGGAGATAAAGCATCATTTATAGTATCACATATATCCCTTCCCCTTGCCTTAATATGTGGACTTATTTGTTTCTTCTTTGCGGGAGAAAATTATGGAGAAATCGTATATTCCCTTACCGCCTTTAGCGGAGCGGTTGTAATGCTCGTTCCCTTTGCAGGTGTTATGGCAGGTGGCAAAGCGGTGGAAAGTATATGCCGAGTTTTAAGAAGAGAAAAAAGTATGATCTCGGGGTACGATGCCGCAGATATGACCGAAAACGTAAACGTTGTTGCACTTAATGCCGTAGATTTATTCCCTGCAGGTAGTGTTAAACTTACAGGTGTTAAAACCGCATCCACCCAAGCAATTGACCGTTCAATCCAAGACGTTGCAGCGGTTATGATAGCCGACGGTGGTCCTCTTTCTTACGAATTCAAAAGAATTGTTGAAGATAAATTGGCTATACTTCCTAAGGTCGAAGCCCCCGTTTATGAAGACGGAATGGGTATTTCGGGTTGGGTATCCGGTAAACGTATTTTGGTGGGTAACAAAGCCCTTATGGAACATCACGAAATTCGTCTACCCAACTACAATTTTGAGGATGAGGCAGCAGAAAAAGGACTTTCTGCAGTTTATCTTTCAACCGAAGGAAAATTCGCAGCAGTATTTTTTGTTAAATATACAGCTAACCGTAAGGTTGCAGAATATCTTAAAAAAGCGGTCAATAAAGGAATATCAATCAATGTCTGCTCTAACGACCCCTTTATTAACCACGAAATGCTTTGCCGACTTTTCTCTCTTCCCTCAAAATCGGTAAAACTTATGGATACAACCGCCCGTAAGGCATATAAAAACGCCCTTAACGAGGAAGAAAACCTCCTTAGTGCCGTAATGATGCATACAGGTAATGCAGGATCAACCGCCCGACTTTTATCATCGGGAAAAATTATGAAAAAACTTTGTAAATATATTGCACTTATGCAGTATATTTTAACCGCTTTGGCTATGATAATATCCTGCGTTTGTATTCTTGTCGGGGGAGCGGAAGCCCTTGGAATTCTTGTGATAATAGGATTTTATCTTGTTTCACTGCTTTTGGTATGGGGATTACCATCACTAACGATTAAATAGGAGATATTATGATACAGTTTGAAGAACAAAGGTTTAGATTAACGGCTTCCAAAGACGGACTAAAGGATTTGGGAGAAGCGTTAAATATATCCGGTGCTCTTGAGGAAATAGAAAAATTAGAAGCCGAATCTGCCACCGAAGGTTTTTGGGATGACCTTGAACATTCGGGAAAGGTGCAACAACAAATAAGCCGACTTAAAAATAAGGTGGGGGCATATAATGACCTTGCTTCAGATTATGATGATACCTTGGTGCTTATTGATATGGCGGATGAAGAAGGGGAACTTGATATGCTCCCCGAAGTTGTAGAAAGTGTAGATAGAGTCCTTGCAACAATGGAGCAAATGCGACTTTCCACCCTTCTCGACGGCGAATACGATAATAATAATGCTATCCTTACATTCCACGCAGGAGCAGGTGGTGTTGAGGCACAGGACTGGGCACAGATGCTCTTTAGAATGTACGTTAAATGGGGAGAATCCCACAACTTCAGGGTGCAAACCCTTGACTATCTCGATGGGGAAGAGGCAGGTCTTAAAAGTGCCGTTCTTCGCATCGAGGGTGAAAACGTTTACGGATATCTTAAATCCGAAGCAGGTGTTCACCGCCTTGTTAGAATATCTCCCTTCGATAGTAGCGGACGTCGTCACACATCCTTTGCATCTTTAGAGGTTATGCCCGAAATCGGTGACGATATTGAGATAGAAATCCGTCCCGAAGACCTTAAGGTAGATACCTATCGTTCCAGCGGTGCAGGTGGTCAGCACGTTAACAAAACCGAATCGGCAATCCGCATTACCCATATTCCCACGGGCATTATTTGTGCCTGTCAGAATGAACGTAGTCAACATCAAAATAGAGAAATGGCTATGAGAATGCTCAAATCTAAGCTCATTGAGATAAAAGAACGTGAGCATTTTGAAAAGATAGAGGATATTAAGGGAGTCCAAAAAGAAATTGGATGGGGCTCTCAAATCCGTTCCTATGTGTTTATGCCCTATACTATGGCGAAGGATCATCGCACAGGATATGAAATGGGAAATATAAACGCAGTTATGGATGGCGATTTAGACGGATTTATAAATGCCTATTTGAAGGCACTCAGTTTAGGCGAAATAAAATAATAACAGGTGGCAGTTATGAATATGCAGGTATCCCAATTAAATATAAATTATGAAACTGTGGGCGAGGGGAAAGACGTTCTCCTTCTCCACGGTTGGGGATCCTCTTTGTCTGCCTTTAAGGGCGTAATGGCCCTCCTCCAAAATAATTACAGAGTAACTGCCCTTGACCTTCCCGGTTTTGGAAAAAGTGAAATGCAAAAGGAACCTTGGAGCGTAGGGGATTACAGTAACTTCGTTTTAGAATTTATCAATAAAGTGGGACTTGAAAATCCCATTTTAATAGGACATTCCTACGGCGGAAGAATTATTTTGAAACTTTGCGGTGAGGAAAAAATTAATCCCGAAAAGATAATTCTTATCGACGGTGCAGGAATTAAATCCAAAAAGCCCTTTAAGGTAAAGGCAAAACAAACATTTTTCAAAACTGTAAAATGTGTTGGAAAGTGTGTTTTGTGGAGCGATGCAGGTGAGGTGCTTACACAGTATTTCCGCAAAAAACTTGGTTCTGCTGACTATAATTCTGCCCCTGAGGTGCTTAGAAAAAGTTTAGTTATGGCGGTTAACGAAGATTTAACCCCCGTTTTATCAAATATCACCGCCGATACGTTGCTAATATATGGCGAAAATGATACCGCCACACCCGTAAGGGAAGCAAAAATCATTGAACAAGGTGTTAGCGGTAGTGCAAAACTTCATATAATTAAGGATGCAGGACACTGGGCAATGGTGGAAAAACCTGCCGAAGTATTGGGTCATATTGCAGAATTTTTAGATGTATAAAGGGGTGTAAATAGGTGGAAACCGTATTGTTTTTTATTGGTTACGGAATATTATTGTTAGCATCAATTTTCAAACTCAATCGAACATTCCATATGCTTCAACAAAATTCCTATATGGTGGCGAGATATCTAAAATGGTCATCAACAGTACCTAGAGCATCCTATTGTACCTCTTTAGTGATAATATCAATGGTGGCAGTTTTGGGAATATGGAATATTTGGTATAACATTCCATTTCTTATTTGCAGTTTAGTTGTGTTGTTTTTTTCTTGGCTTCTTAACAAAGCACGACAAGAAACAGCCATTAAACCCCTTGTATATACCAAAAGGGTTAAGCGTATGTATATTACCGCAACAGTAATTCTCGTTGGATTATTTGTGTTTTCTTTCTTTATGAGAAAATGGTTTTGCGAAACAAACACTTTGGCATTTAATATTTATGTTTGTGCTACAGTATTCTTTGCAGTAGTATTAAGCCCCCTCTTTGGTCTTATCATTTGTGGAATAATCAACCGCCCTATTGAGTGGGCAATATCCAACCACTTTATAAACGATGCGAAAAGAATACTTAAATCAAATAAAGGACTTAAAATAGTCGGTGTAACGGGAAGTTACGGAAAAACAGGTACCAAGTTTATTTTGGGTAGAATGTTAAGCGAAAAATACAATACCCTTGTAACCCCCGAAAGTTTCAATACACCTATGGGAATCGTTCGCACGGTAAGAGAAAAAATGAATAATACCCACCAAGTTTTCGTTGCCGAAATGGGCGCGAAAAAGGTGGGAGATATTAAGGAACTTTGCAAAATTGCAACCCCTCAAAACGGTATTATTACCGCGGTGGGTGATCAACACTTAAGTACCTTTAAGAAGAGAGAAAATATCTTCAAGACTAAGTTTGAACTTTACGATTATGTTAAAAAGACCGACGGTATATGCTTTGTAAACGGAGATAGTACACCCATTCGCGAAAAACTTCCCCTTGAAAATGCAGTATCCTACGGCTTCGGTGAGCATAACGATATAATAATACAAAACGTAAATTACAGTTCAAAAGGCGCAGAGTTTGACCTTGATTTAGGTGGCGAAATTATCCATTTAACAACGGGACTTCTCGGTGCATATAACGTGCTAAATATCACCGCCGCCGCCTTAATGGCACATAAAATGGGAGTTTCTGCAAAGGAGATATCCTATGCGGTATCATCCTTAAAACCCGTAGAACATCGCCTTGAAATGAAACCCTATATAAACGGCTCAACCGTTATAGACGATGCATACAATGCAAATCCCGAAGGATGTTTAGAAGCGGTGAACGTACTTTCATCCTTTGAAAACTATAAGAAAATAATTATCACCCCAGGTCTTATTGAACTTGGAAATGCGGAATATGAGGCCAATTTTAATCTTGGTAAAGCCGCAGGTGAAAAGTGTGATATCATATATTTAGTCGGTAAAAAACGCTCCGAGCCCTTAGCCGAGGGTGTAAAAACTACCAACTTTAATTTAGAAAATCTCCACGTTGTTTCCTCTTTTAAGGAAGCAATCGAAAACGTTAAGGGATACGCAGATGACTCCTGTGTTATCCTCCTCGAAAATGACCTTCCCGATAATTATTTAATGTAACATCCCACAAATAAGGAGTAATGTAAAATGGCATTCAATTTAGGTGTGTTTTTTGGTGGACGCTCGGTTGAACACGAGGTAGCAATTATCTCGGCAGTGCAGGCCATGCAAAATCTCGATAAAGAAAAATACAATATTATCCCCGTGTATCTCACAAAAAAAGGTGAGATGCTTACAGGTGATGCCTTGACCGATATCAACACCTACAAAAAATCGGGGGATATTGCATCTAAAACCACCCCCGTAACCTTTGTGAGAAAAGATGGTAAACTCGTGATGATTCCCGAGAAAAAGGGCGTGTTCAAGAGTAAAAAATCCACTGTTATTGATTTTGCATTCCCCATTGTCCACGGTACGTTTTGTGAGGATGGTACCATTCAAGGATTTTTTGAAACAATGGCAATCCCCTATGCAGGATGCGATATTATATCCTCTGCTAACGGAATGGATAAGGTTGTTTTCAAAAACATTATGGCATCAAATAATATCCCCGTTTTAGATTGTGTTACCTTTACCTCTCGTAAATGGGTGGCAGATAAAGATTCTATTGTAGCCGATATCGAAGCAAAAATTGGATATCCCGTAATCGTAAAACCTGCTAACCTCGGTTCAAGTGTTGGCATCGGTAAGGCAAGTAATAAAGCGGAACTTATTGCAAAAATTGATGATGCTGCCACATTTGCTCCCAAACTTCTTGTGGAAAGAGCAATAGCTCCTTTAAGAGAGATAAACTGTGCCGTTGTGGGTGTTAATGATGATTGCACGCCCTCCGTTTGCGAAGAGCCGGTTATGAGTGATGAGATACTTTCTTATAGCGATAAATATCTATCGGGCGGTAAGAATAAATCCAAATCTGAAAGTCAGGGTATGGCGAGTTTATCCCGAATGATACCCGCACCCATTGATGATGCTAAAACTAAAGAAATTCAAGACCTTGCAAAGAGGGTTTTTGAAGCACTTGGTTGTTGCGGAGTGGTCAGAATTGACTTTATTTTGGATGGCGAAACCGTCTATGTAAACGAGATAAATACCATCCCCGGTTCCCTTTCATTCTACCTTTATGAGCCAATGGGAATAAAGTATAAAGAACTTCTTGACTGCATAATCGAGTGCGGAATGAAGAGGGAAAGAGAACGAAACAACTATAGTTTCAGTTACGATACCAATATCCTTGAAAACGGCTCCTTTGGAGCAAAGGGTAAGTAAAAGATACGGTTGACAAAATTCTTTGTTTAGCATATAATAGCAAGGCAAATTTAAAGATAGAGAAACGGGCTCCCTTAAAAAGGGAGCTGTCAGCTTTGCTGACTGAGGGATTTGTGGTTTTACCTGCGTGTTTTGAATGAAAATATGTGTTTTTCGAGAAATCCCTCCTAAGTGGGGGTTTTAACGCTCGCCTTTGCAAAAAGGCAAATGGTAATATGTTCGAATTGTATAGTATATGCGCTTGTAGCTCAGCTGGATAGAGCGTCCGCCTCCTAAGCGGAAGGTCGGGGATTCGAATTCCTTCAAGCGCGCCAAAAAGTGCCGAGAAATCAAGGTTTCTCGGCACTTTTATTTTCTAATACTCGCTCATTTCCTTGAGTGAGTTTTCTTGTTTTGAGGAAGTAGAACAAACTCAAACTTTTAACATATCCCGATTAGCTGGAAATTAGCAGAAAATCAGCGTTTTGCTAATCGCCTGCTAATCGGATTTTTAGCAAAATCCTGCTAATTTGCACAGGCGTATGTTCCATCTATATTTTTTAGTATATCAGCAATTATCTATACTGCAAATATTCAATAAACCGTTTCACCGCAAGTGAAGCGGTTTTCTTATCTCTCAAAGCAAGTCCGATATTGCGATATGCCGAAACGTCAAGCTCTTTTGCAATAATTTTATAGGGCACACGCTTTAAGATCAGTTCGGGTAGTATTGCAATCCCGAGACCGCTTTCCACCATAGACATTACCGCATAATCATCCCAAGTGGTAAATTTAACATTTGGGGTTAGATTATTACGCTCAAAGATTTCGGAGATTTCTGCCTTTGCACCCTTTTCAAGCAGCATAAAAGGTTCATCGCAAAGAGCTGTTACAGGAAACTTTTCGTTGTCCTTTAGGGGATGATCTTCGGGGATAATTGCCATCAGTTTATCTTTCTCTAAAAAGATAGTTTCAAAATCAGGGTGTGTCGGCAATCTCAAAAAACCGCAATCTACTCTGCCCGTATGTATCCATTCTTCAATCTCGGTATAGTCACCGAGCAGTAGTTCATAGTCGATATTGGGATAATCCTTCTGAAACTCTTTTATGATGTTCGGCAGCCAATGAGTTGCCACGCTTGAAAATGTACCGATGCGGATCAGTCCCGATTGTAAGCCGTTCAGTTCATCCACCTGCATTTTCAATTTATCAAAATCAGCGCAGAGGTTTTGAGCGTATGGTAACAGCTTCATACCGTCACTCGTAGGCTTTACACCGTACTTGCTTCGTTCAAGCAGCGTTACGCCCCATTCTTTTTCAAGGTCGGCTATCATTCTGCTGATACCCGATTGCGTGTAATTAAGTATCTCTGCTGCCTTTGTAAAACTGCCGTATTCCACCGTCTTTACAAACGAGAGATATTTTTGCAAATTCATATCCATAAAGAACACCTATTCTAAAATGTAATTTTGAGCATTACAAACATTCGCTTTTGTTATGATTGATATTATGATATACTATTTTCAGTTCAAAAACAAGGGGTATCGTATGAATAACAAGGCGTTTTTCAAATACATATTTGCTTTGCTGCTGTTTGGCTCAAACGGTATTGTAGCGAGTTTTATTGATTTAGGCAGTCAGAATATTGTCCTGCTTCGCACACTTATAGGCAGTATTCTGCTTATTGCGATATTCTTTATCAGCGGCGGAAAACTGACTTTTTATAAGCACAAAGTGCAATTCTTATTCCTTGCGGTATCGGGTATCGCAATGGGGACAAGTTGGATGTTCCTATACGAAGCATACGCTCGGATTGGTGTCAGCATTGCTTCGCTTTTATATTACTGCGGTCCGGTTATTGTAATGGCTCTATCTCCATTATTGTTCAAGGAAAAACTGACCGCAAATAAAGTGCTTGGTTTTCTTGCTGTAGTTGTCGGTGTAGTGCTTATAAACGGAAACGCTTTTGACGGCAAGGGAGATATATTTGGCATTGCCTGTGGTTTGCTCTCTGCTGTTATGTATGCCTTTATGGTTATCTGCAATAAGAAAGCAAAAGATATTGTGGGACTTGAAAATTCCACGTTGCAGCTTACCATAGCATTTTTAACAGTAGCGATATTTGTGGGATTAAAGCAAGGCTACACTATGCAGATCGAACCATCGAGTATAGTGCCAATTCTTATACTCGGTTTGCTGAATACAGGTATCGGATGCTACTTTTATTTTTCTTCAATCGGCAAACTCAAAGTACAAACAGTGGCAATCTGCGGATATTTAGAGCCTCTATCGGCAGTGGTTTTTTCGGTAATATTCCTTAAAGAAACAATGCTGCCGTTACAGATTATAGGTGCAGTGCTTATAATCGGCGGAGCTATGATAGGCGAACCGGTAAAACCAAAGAGAACAAAAAGCAGTACACAATAATAAACCGAGTGAACAGAAGTTAAATGGCATACTTTCGTAGGAATATTATCTCCACCCTTAATTAATCGTTCTTGCTAATTGCTTGCTAATCAAACACAGTAAAACAATACAAAACCAGCGGTAACGGCGTAACACAAGATAACACATTAACCTTAAAAATCCCCTGCTGTCAGGGGATTTTTAGGTATCACAAGGGATGCTGTTATCGTTTCCCTCGGTATCTTCTAAGGATTAGTTGATGGTTCGATTCCGTCAGGGGGTGCCAAAAATCCCGTTCACGTAAGTGGACGGGATTTTTACTTATTACCTCTTCACTCTTCACTTTTCACTAAATTCACATTCGGGATTTTTGGAAATTAAAAGGTAATAGTGAATAGTGAAGAAGTATCAATAACAAAAGAACACAGATGCTTATTTGCATCTGTGTTCTTTTATAACGTCAATTTTATCAATACCGTAATATTCCATAATTTCTACTGCTTCGGCAGATATTCTTTCCCCTGCGGTTACAACTGCAATGGCAGGGGGGAATCCAACATTCGGTGAAGAAGCAATTCTGCCTATGCTATCTTTAACCGCCACCGTTTCAAATTCATTTTTAGATGCTTCAAAGGGAGAAAGCACCTTTTCAAAATTTAATTTAGGTAGTTTGGTGGGCAAAATTTCCTCTTTTTTTGGTAGAGAATTAAGTGTTTTTTCAATAAACTCAAAATCATCATAAGAATTTTGAGGGGTGAGCATTATCACCACAAAATCTGGATCGGCGTATTCAACGAAGCCGTTGTTCTTTGCCAAAATCTCGGCAATGTCGTATCCCGAATATCCAAATGATTTTGGTTTTACGGTGAGTTTTAAGGGGTCGGAGGGATAAATTTCCCATCCGTTGTATATAAGTTTTGCTTTTAGATTTTGAATATCTGAAACACACTTTTTGAGGTCTTTTGAATAATCCCCCGCAAGATACTTGTTGGCTAAATCAAGGGACTGTAAAATAAGATATGATGGACTTGTGGAACCGAAAAACTCCATAAAACGACCTATCGAAGGGGCAATATCCTTCGCCCTTTCGCTCAGGTGGAGATATCCGCCACCCGTAAGCACGGGCAGGGTTTTGTGAGCCGAATCGCAACACATAAAGGCACCGCAGTGAATGGGATGAGGACTATTTTGCAGAAAGTTTAGATATCCGCCGTGAGCGTTATCTACGAGCAAGGGAATACCATATCGGTCGCACACCTTAGAAAGTGCGGTTATATCACACATTCCACCTAAATAGTCGGGGGATGTAATATAAACACACACAGGTTTTCTATCAGCCGAATTAATCGCATCCTCTAAATCTTCGGGAGAAACAACACCGTTGCAAAGAGTGAAATCTTTTGAAGATTTTACGTATTCAACGTCGAAATTTAACATCATTGCCGAATAGATAAATGCCTTGTGGGCATTTCGGGATGCAATAACCAAGGGGGTTTCTCCCTCTTTAGAAAACTCGTGAATAACCGTTTTAAGCATTACCTTAATGGAAAGGGAAGAGCCCTCGGTGGTATAAAAAGTTCTGTAACTGCCGAAAATTTGAGTGGCGTTATCCATACTTTCTCTAATAATACCTTTAGCATTATAAAGATAATCCGCCCCATCAATTTCGGTCAAGTCAAGATGTTCGCATCCTAAAAAAGACACGCCTTTATGCCCCGGCATATGTAGACGGTGGCTCTTTTTATCTATGTAGTTTTTAACAAAATCATAAATAGGCGTATCCATAAAAAACCTCAACTAATTATCTAACTCTGCAATTTTAATCATTATTGCACATTCCATGCGCTTTTTGAATAGGTCGCAACCATCTTCATAGATGCCCTTAACCGATCCGGTGGCGTGATACGCGTTGGCGGCACATCCGCCGGAACACCACAATTTTGCCCAACAGTCGGCACATTCGGGGCGAGAATAAACGTTGCAACTTCTAAACTCATTTTGAGCATCCTTGTTGGTAACACCCTTCCAAACATCACCAAGCTTGAAGGCATCATCACCAACGAATTGATGACAAGGATATAGGTCGCCCCAGGGGGTAACCGCCATATATTCGGTACCCGAACCGCAACCGGATATGCGTTTGTAAATGCAAGGACCACCGTTCAAATCTATCATATAATGATAGAATGTAAAGGGTTTACCTGCTTTTTTACGTTTGATCATTTTCTTTGCAAGGATTTCATATTGATCCATTACAATTTCCTTATCCTCTTTTGTGAGGGCGGAAGGGTCATTGGGAGAACATACCACAGGTTCCATACTGAGTTCAGTGAAACCTAAATCGAGCATGGTGTCAATATCCTTCATGAAATCGGGATTAGCGTGGGTAAATGTGCCCCTCATATAATAATTTTTATTGTTTCTTGATTGTACAAACTTTTGAAATTTAGGAACAATTTTATCAAAACTGCCGTTCCCTGCAAAGTCAACGCGGAAACGATCGTGAATTTCTTTTCGACCATCCAAACTTAGTACCACGTTGCTCATTTCTTTGTTAGAAAACTCAATAACATCATCATCAATAAGCACACCGTTGGTGGTAAGGGTGAAACGGAAATTTTTATTATGTTCCTTTTCAATGGAACGGGCATATTCAACTAATTTTTTGCAAACATCCCAATTCATAAGGGGTTCGCCACCAAAAAAGTCGACCTCTAAATTCCTTCTTTTGCCCGAATTGGCAACGAGAAAATCAAGGGCTTGTTTACCTACCTCAAAGGACATAAGTGCCCTGTCGCCGTGGTATTTACCCTGACTTGCAAAACAGTAAGAACAGTTAAGATTGCAGGTGTGTGATACGTGAAGACATAGCGCCTTAACCACGTCACCGCTTCTTTCTTTGAAGGTGTTGGCAAGGGGCTCGAAGTTATCGGGACAGTAAAGTTTACCCATATCTTCAAGGGATTTAACATCCTCAATACATTCAAAAACTTCCTCTTTTGAGATTGAATATTTTTCTGAAATAACGTTAGCAATTTCATCAGCCGAATGGGATTTATACATTTCAATAATATCGTAAGCCGCCTCATCCACCGAATGAATAGAGCCGGAGCAGGTATCGATAACGATATTATATCCGTTGAGTTTGTACTGATGTACCATAGGAATTCTCCTCAAAAAATAATATAAAATGAAAAATGCCGCTAGAATTTTCTAAGCGGCATTCTCGTAGTTCGAAAAATTATTTCTCAGACTCGGCTTTTTCGGCTGCCTTTTCACATGCTTGGTTAGCAATACCGCAGCTGGTTTTGCAAGCGGATTGACAAGAAGTTTGGCATTCACCGCAACCGCCGTTTTTAGCACTTTCGCAAAGATTACGAGTTTCAAGGGTAACGATTCTTTTCATTTGAATTGCCTCCAATTAAAATACAAAAAATATCTTTATTATATTATCATATTGCAAAAAATATGTCAAGTGGTAGAGAATATTTTTTAATGATAAATTGGGTAATTATTGAATGTTAATCAACATAAATATAATGTTGAAAGGGGAGATTTATTTGAAAAGATATTACATAATAACAAAACAAACCATTCTTATAATGATGGCGATAATATTGGCGGTGATTTTTGCCTTTGTGGTTTTTACCACCACGGATACACAACCAACCTCAAATACAAATAAAAAATTACCTGTGTATTGCGTGGGTAGGGATGATAATAAAATATCCATATCCTTCGATGCCGCCTGGGGTGCTGAAGATACCCAAACCTTAATCGATATCCTTGCAAAATATAATGTTAAGGCAACATTTTTCGTGGTAGGGGAGTGGGTAGATAAATATCCCAACGAGGTCAAAGCACTATCCGATGCAGGCCACGAGATACAAAACCATTCCAACACCCACCCCTATATGACATCTTTAAGTCGGGATAAAATGATGGCAGAGATAAATTCCTGCAACGAAAAAATTGAGAAAATCACAGGCAAAAAACCGACTCTAATCCGTGTGCCTTACGGGGATTATAACAACACTGTAATCGAAACGGTAAAGTCAATGAATATGTACACAATTCAGTGGGATGTTGATTCCCTTGACTGGAAAAATCTTTCGGCTGCCGATATTACAAAAAGGGTAACCGAAAAGACAAAGTCTGGCTCAATACTTCTTTTTCATAACGCCGCCAAAAACACCCCCGAAGCACTACCCACAATTTTAGAAACCTTGCAGGGAAAGGGCTTCGAATTTGTGCCAATCTCACAACTGATATATAAAGATAACTACGAAATTAAGGTTGACGGAACACAAATCAAAATATCGTAAAGATATTTTGCAACGATATAAATCCCTTGTGGGATTTGCGATATACACCTACGGTGTACGATATAACTTCGTTGCGATATGCCCTTCGGGCGTTGAGGAGATTTATATCATATCGCATTCACCGAAGGTGAATATATCGCTTTTGCAAAGCAAAAATATCGCATTGCGAAGTAATATATCGCAAAAAAAGACGGCGGATATGAAGCGTACTCTTAAGGACAGTAAAAAAGGAAGTACGAAAATTTCGCGCTTCCTTTCATTTTTTTGTCTTATACCGTAGCAAGCAGGACATTTTGGCGCCCAAATGTCACTTGTTAGGAGAACCTAAAACCATTAACTTTGCTCAAAATTATTATTAGCTTGTTGTGTTATGCAATGTGAGAAATTAAATATTATTTTCATCAATCCATTTTTTAATATCATCCCAAAGATACGGATGTTTGTCAGGGATATCCATTTTTGCAATCAACGTATAATCAACAGAAGAGTACTTACAAATAATATATTCGTAATGCCCAAATTCTTTTTCTTTATCATCATATACATATCGTTCTGCCGGTATGTTTATTATAGTACCATCTTCGGAATAAAAACCGCATACATCAATAGAGTCATAACCTCTCGGCAAAGTAATTCTTTGTTTTAACTCTAAGTTCTCCAAAGAATAGACATAGAAATGCTTTCCGTT
>JAFVID010000011.1 GCA_017474205.1 Clostridia bacterium | reverse complement strand
TTTATTTTGTAAGAGAAGAGGATGTAATCGCCTGGGCAGAATATAATAACCTTGATTTTATAAGGTGCGCCTGCCGGTTTACCGAAAAATCAAGATACAACGAATCAAATTCAAAAAGGCTTGAAATTAAAGAATTTTTAAAGGAAGTTCGCAAAATCAACAAAAATGTTGATTATAATATATATAAGAGCAAAAGACGCTAACAACCACGTTGGCGAAACTGAAATCCGTGATTATGTAGCAGAAGATTGTGGTAACGACGGTTACACCGGCGATACCTACTGCAAAGATTGCGGTGTAATGATCAAAGAAGGTTCCGTAATCCCCGCAACCGGTGCTCATACTTGGAACGATGGTGTAGTAACTAAAGTTCCCACCTGTGCAGCAGAAGGCGAAAAATTCTTCACCTGTACTGTATGTGGCGACACAAAGACCGAAGCTATTGCAAAAGATGCTTCTAACCACATTGGTCAAACTGAACTTCGTGGGGTTAAAGAACCTGGCTGTATCAGTCTCGGTTATACCGGCGACGTATGCTGCGTAGGCTGCGACGAAGTATTAGTACAAGGTGAAACCATTCCTGCTACCGGCATCCATAAGTTCGAACCCGTTGGCGATCAACTTATCTGCGAATGCGGTGAAGTATACTTATATACCGGTCTCATTACAATTGATGGTATTAACTACTACTTAACCAGAGGTGTATTGACTCCCGGTTGGGTAGACGTTGAAGGTACTTGGTACTACTTCGATAGATCAACCTATGCAGGTTTGAATGGCGACAACTACACCGAAGAAAACATTAGATACAATTTCGATAACGGTCGCTTGACAGCTAACGTTTGGACTCAAAACAGTTACGGTTATCGTTACTGGTTCGGTCCCGACTGCTATAGAAATACCACCAAATATAAATATGGTGCTGAACCCTATGTAATCGATGGCAAGACCTACTTGTTCGATATGAGTGGTATCGTACAGCTTGGTATTGTATGGCATCCCGTTGTAGACGAAAACGGCGATGCAGTGATTGTCTACTTCTACGATTGTGGTACTACCGATGGTGTTGCTAAACTCTTGGATGGCACCCATGAAGGTCGTCTCTATCTCGGCGGTTTACCCGTATCTGGTGCTAAGCTTGTTAAACTTGGTGAAGATTATTACTTCGTTGGCGAAGATGGTATGATTGCCATGAATACAAGTCTTAAACTTGGTGAAGAATTCACTGCACAATATGGTCTCCCCGAATACACTTATGAATTTGATGCTGAAGGTAAAATGATCCTCAGAAACGGTGTTATTGATGGTTATCTCTACATCGGAGGCATTATGCAAAAGGCATATCAACTCATTAAGTTCCAAGGTAACTACTATTTCGTAAACGACTACAACAAGGTTATGATGAACGGTTACCTCCCCCTCACCGATAGATTCACTGCTCAATACGGCCTTGCTGCTGGTAGATACTACTTCGACGCAGAAGGTAAGATGGTAGTTGATCACGGCGTAATCGGCGACTATCTCTACATCGAGGGTGTATTACAAAAGGCATATCAACTTGTCGAGTTCGAAGGTAACTACTACTTCGTAAACGACTATAATAAGATTGCTAAGAACATTAGCTTGTCCCTCAGCGAAAAATTCACTAAGCAATATGGTCTCGCAGCAGGCACATATTACTTCGATGCTGAAGGTAGAATGATCATCAGTAACGGTTTCGTTAATGGTCGTCTCTACATCAACGGCGAATTAATGAGAGCTTACCAACTTATTAAGTACGAAGGTTACTATTACTTCATTAATGACTACGATAAGATCCTCAAGAGTGGTAGTCTCCCCTTGAGCGCAAAATTCACTGAACAATACGGTCTCCCCGCTGGCACCTACTATTTTGATGCCGAAGGTAGAATGGTTCTTAACCATGGTATTGTAGGAGATTATCTCTACATCAACGGTGCATTACAAAAAGCATATCAACTTATCAGATTCGAAGGCGAATATTACTTCGTAAACGACTATGACAAGATTCTCAGAAACAAGAGTATAAATCTTAGCGAAACCTTTACCGGCAAATACGGTATCCCCGCAGGTACCTATTACTTTGACGCTGAAGGCCGCATGGTTTACAAACACGGTGTAGTTGGTGATTACCTCTACATCAACGGCGAACTTCAAACTCGTTATAAACTCGTTGAATTCGAAGGAAATTACTACTTCGTAAATGACTATGATAAGATCCTTAAGAAGATCACCATTTACATCGACGAAAAATTCACTGCTCCCCATGGTCTTCCCGGTGGCGTGTATGTATTCACAGCAGATGGTAGAATGATTCTTAGAGATGGTAGAGATGGAGATTACTTCTATCTTGGCGGCGTGCTTCAAACAGCATACCAAATCATTGAATTTGAAGGCGATTATTACTTCGTCAATGACTATCACAAACTTATCATTGATCGTACCATTTGGTTGGATGTAGAATTCCTTAATGAAATTGATCATCCCTTAGGATACCAAATTGAAGCTGGTTACTACTACTTCGATGAAGATGGTAAAATGGTCCTTGATAAACACTTTGTTGAACCTGATGCTAAGAACGATTTTGATCTTGACTATGTTGTTTAACTAAAAAAATCCCCTCCGGTTTATCCGGAGGGGAACTTTTTTTTAGTAGGAAATATTTTATCATTTTCTAAGTGATACAAATTTATTGACATATAAAAGAAAATTATTTATAATTGAATTAGTATATTGGATATAAAGGAATGAAGTCGATGAAAAAGTTACTTGCATTGTTATTATGCGTATTGTTGATTGCGACCTCATCGGTTGTTGCATTTGCCGAAACAACTGTTGATGCAACCATCACTGTTGCCACTGTGAATGGACCTTTTGCAGAGGGTGATGAGATTGCTATTCCCATTACAATTACTGAATGGGCAAATGCATACGGTGGATTTAATCTTGAAGTTTTGTGTGAAAGCAAAGCTCTTGAGTTTGATCGTTTAGAAAATTCCACGGTTGATTTTTCCGGTGCTCTTAGCACAATCTATGAAAATAAACTTAGTCTTATTGCCTCCCCGAGTAGTGATAGACAGGCACAAAAAGTCGACGGTGGTGAAATTTGCGTTGCATATTATATCGCTGCCGAAGATATTACCGAATCTGTTGAAGTTACCGTTTCGGCAACTGTATATGGTTATACATACGGTGAAGAGGACGGTTGGATTGAAGCACATACCCTTACTGCTGATATAGTTAGTGGTGGCGTTTATGTAAGTGATAGCGAATCATCAAATCCTGATAATCCTACTCCTATAGGAGAAACCACCATTACCGTAGCAACTGTAAAAGGCGACTTTGCTGCAGGTGATGAAATTGCAATTCCCATATCCATTAGCGAATGGTCAAATGGATATGCAACTATGGATATGTTAGTAGATTATGATTCAACTCTTCTCAAGTTGGATTGCATTGAACCATCAGAAAACGATTTTGCTGGTGCGATAATGTCAACTAACGATAATAGACTTGGCTTCATTGCTAATCCCACGTCAACTGAACAAGCAAATAAGGTTAGCGGTGGCGAAATTTGTGTTGCATATTTTGTTGCCCTTACCGATATTGTAGAAAATACTTCCGTTACAGTTACTGCAACCATTACAGGTTACTCTTTTGGTGAAGTGGATAATTGGGTTGCCGACGGAGATTTGATTGTTAACGTTGTTGACGGCGGTATTGAGTATGAAGAGACTTACCAATGTAAGCATACAGGCGAAACTGAAATCCGTGATTATGTAGCAGAAGATTGTGGTAACGACGGTTACACCGGCGATACCTACTGCAAAGATTGCGGTGTAATGATCCAAGAAGGTTCCGTAATCCCCGCAACCGGTGCTCATACTGGCGGCGAAGCAACCTGCAAAGATAAAGCAGAATGTTCCGTTTGTGGAAAAGAATATGGCGAATTAGACGCTACTAATCACAAAGGCGAAACTGAAATTCGAGATTTTGTTGCAGGTGATTGTGGCAACGATGGATATTCTGGTGATACCTACTGCAAAGAGTGCGGTGAAATGATTTCTGAAGGTTCCGTAATACCCGCAACCGGTGCTCATACTGGCGGTATTGCTACCTGCAAAGATAAAGCAGAATGTTCCGTTTGCGGAAAAGAATATGGTGAATTAGATCCCAGCAACCACGTTGGCGAAACTGAAATTCGAGATTTTATTGCAGGTGATTGTGGCAACGATGGATATTCCGGCGATACCTACTGTAAAGATTGCGGTGAAATGATTTCTGAAGGTTCCGTAATCCCCGCAACCGGTGCTCATACTGGCGGCGAAGCAACCTGCAAAGATAAAGCAGTTTGTGATGTTTGCGGAAAAGAATATGGCGAATTAGATCCCGCCAACCACAAAGGCGGAACCGAAGTACGTAATGCAAAAACTGAAGATTGCGGTAACGACGGTTATACCGGTGATACATATTGTCTTGATTGTGGAGAAATAATCGAAGAGGGTGAAGTTATCCCTGCAACGGGCAACCACATTGGCGGTGTTGCAACCTGTTGTGAAAAGGCAGTTTGTGATGTTTGTGGTAAAGGATATGGCGAATTAGATGCCGATAATCACAATGGCGAAACCATTATTCTTGATGCTACCAATAAATACACAGGCGATATTTATTGCCTTGGTTGTGATCAAATGCTCTCAAAGGGTCAAAAATACGGTGACGTTAACGGTGACGGTGATATAGGCGCCGAAGATGCCTTGATTGTTCTTCAATTTTCTGTTGATAAAATTGAATTAACAGGTATTAACGCTATTTGTGCCGACGTTGATAACAACGGCATAGTAGATGCAACCGATGCTTTGTTGATTCTTCAATTCTCGGTAGATAAGATCACTCAATTCCCCCGAGAGATTGCATAACAGTAACTTTCTATTATAAATAATTAAACTGCGATAGGATTTCCTATCGCAGTTTTCATTTTATATTTGGATACTATGATTCTTTTGATCGAGATATATGGTTTGTTTTGATATATTATCAGCATTTTTAATTTTAAGGTCAATTTGGGTGTTTTTGATGTTGAGAAGTGCGGAAAATCCATCCCATTCTTTTGGGATATTAGGTGTTATTTCCACCCTATCACCAAAGATTTTTATTCCTAATAAATCCTCTAAAACAATACGATAATACCAAGCGGCAGCCCCCGTGTAATGACTCCACCCGCCTCTGCCCGTGTAATTTTTGCCGTAGTAAATATCGGCAGGCAGGGCGTATGGTTCGGTTTTTAGGGTATATCCCCACTCTCCTTGTAAATATCGGTAGGCGGGGTTGATATATTGTAATAAACGGTATCCCTCTTCTTTTCTACCCAAACGGAAAAGTGCCTTTACAAGCCACAGTGCGCCGTGGGTGTACTGTCCGCCATTTTCACGAATGCCCTCGGGATAGGAGGATATATACCCTGCGTTTGTTTCTTTTAGGGGAGGGGTGAATAGTCGAATAATGCCGTTTTCATCATCCACAAGATGTTTCATACAACTGTCGATGCTACTCGATAATCGGTCTTTATTTTGCATATTTGAAAGCACCGCAAAGGATTGGGGCAATAGGTCAATCTTTGCTTCCTTGTTTTTGTGTGAGCCAAGGGGTTCACCGTTGTCAAAAAACGCTCTTAAATACCACTGGCCGTCATAACATATCTCATCCACCCTAAAAAGTAGGTCATTTGCCCTTTTCTCTAATTCGGCGACTATCTTCTCATCTTTCATAAAACGGGAAATTTTCGCCATTTTTCGAGCAACTATGGCATAGAATTGAGAGAGCCAAACACTACTGCCCTCACCCTTTTCTCCTATGGCGGAAAAGCCGTCATTCCAGTCACAAGAACCGATTTTTAAAAGTCCATTTTTTGCGTACTCTATTTTGTTAATAGCCCTCAAAGCGTGGTCATAAACGGTGCCTTTTTGTTGACTTTTTTGAGGTATAAAATATCGTTCTTGCTCGTTCTCTTTTAAGGTTTCTCCAAAAATATATGGGATTTCAACCTTTAAGATATCGGTATCTCCCGTTTTTTCAATATACTCAAAAAGGGTGTAGGGGAGCCACAGCATATCATCACTGCAACGGGTTCTAACCCCCGATATTCCATCCTTTTTCTCGTGCCACCAATGAAGTACGTCCCCCTCTTCAAACTGAACGCCACAGCAACGTAAAATATGCTCTCGGGCAAGGGTTGGGTTGAATAGTAATATACCGCACACGTCTTGAAGTTGATCGCGAAAACCGTATCCCCCTGCACTTTGATAAAATCCGCATCGTGCAAGGAAACGGGAGTTTTCCATTTGAATAGGAAGCCAGGTGTTGAACATAACGTCAAGTTCTTTGTGGGGGGTGTTAATTTGAATGATATTATTTTGTGGGGATTTTTCTATTTTAGGAGCCGTTGTTTTCGTGGGAAAGGCATCCTTTAAAAAGGTGTGGTGGGATTTTTTAATCAATTCTCTGTTTCGCTCAAAACAGGATATATGCGTTTCCTCTGCAACATCAATTTCTTCACGGGCGGTGAGGATGAAAAGGATGTCGTTATTCTCCATATTTCCCACATTTGTAATGAGGGCACAACAGGTATCTTTAGATATTTTTTCGGTATTTCCCTGCCACTTGCCCTGCCAAAAAGAACCCTTATCAAGACAAATTTCATAGTTGCGATTACATCCTACCGCCATATAGGTATCGGCAAAATCGTTAAGGGAGTTGTGAAAAATTACCCCCTTGTCTTTAACAAAGGTTTTAATTCCACCCTGCTTTGAGGGGGTAGAGGCAAGGATGGGTTGACAGTAAAATGCAATCTTACAATCGTTTTTTGGGACGGTAGAAAAGGATACTGCAATTTTTTTGCTGTTATCCTCGACCCATACCCTGACGGTGTAAACAGCATCCTCAATTATTCCTTTATATAGGGTGGAATTTTTGCTGTAAATAACCCTCGAGCCATCTATCATATCGTAGTATTTTTCACCGATTTTCATTATGAGCATTTCGCCCTTGTTGTCGAAACGGGTGTCGTTGAAAAACGGTGTAAGAAGGTTTTCACTTGAGTTTTTGTAATAGGTGAAACCTAAAGCGTTATTAGATACAACACTCCCCAAATCTTTGTTTGCCATAACGTTGCAAAAGGGGAGAGAGGGCGTTTCTTTTAGCAAGAAGGATTCCTCATAAAAATCTCCGACTTTAAGGGATAAAAGGGGATTTTCTATTCGCCTTAAATGGTTATGACCGCCGTTTAGATAAAGGGTTTCTTCTTCGGTAAAATCTTCATTCGGTTTGGCTGAAATAAGGTCTATTTCGGTGTATTTTTCGGTTTTTTGGCGGTTAGAAAAAAGTTCCTCCGCCTTGCAACACGCTACCTGCTCAAGGGCGGTTTTAGTATCTTTAGACATTGAATGTTCCTCCAAAAAATATATTCCGTCGTTAATATAAGAAAGGGCGTTGTTTTCATCGGCACACTTTAGAAGAGCGTTGTGCAGTCGATCAAAATAGTCTCCGCCGTTGTTGTAAATTACGCACAAATCGTATTCGATTGAGCATCCACGAAGGATGCCATACATACCTAAAAGGGGATTAAGATTTTTAACGCTATCCTCATCTTTTACGTGGACGGTAACAATGGGACGGTCTCCCGAAACACCGATTTTCCACAAAGAATTTACACAAAACGACTCTTTGTGATGCTGTTTGTAACCAAGGGGTGAGAAAAGTCGGGGTAATAGTTTTTGGGCGATGCGTCCTTCTAAACTGCCAAGATAGAAGGGGGATGATGCACCCTTAATACCGTCGTTTTTCTCCCGTCTGCAGTAGCAAATATTTGCAATTACCGATTGTTTTGTTTTGCCGTGACAAATAATAAATCCCACTTCTTTTGTGCTTTTAGGATTAAGTCGCATCTTTATCCGCATGGCAAGACAAGGGTCGGGGACACCCGAAGATTGATTTTCAAGTTTTATTCGGGATAGTAACGATTTTACAACCGAGCCCTTTTTTATCACGTTTTCTCGTCGGGTATCAAATTCAAAATCTAAATCTTTATCCAATCCCACACCCAAAACGTCGGATATTTCCTCCGTATTTCTACTGCGTTTTTCAAAAAATATAATTTTGTTTTCCCTATCGTAATCGGTCATAATGAATAGTCGATTAAAGGCGGGGTGGGAGGAGAATTCTCTGTGGGTAGAAAGTTGGGGTTCAAGATAAAATAAAAGCCGAATAGATTGGGCCTTGGTGATTGTATTCTTTACCCTTATTTTTCGCATTTCGCAGGGGAGTTTTTTATGAAGTGATACCGCCATACCCCATTCGGTGGTTTTGTTTTTGCAAAAATATGAAACGTATTGAGAAGAAATTTGCACCTGTCGGTTTAAATTATCCTTCAAAACGGGGGTCAAGAAAAATCGCTTTCTACCCACGGTGGCAACGGCGAAAATACCCTGAGGATTTCTGATTAAATCTCCAAATCCACCATATAATCTTTTGCCCTCAAAGGTGTTAACCGAGCATCCGTTATCGTAAATTACAAGGGACATATTGCCATTACAAAGAAGATGTGCGGTGGGATTTATTGGAGATATATTTTCAAATCTTTCTGCGGGGATATTTAGTTTAGCAGGTTTTTTATCATTGTTTTGTTCAACAAAATGATTGTAAATTTTTGCTCCAACGGGAATTTTTTCACACAATAATTCTTTGGCACTTAGCATTTCATCTTGCATAAAAATATTGCAAAGACCGAAGTTGGTAAGGGCGTTGAATGCTCCGCAAATACTCATTCCAACGTGGTGAGCCATATAACTTTGAACGATGTTAAAGGGGGCGTTACCCCGTCTGCTTTCGGTATAATCCACCGCCTCGTAGAATCCGTATTTGTAAAAAGCGCCAATGTTTTTAAGCCGTTCTAAATTGTTAAGGGCAAAATTGGGACAAAAGGGCAGTGCCAAAAAAGAGGAGTAGGGGGACACCACGTATTCCTTATTTAATCCTCGTTTAAGACCTAACCGCTGAATTCCGTGGGCTTTGTATTGATAATTTAATCGTCCGTCAAAGGAGTAAAATCCGCTTTCGGAACAACCGAAGGGGAGTCCCAATTCTTTTGCTCGATTTTTACCGCAAAAGATACAATACTTTACCCCCTCGTATCCCAAAGACCCTTTATAGGTGGGAAGAAGCAGGGGAGGCATTAAATATTCGAAAGCGGTGCCTGTCCAAGAGGCAGGGCCGATATATCCCTTTTCGGCGGTGATAATGCGGGAAAGGTTTGTAAAGGCATCCTTTGGCACCTGTCCTTTTGCTACGGCGTAATACACCGTCATTCGTGCCTCACTCATAAGCATATCGTAGTATCCGTCGGTGAGTTCACCCTTTTCTAAATCGTAACCGATGTGAAAAAGTTTTCGTTTTTCGTTATAAAACACCGAAAAGTCGGTATTGTTTAGGATATCCTCAATACGAGCCGATACATCCTTAAATTCGGGCAGGAATTTTATCCCGTTGTTAAGGGCGTAAAGACAACAAATCATATTGCCCGAATCCACCGCCGAGCAGTATTTTGGCGTTAAGGATGATAAATTTTCGGTGTTGTACCAGTTAAGAAAATGTCCCTTCCATTTTTCTAATTTATCAAGGGTATCGAGGCAATTTTGAATGCGAAGTAAAAGTTCATCGGTGGATATTATCCCCTGTTTCATAGCGCAAAAGGCAGATAAGAGATACAATCCGATATTGGTGGGAGAAGTGCGATTTGCGGTTTGTGATGAGGGGGCAACCGACATATTATCGGGGGGCAAAAAGTTATTTCTTTTGGTAACGGTGTGGTCGTAAAAATTCCACATAAGCACAATATAGTTTGAGATTTTATCCCTTTGCTCATCGGTAAGATTTATTTTTTCGCTTCGTTTCGGCTTTGATGATAGATACAAAATCAGGGGAGAAATAATGAATAAAGCCCCAAAAATTTTAAGGATAAACGGGGCAAAAGCAATAAACAAAACCCCCACCGATATTCCGTAATATCCCGATGCTATGAAGGAGAAAAGTGTTCCTTTAGAAATAATATCCGCATCGGCGGCGGTGGTCCAGGAAAGAAGATTTTTTCGTGAAATATATTGTCTGAAAAGTCCTAAAAATGCCGAAATTCCCGAAACTATCCCCGTGTTTATAAGCATCATAACCGAGAAAACTGCCCTTAAAATATCAAGGGACGCATCGGGCAAAAGTCCCGAATGGTATCGTCTTGTGAGGGCGGAACTACCCCGTTTTATAAATAATCGGGCGAAGGATAAAAGGTCGCCTATTGTAATCGATAAAATTGAAAGGATGCAAAAGGTTAAACGAATAGGTGGACAAAATGCCCCTAAAATTAAGAGGGATGCCGATATAAAAGGGCAAATTTGTCGGATGAGATTATCTAACAAAAACAGTCGAGAGGTAAGAGGTAGAGAATTTTTAACTCTGCCTTTTTTTGTGGGGATATATTTTTTCATAAAGAGGGAATTTTGAAAATCACCTCTTATCCAACGACCTAAACGGTTAAACCATCCCTTGGAATTTTTGGGACAACCGTCGGTAACTTCGGTGAAGGAGCAAAAGGCGGGGCGGAGATATCCACCCTCTAAAATATCGTGACTCAATATCCTTTCTTTTGGGAAGGCATCTTTTAGAAGGGCGTAAAAAGTATCGATTTCAAAATATCCCTTACCTGCAAAAATTGACTCACCGAGCAGGTCAAAATAAAGATTTGAACAGGGAGAATTGTAGGCGGAGTTACCCCCTCTGCCATTCATAATAGAACCGAAATAGGTTTTTTCGGTGTCGAAAAGCCCCACCGAAACAGGGGGTACGAAAAGAGCGTGTCCCTTTGTAACGATGCCATTTTTGACGTGGGGTTTGTTTAGAGGATGCAGTGCTGCCGATGCCATTTCCAAAACACCGTCTTGGGGGAGTTTTGTGTCGCTGTCGAGGGCGTAGATATACTTCGCATTTTTAATCCATTCCATATCCCCAACAAAATGAGAAAAGCGGTTTTTATCTTCGCAAATAAGTTCACAAAGTTCCATTATGGCACCTCGTTTTCTCTCAAAACCGGCATAGGCATTTTGGGTTTTGATATAAACACGGGGACGAACCGCCAAGAAGAATTTATCTTTATGCTTTTTGTTAAGATTTTTAATACCGCGAATAAGTGCAGTTATTTCCCTTTCATCCGAGGGGAGATACGGCACCTCCGACTCCTTAAGGTCGGCAAGATAACAAATGCCAACCTCACTTTGTGGATTAGCAAAATAAATCTCTTCCAAATGTTTGCAAATGCTTTCCACCTCTTGAGTTTTTGGCACTAATCCCGAAATGGTGATAAGGGTTCGAGCATCTTTTGGAAGATCTTTTTTTATATTCATTCGAGGAACATAACGGGGATTTACTTTAAGCATAAATATCCATTGTAGGGGATGTCGTAAAATCTCGTGCAGGGGGATATATAATAAAATCCCTGCAAAAAAATTCTTAAAACAAATTGAAAAAATAACAGAAAAAATCAGCGGCAAAACAAGACGACAGTAAAGAAAAAATCCCCCGCGAATTTTTAAGGTGAAATCTTCTTTTGTATCTTCTAAAAAAATGTTGCCAATGTGAAGATCCATTTCTTTCGCTTTTTTCAGGATATTTTCGGCGTGATCTTTTTGTGATATTTTGTTTTTCTTTGCCCCCTTTGCACATTGTGAGCGATAATAACTTTTAGTGGCATCATCCATTTTAGCAAAGGTTTTATCGCTATTGAAAATGTGGTCAATAACGCAATATTTTTCCACTAATTCATCACAAAAAGCAGGGTTTAATGAGCGGAAAGTTTTAACCGTAAAGGGAAGATACTTTTTATCCTCTTCACACTTAATAACGCAAAGAATGCGGATAACGTGGGGCAGACATTCTAAAATCTCGGCAGTATAAAACTCACCGTTTTTTTGCAAAACAGCGTCAAGATTTTCTCCCTTTTTTTCAATGAAATTTTCACAAAGAGGAATAATTTTTTGAAGATTTATTTTATAACTTTTGAGTGTATTTATAGAGATAAAAGTTTCTCTTTCTAAAATATAAAAATTATCTTTTAACCACTCGTCGTAAATATCCTTTCGAATTTTTACCGCAGTTTTATATTTTTTGCGAAGATTTTTAATAGCCCTTTTAGCGTTTTTAAGAAGTTTCAAGGAATCCATTGGAATAACTTACCACCTTATATTTTTTCATTTTATTATTTGTAATATTTGAAAATTCATACAAAAAAAGAGCCGAGATATTTCTCGACTCTTTTTCACGTGCCGTGAGGCACGTATCACACCGAAGGTATATCATATTTGTTTTTACAAATATATCGCATACGAAGTATATATCGCAGGAGCGAAGCTCCTATATCGCTTGTTGCTTGGCAACAAGTTATTTGTTTTTTACCGTTGTAATTGATGTAATCAGTTTTCTTCTAATTGTTCCGCATTTGTTGATTAAATTCTTATATGTGATTTCGTCAATAGAATTTATGTTGAAAAGAACTTCAAGCCAATATTCGGTTTCGTAACACTCTTTGAGGGCAATTTCAAGTTTATTGATAAAATCAAGATTGCTTTGAGCGTATTTTGCTTCGTGAGAATTTGCTCCTATTGAGGAGCAAGAACGTAAAAGTTGATTTGTAAACACAGATCTTCCTTTAATGTTATCACAAATTGCAGTGATTTCTACTATGAGTTCAAGAGAAAGTTCTTTTATAGTTTTTTCGTTCATTTTAATTCTCCTTTTGCGATATACTCGCTAACGCTCGTGCGATATATTTTATAAATGCGATATGCCCCTTTCGGGGCGCGATATAACTCCACTTCGTTTTGTTGTGATGTGATATAAATTCTTTTCACGTGCCGTAAGGCACATATCGCACCGCAGGTATATCGCATCGAAGATATATCGTAAATTCTTTTAAGAATTTATATCACTGTGAAGTTGTGCTACAACTTCACAATGATTAGTGTGGGGGAACATATCAACGGGGGTTAAACTGGTTACTTTGTATTTTTTATCCTTGGTTAAAAGTTCCAAATCCCTTGCCATAGTTTCGGGGTTGCAGGAGATATATACTATTTTTTTAGGACTCAAAGTTTTAACCGAATCTATAAATTCCACACTGCTTCCTGCCCTTGGTGGGTCCATAAACACCACGTCGGCACTTTCTCCATTATCAGCCATTTCGGTCATAAACTGCCCTGCATCACCGCAGTAGAATTTTGCGTTATTTTTATTGTTTCGCCTGGCGTTAAATTTTGCATCCTTTACTGCATCGGGATTAAGTTCAACACCGATTACTTCGCAGTCGCAAACATTGGCGGCGCAAAGGCCGATTGTACCGATTCCGCAATAACAGTCGATTACCCTTTGTCCTTTTTTAAGGTCGGCAAGTTCCATCGCTTTGCCGTAAAGCACCTCGGTCTGAACAGGGTTTATCTGATAAAAACTTGCGGGGGATATTCTAAAGGTAAGTCCGCAAAGGACATCCTCAATATATCCTGTGCCGAAGAGAACGTTTTGTCTGTCGCCAAGCACAAGATTGGTGGGTTTCATATTTATATTTTGAACGATGGTGGTGATTTCGGGATGAATTTTTCGAAGTGCCTTTACAAAGTTATTTTTTGCGGGGAAGATAGGTGTTCCTGTTACCATTACCACCATAATCTGATTGGTGGTAAATCCTCTTTTAACAAGCACGTGGCGAAGAAATCCGCGACCTGTATTTTCGTTATAGGCGGTCATACGAAAATCCTTCATAAGAGAGCGGATAGAAACGATTATTTCATCCGCCTTTTTATCCTCGGTCATACAAAGGTCAACGGGGACAATTCTATGTGTGCCCGACTGATACACTCCCGATATAATTCTGCCATCCTTGGTGGTGGCAAATGCCGCCTGCACCTTATTCCTGTAATGGTAGGGATGCTCCATTCCGATGATAGGGGAGATTTTGCAATATTTCGACAGATGTTTTTCGCAGAGGCGTTGTTTGAACTTAAGTTGCTCATCGTATGTGAGATTTTGTAGTTGACATCCACCGCATTTTTTATAAAGTTTACATCCGTTACCCGATGCTACTCTTTTATTATCCATTTATTTCTCCTAAAACAAAAGGACAGTAATGAAACATACTGTCCTTTATTTAAGTATTATTATCTTTTAATTAGATAATGTTTGCAACGTGTTGAATTCCTTCGGGAAGTTCAGCTGCGTCGCAAGATACGGTAAGAAGCATTTTTACGTTGCTTTCCTCTGCCAATACAGAAAGACGATCAAGGAAGTGAACCAATGCTTCCATATCTTTACCGCCGATTTTGAGGGTACCGTCGATGCAAAGATCGGTGATATCGTAGTTGGAGGCACAAAGACCGCTGACAAAAGCGTAAAGTTCATCAAAGGATGCAACGCCGTAAGTATCTACATTAATAAGACGGGCTTTGTTGGTGAGGTTGAAACGAAGGTTGCTACCCTTTTCAACACAAACTACAGAACCTTTAGAGGTTTCTACAGCACCGTTGATGTAATCAATAAGGCGAATAGTTTTTCCTGTTCCTTTATTTCCTACAATAAGTTGAATCATAATGAGTTCCTCTTTTCTTTTTATTGTTTGATTTATTATTCAGCAATACGCTTTTCCAATTCTGCTTTGCGGTCTTCGTAACCCGGTTTTCCAAGGAGAGCAAACATATTTTTTTTGTAACTCTCTACACCGGGTTGGTCGAAGGGGTTAACGCCAAGAAGATAACCGGAAATAGCACATGCTTTTTCGAAGAAGTAAACCATTTGACCGAAGTTGTATTCGTCGGCTCGGTCAAGGGTGATAACAATATTGGGAACACCGCCGTCATTATGGGCGAGAACGGTTCCTTCAAATGCCTTGCGATTAACAAAGGATAAATTTTTTCCTGCAAGGAAATTTAATCCGTCGCCATCGTTTTCTTGCGCTTCAATGACAATATCTTTTTCATTGTTTTCAATAAGCACAACCGTTTCAAAAAGGGATCTTTCACCGTCTTGAACGTATTGACCTAAAGAGTGAAGGTCGGTGGAAAAGATAGCCGATGCAGGGAAGATGCCCTTTTTATCTTTGCCTTCGCTTTCACCGTAAAGTTGTTTGAACCATTCCGCCATCATGGTGAAACGGGGTTCATAAGCGGCAAGCATTTCTATCTTTTTGCCCTTACCATAAAGCACGTTACGAAGTACGGCATATTTGTAACAGTTGTTGACGTTTATATCGGGATTTTCATACTCTTTACGAGCGTCAATAGCACCCTGCATAATAGCGTCGATATCAGCACCCGAAACGGCAATTGGAAGAAGTCCAACTGCGGTTAGAACGGAATATCTGCCACCTACATTATCGGGTACCACAAAGGATTCCCAACCCTCTTTATCGGCCTGTTGTTTAAGGGTGCCACGGGCTTTGTCGGTGGTGCAATAGATGCGTTTTCTTGCCTCTTCAACACCATAACGTTCTTCAAGAAGTTTTTTGAAGATGCGGAAGGCAATAGCAGGTTCGGTGGTTGTTCCCGATTTGGATATAACGTTTACCGAAACGCGTTTACCCTCACAAAGAGATATAAGTTCCGAAAGGGCAGGACCGCTAATGCTGTTACCTGCAAAATAAATTTCGGGGGTATCTTTTTTGAGATTGTTGTAAAGAGGAGATTTAATGAATTCAATGGCAGCACGAGCACCTAAATAAGAACCGCCAATACCGATGACGATGAAAATATCGGTATCTGCCTTGATCTTTTCTGCCGCCTTTTTAATTCGGACGAATTCATCTTTGTCGTAATTTACGGGCAGGTCGAGCCAACCAATAAAATCGTTACCTGCACCTGTGCCGGAATGGAGTAAATGGTGAGCGTTGTTCACCTTTTCTTGCATAGCCAAACATTCATCGTTAGAGATAAATGCTTTTGCATATTTATCGAGAAGGGATAAAGCCACTTGCATTTTCCTTTCACCTATAATTATATATCATAATTATAACCCAAACTTCCCATAATTTCAACCCATATATTAAATATTTTAATATATTTTTTACACCCCGTTTATTCAAACAAAATTTTGCAAAATATTTGCAAAAACCCCCATAAGTAGCGACAAATTTTTTGATGCTAAAATTATAAAATAAAGGTGAATAATTGAAGTTATATGTAACGGTAAAGGATGATAAAATATGCTCTTCAAAGGTCGCACAAATTCCACACTTGTTTATCTTGCCATAGATAAAATTTCAAAAAACGATGCCCAACCCCGACAAAATTTTGATGAGGATGCCCTTAGGAGTCTTAGCGAAAGCATTAAGCAAAACGGTATTATTCAACCCCTTTGTGTTAGAAAAAATAACGAGGGGGGATATACTCTTATTTCAGGAGAAAGACGGCTAAAAGCCGCATCAATGGCGGGGCTCAAAAAAATCCCCTGCGTTTTAACCGATGCGGATGAACGATCCTCCGCCCTTCTTGCCATCGTGGAAAATATTCAAAGGGAAGACCTTAATTGCTTTGAGGAAGCGGATAGCATATTTCGGCTTATCAGCGAATGGGGTATCCCTCGTGAACAGGTGGCAGAGCGACTTGGTATGGCGGGGTCAACTTTATCCAATAAACTCCGCCTTCTAAAACTTACCCCGTGGGAAAGGGAACGAATATCGGCGGCACGACTATCGGAGCGTCACGCACGAACACTCCTTCGAATAGAGGATATTGAAAAGCGGGATAACGCTCTTCTTACCATTATTGCAAAGGGGCTAAACGTTGCCGAAAGTGAAAAAATGGTAAGCGAGATGCTATCGGAAAAGAAGGATGCTCCTTCGAAAAAGCGAATGGTGGTGGGGGATATCCGCCTATTTGCCAACACCATAAGCAACGCTGTGGATACTATGCGAAGGTCGGGGGTTAATGCCACCGCCGAAAAGAATGAAACCGAGCGGTTTATTGAGTACAAAATCCTTATTCCAAAAATAGTCAGTTTTGAGGAGAATGATATCCCCGTTATGGTGGAGATATAAAAAACACCCACAGTATATGATTACTGTGGGTGTTAAATATTATATTAAAAATTAGCTGGTAACGGTGGTACCTTGACCGGATTTCTTAGCAAGTGCCAAAAGAGTGTATGCATTGGTGTAAGAAGGTACTTTAGAAACGCCCTTTTGATTTACGTAACTGGTCCAGGTGTTTACCATATTGAGCATAGTAGAGGGAGATTGCACTACCATACGTACTACGTAGAAATTGTATGGGCTCATATGGTTAACGTATGCATAGTCATACATAAGTGCGTTGTAGTCCATAGTGGCAGAAACGTCACCGTGACAGTTAAGGAAGGGAACACCGTTTACATAGTTGAATCTGCGATTGGCAGCGGTATCGTTATGGAAGTTACCAATGGGAGAAAGTTGTGCATAAGATTTCATAGCATTAAAGCTGAGACCATTTTCTGCACAAAGGATGAATCCTGTAATCTTGTAATCAAGACGGTCATAGAAGGTCTTTGAATATGTTCTCCATTTATCAAGACCGCCGGTGTAACTTGAAGGTCTTTGCATACCCGAATTCTTAAGGGTTTTACCTGTTTCAAGGGCGGCGGGAACTACGTAACCTGCACCGGAGTCACCGGCGATAAAGTAGTCATAGGATGACTTGGTTTCGTACATATATTGGAAACACATAGGAACACGATAGGAAAGGTTGGGGTTAAAGCCCCAGGAAAGGTCAAATTTTCCGCGGGCACTGTCATTGGTCCAGAAATGGTACATATATCTCTTGAGCCAAGCGGAGGAGTCATAGTCACCAACATAGATTGTCCAGTATTTTTTGCTGGAGTCGTAGTTGGGACTTGCGTAACTGTTGTTTTTATAAGATACGCTTGAAGATGGACGGAATTTATAGAACACCGAACCATTGGTCATAGAAACGGGAGCGGAGGCGTCTGCTTCTTTTGCCATATTGTAGCAGGTGATAATTTCGCAGAAGGTCCATTCGCCGATGTGAGGAGCAACCGAACCACCCGAAATTCCGGGGAGAGAGCATTGATTAGAATATTTGAGCCACCATGGGGGGAAACCTAACATCTGACCGAAAGCACCCCCTGCACGTTCATATCTTCTTTGAAGAATGAGTTTAAGGGTTGCAACGTCGGTACCTGCTTTGATGTTGTAACCTGCTTGAACATCGCTGTATTCATCGCAGGGAACTTCGGAAGAAATAGGTGAAAGGTCGAAAGCGAATGCACGACGGGCAACGATGTAGTCGTGGTTTTCGCGGGAACTTCTTTCGCTGTGGGCACCCCACCACCAGAAACCGCCATATACGTCGGGAGCACCGTCAAGGGTGTAAGCAACGTATTTAGAGGAACATCTGTGCATATAGTTGTCGAGAGCCCAACGATAAGCGTCGTTCTTTCTGGAACCGGTAACAGAACCGGTGAATTTACCTATCAAGCTCATTTTTTCGGGTGCACCTGCATTAACGAGTTGGCTACGTATAGCGGTACCTTGCTGAACGGGAAGATATCCGTCAACACCGCAGATGGTAAGGGCTACGTTAGCCGATGCAGGAACTACAGTTTCCCAGGTTACAAAACCGCATTGTTTAATCTGATTAGCGAAGATGGTGGGGAAATCATCAATACTGTTAATAACAACCTTATTGAATCCTGCAAAGGAGTTGCCCGATTTGGTAATGTAGTTGTACCAGAAACCATCGGTATCATCCCCTGCCATATAAAGAAGGGCGGTATGACCTGCACGACCGAAGTCGCGGTTAAGAAGGCCCTGGAAGGCATACCAGGTACGGAGTTTATTACGATATTCCCAAGCGGCCTCATCCTTACGGTCGGCTGCTAAATATCCGCTTTCGGGGGTGAAGTAGTAGATAGTATTATTTTGAAGACCTGCAGTGGTAAGAACAAAGGATGTATCTGCAGTATCATCGTTAACATAGGCGTCATTTTCAAGAGGGGTGTCTTTAACTGTATAAACCTCTTTGTTAATGTCACCTGCGTTTGCAAAGTTGTCAATAAGTTCTGCGCTATACTGCAAAATAAGCAAAGCATCAATGGCGGTAGTAGTGTCGTCGTTATTAACGTCGGCAACGGCCTGTCTGTCAAAACGGGTGGTTTTGTCTAAATTGACCGATAAGCGAAGTGCTTTAAGAGCATCAATTACGTTTACTTTGTTATTGCCGTCAACATCACCAAACATAGCGGCAGATGCAGTGGCAGGAGCAAAGACCATAACCGATAAAAGCGAGGCGACAATAAGTAATATAGATAATGCCTTTTTCATAATTTCCACCTTTCTGTGTTCTGAAGGTACAAGAACACATTATATCTTCAAAGTTTATTATATATAAATATATATAATATGTCAAGGATAAATATCTTAAACATTCGCCTGTTTTTAAGGGGGATTATCCATTCCTTAATGTGAAAAAATGCTGACAAAAGTAGCTTTTTTTATTTTATATAAAGTTTGATGAATAAATGTACAAAAGTGGAAATATTTAACTTGAAAAATGCGAAAAAATACCTCTTATTTTGTGCCGTTTTAGAACGAAAAAGAGGTATTTTTTGTTGCAATATTTAATGTAATGGTGTATAATGTATCTATCTTAGTATGAGAAAATGAGGCAAGTGTGCAGATGGTTTATTTTGATAACAGTGCCACCACAAAGGTATGCAAAAAATCGGCTGAAAAAGCACTCTATCTTATGACCGAGGGTTTTGGTAATCCATCCTCGGTGCATTCGTTAGGCGTGGATGCCGAGGGCGAGATGGAAAATGCCCGAAAGA
The DNA here is from genome assembly GCA_017474205.1 of Clostridia bacterium. Classification (GTDB taxonomy): domain Bacteria; phylum Bacillota; class Clostridia; order Oscillospirales; family Acutalibacteraceae; genus UMGS1484. The sequence continues at coordinate 18,432 of JAFVID010000011.1, read as the reverse complement.
TTATTGCAAAAAAAATATCCTGCTCTCCCGCCGAAATCACCTTTACTTCCTGTGGCACCGAGGCAAACAATCTTGCGATTTTTGGCGCCGTTTCTAAAAATAAGCGTTTGGGTAAAAAAATCGTTACCACCTGTGTTGAACATCCCTCGGTATTAAACGCTATGAAACATCTTGAAAACGAGGGGTATGAGGTAATATATCTTCCCGTAGATAAAGAGGGATGCGTTTTAGCAAAAGATATTGAAAATGCAATAGATAAAAACACCATCCTCGTTTCTATTATGCTTATAAACAACGAAAGCGGAGCAATTATGCCCGTTAAAGTGGCAAGGGATGCAATAATCAAAAACAATTCCCCTGCACTTTTGCACTGCGACTGTGTGCAGGCCTTTGGTAAGATAGATTTTACTCCCGCTACCTTGGGTGCTGATTTAATATCCATTAGCGGACACAAGGTTCACGCCCCCAAAGGCATAGGTGCTTTGTATATTAAAAAAGGGATTAAAATCAACCCTCAAATGCTTGGGGGAGGTCAGGAAAAAGGACTTCGCTCAGGCACCGAAGCGGTGGAACTCATTGGTGCGTTTGGCGAGGCAGTTAAGGAATTGCCCACTGTGGATATTGCCGAAAAGTATATAAGAAATATCAATAACCGCCTTCGTGAAGGTATAAAATCAATCGACGGATTTTTTATAAATTCGGGTGAGAATGCATCCCCCTACATACTTAACGTATCTACCGAAAAAATTCCTTCCGAGGTTATGATACGTTTTCTCGAAAGCAAGGGGATATTCGTATCGGGGGGCAGTGCCTGTTCAAAGGGGGCAAGAAGCCACGTACTTTTGGCACAGGGGGTAAGTCCCAAAAGGATAGATTGTGCTATTCGAATTAGTATGTGTAGTGATAACACAATGGAAGAAGCGGAACTTCTTCTTGATGCTCTTAAAGAGGCATTAAATCTTGTGTAGATAAAATAAAATTTAGATAAATCGGGTGAACCAATTGAAAGAAATTATACTCATAAAAAACGGTGAATTGGCTCTTAAAGGACTTAACCGCAGTTCCTTTGAGGATAGAATGGTCAAGACAATTAAATGGCGACTTGAAAAACTGGGCAAGGTTAAGGTATATAAATCCCAGTCTGCCGTATATGTAGAGGCACTTGAGGATGACTTCGATTACGACAAGGCCTGCGATATAGTATCTAAAATCTTTGGCATAGTTGCATTTTCAAGGGCTTGTGTTGCCGAAAAGGAACTTATCGATATTCAGGAAAAAGCGGTGGAGTTTTTAGGTGAAAAACTTAGAAACGTTAAAACCTTTAAGGTCGAAACCAAACGTTCCGATAAAAAATTTCATCTTAAATCTCCCGAAGTCAGCCGTGAGGTTGGTGGATATATTTTAAGCAAATTCCCCCACCTTCGCGTTGACGTTCATAATCCCGATATTACCGTTGGTGTAGAGATTAGAGAAACCTCCGCCTACGTTAGAGGCGAACAAACCCACGGTGCAGGCGGTCTTCCCGTTGGAACGGGGGGCAAGGGTGCTATCCTCATTTCGGGTGGTATAGATTCTCCCGTTGCTGCTTGGACTATGGCAAGACGCGGTCTTGAACTTGTGGGTGTCCACTTTGCAAGTCCACCCTATACCGGTCCCCGTGCCGAACAAAAGGTAAGAGATTTATTGGGTGCCGTATCGCAATATAGCGGAAAGATACCCCTATTCATAGTCCCCTTCACCGAAATTCAGGTGCAGATAAGCAAAAAATGTCCCGAAGAACTTTTCACCATCATTATGCGCCGTTTTATGATGCGTGTTGCCCAAATGATAGCCCACAAAGAAAAGTGCAAAGGACTTATCACAGGGGAAAGTTTAGGTCAGGTGGCAAGTCAAACATTGGATGCAATAGTTTGTACCGATAAAGTTTGTGAAATGCCCGTACTTCGTCCCCTTATCGGTAGCGATAAAGAAGAAATTGTTCAGATATCCCGTAAAATCGGTGCCTTTGAAATATCGGTGCTTCCCTTTGAGGATTGTTGCACCGTATTTACCCCTAAACATCCTAAAACACGTCCCTCTCTCGACCTCATTGAAGAGGCGGAAAAGGAACTTGATATTGAAGGCCTTTGTCAGCGTGCCTTTGAGGGTGCAAGGTTAGAAATGATTAGACCTGATGACTTCGCCAATTAAAATCTCCCTTATAAATTGTGATTAAGGAGTGTAACGCATTGAACGCTGAAATTATTGCCGTAGGCAGTGAAATAACCACAGGCGATATTACCGATACCAACAGTGCCTATCTTTCAAAGAGATTAACCGAACTTGGAATAAATATCGTAGCCCAAACCGCTGTGCCCGACAATGCCAAGAGAATTGTTGCAGCATTAGCGGCGGCTATTCCTCGCAGTCAACTTATTATCTTTACAGGTGGACTTGGACCCACTCCCGACGATTTAACAAAGGAAACCTTGTGCAAGGCAATAGGATTGCCCCTTGTAGAGAACGAGGAGTCTATTAACAGAATAAAACAATACTTTGCCCGTAAGGGAATGGAAATGGCAGAGGCAAATCGCAAACAAGCGTTATTCCCCGAAAAAGCCATTATTCTTCCCAATGCGGTGGGTACTGCCGACGGTTGTATTATTGAATCGGGAAATCAGTGTATTGTTATGTTTCCCGGCCCTCCTTATGAAATGAAGAAAATGTATGAGGATTGTGTGCTTCCATACATTACGAAAAAATTAGACCGAGTAGTACTTGTGAAGACCCTTAAGGTATACGGAATGGGTGAATCTACCATTGCCGATAAATTAGGGGATATTCTCAAAAGCACCGACCCCACCGTTGCAACCTACGTGGGTAATGGAGATATTAGAATAAAAATCACCGCCACAGGACTTAGCAAGGCGGAATGTATTGCAAAATATGAGCCGGTAGTATCTGCCATTAAGGAACTTTTAGGCAAGGTTGTTTATGCTGATGAAGATAAATCTATCTCCCAAGTGGTGGTGGATTCTTTAAGCGAACAGGGCAAAATGATAGCGGTTGCCGAATCCTGCACAGGCGGTCTTGTATCTAAAATGATAACCGATATAAGCGGTGCATCGAAGGTTTTTGAATATGGCGTATCTGCTTATGCCAACAGGGTTAAGACCGAGGTCTTAGGTGTGTCTAAAGAACTCCTTGACGAGAAAGGTGCAGTTAGTGCCGAGGTTGCCGAAGCTATGGCGGAGGGCGTAAAGAAAGCGAGCGGTGCCGATATTGGTATTGCCACTACGGGATATGCAAGTGGCGGAGAGGGTGTCCCTGCCGATGAAGTAGGACTGGTTTATATCTCCCTTTGCGACGGAAACAGAGTGTTCACCCGTAAAATTATGGCGGGGCACGGCGGAAGTGATAGAGAAAAGGTTCGTATTGCCGCCGCTATGAACTGTTTCGATATGGCTCGACTTTATCTTAGCGGGGATGATGATTTTCTCTTTTCGGGTAAGGTCATTACAAGAAAGATAGAAATTCCTCAAGAAGAGGTTGTTTTGAATGACCTTGTTTTGGAAGAAACCAAAGAGTCGGAAAATCTTACCTTTTTAGAAAAGCCCGATTTAGAAAATGCTAATAAAAATCGTATGGTAAAAGGGGCTAAAGATTTTGTAAAAGAGGAAGAATCCGAAAAACCTAAAAAAGAAAAAAAGAAAAAGGGATTAAAGGGATTTTTTGGTGCTATCCTCCCTAAAAAAGGGGATAAAAAATCCGAAATAGCAAGAAAAATATCCATTCTTTTATGCATTGCAATCTTTTTGGGCTCGGGTGGATATATCGCCGATTATTATTACAAGGGTTTCGTAAACAAAAACCTCACTAATGAATTACACGACGTGTTTTATACAAACACCGCTGAAGGCACCGACGGAATGCTCGGTAGGTTTACGCAACTTAGCAAAATAAATCCCGAAGTTGTTGGATGGCTTAAAATCCCAGGTATTAAAACCGATAATCCTATTGTTAAATCACAAACCGATACCGCCACGTCTTATAAATATCTTTACAAAGATTTTTATGGCAAACACAGTAGTTACGGAACTTTATTTGCTAAATTCGATAATCTCTTTAACGGCGAATTAAGTCCCAACACCACCATTTACGGTCATCATATGAAGGATGGTCAAATGTTTGGTGAACTTAAAAAATATCGTGATTTAGAGTTTTACAAGCAACATCCTACCGTAGAATTTACCCCCATTTATTCCGATAAGGTGGTTAAATGGAAGGTGTTTGCGGTTATGCTTGTAGATACCGTTGATACCCCTGGGCACGGTAAAGTTTATGATTATTCAAGAACCAACTTTGGTAGTGATAATGAATTTCTTGCCTTTGTTGATGAAGCGTATCAACGCTCTATTATAGATATGCCCGTTAGAGATATAACCCCCGAAGATAAAATCCTTTCTCTTTCCACCTGTTCTTACGAGTTCAAAAATGCGCGACTTGTGGTTATGGCAAGAATGGTAAGAAACGGGGAAGATGAAAAGGTAGATACCGCATCATCCGTTTATAACAAAGACGTGGTATATCCCAAAGTGCATAAGAGCGCAAAAAACACCAATACCACCGTTACACCCTATGAGGGAAGCTCTCAAAGTCAAGTCGAAAGTTCAGTTAACGACCAATCTTCAGTGCCCGAAAGTCCCACCGACGCACAATAAATAAAATTTTATGAGGTTATTTTCTATGGATGAAATTAACAAGATAATTGAAGAAAATCTTGAAACCGAGAAAAATCAAACAGAGAAAACTGAAAAAACAAAGGAACAAAAGAAGTTAAGTCCTAAAACAAAAGATATTATGAGAAAGGTTATTATTATCGTTCTCGTAATTATGCTTGTTGTGTCTGTTGGGTATATCGGTGATTATTTTTACAAGGGATATAGAAACAAAAGTCGAAACGAAGATTATAAAAATCAATTCTATTTAACCCCTACATCCACCGATGCACAAGAAACGGGAAGTCCTATATCATTTGTAGATTTGTATATGAAAAATCAGGACTTGGTGGGCTGGGTGAAAATCAACGGCACCAAAACCGATAATCCCGTTGTTCAGGGCAGGAGTGACGTCCCCGGATATTATGAGTATCTTTACAAAGCGTTTGACGGATCATACAGTCAATACGGCACGATTTTTGCCCATTACAAAAACACCTTCGACGGAAGTTTGAGCAATAACACCGTGCTTTACGGACATCATATGATAAACGGCACTATGTTTGGCGACCTTGAAAAGATGCGGAAGGTAGAATTTTTACGACAATATAATCTTGTGGAATTTACTCCCCGATACGAAAGTTTTACCGATACTTGGAAGGTCTTTGCGGTCATCATTTCGGATTCTACCGATACCCCCAACATCCCAAAAGAGGGGCCATACGCCTATATGGTTACCGATTTCCCCTCGGATTACAATTTTATGAAGTTTGTTAAAGAAGCGTATCAACGTTCGATGATAAAAACCCCCGCACAGGATATTGTCCCAGGGGATGAAATTCTCACCCTATCTACCTGTATTTATGACTTTAAGGGTGCACGACTTCTTGTTATGGCAAGAAAACTTCGTCCCGGTGAATCGAAGGAAATGGATACCTCTAAAATCACCTACAACAGCGAGGTTGTATATCCCCCCGCCTACTACGCAAGAAAGGGCGGCACTAAAAGAGCAGTAAAGGAATATACTTTTGAAGAATATTTGAAAGAATTTCCCCAAAAATAAAAAACAAAAGAGGGAGAGATAATTATGGCAAAAGAAAAAATGGATATTTTTGAGGATGAAAACTATCTTCAGGGATTAGACCCCCTAACCCTTAGACGTACCGAGCAAGAAATTAAAAAGAGCCGTCGCCACAAGGTATTTACCAAAAAAAGCGTTACAAAGTTTGTTGTGTGGTTTATAGTGTTGGCGATTATTCTTGGAGTTTCCTTTTATCCCGCATATACATATCTTTATAAACCCTATTATGCCAAAAACTTTTATAATAGTTTGAAGTATTTTTACGGAGATGCAGCAGAGGGAAGTGTGCCTTCAAACATCCCCGAAAAATTTGGAAAACTTTATGAAATGAATTCCGATATTGGCGGATGGCTTACGGTGGAAAACTACGGATTCCCCGTTGCTTTAAGCAAAAATAAAGAGGCGGGATATTATTGCGATCATCTTTTTAACAATAAATCCAATCCCGTAGGCACTCCGTATTTTGATGATTGCTACAATGCCGATAAATATAATCATAATACCATTATTCATCTCAAGCCCTTCTTTGGAGAGGGATTAGCCCCCTATAGCACCGATATAAATTTCTATAAGAAGAATCCCCTTATTGCCCTCGATACCTTGGAAAAGGATAAGGTGTATAAAATCTTTGCAATAGTAAAGGTTGACGAGGGTTATGCCAACGATTTTGTAGAAAATAATTTTGACACCGATGCAGAATATAATGAGTATTTGAATAAAATATATGAAAAATCTATACTTACAACATCGGTAGGGGTAAGCACGTCCCGTTCTATTTTGACCGTTATTGCCGAAGGCGGAGCAGAGTATACCACCATTATCTTTGCCCGTGAACTTTACGAAAACGAATCTCCTTTAGTGGATGTATCAAATGCAAAACTCACCACCGCAGGTATGGTTGTTAGTCCCACCGACGTTACCGCCACCGACGTAACTCCTACCGACGCTATCGCCACCGATGTAAAGGATGAAGAATAAACCATATTCCAAACATTATTTTTGGAGGATAAGAATTTGAAGATAGCCATTGTTACGGGTGCATCTTCGGGAATGGGCAGAGAATTTTGTCGGATTATGGATAACGAATTCGACGCCCTTTGGATAATTGCCCGTAGAGAAAACCGACTTATTGAATTAAAAGAACAACTTAAAACACCCTGCAAAATATTTCCTTTGGATTTAGCGAAAAAGGAATCCTTTGAGGTAATAGAGAATGCCCTTAAAAAAGAAAATGCAGAGGTTAAATGTCTTGTAAACTGTGCAGGATTTGGTGTGTTTGGCCGTTATGATGAGGTATCCGACCAAACCCAGCAGGATATGATAGACATAAACGTCAAAGCCCTTGTATCAATGTGTAATATATGTTTACCCTTTATGAATAAGGGAGGCAGAATTATAAATTTATGCTCAAGTTCATCCTTCTTCCCCCTTGCCGAATTTAACGTGTATGCCTCAACAAAGGCATTCGTAAGCTCTTACAGCAGGGCATTAAGCGTGGAACTTAAAGACCGTAAAATTGCAGTTACGTCGGTATCTCCGGGATGGGTAGAAACTGAGTTTTTCACCCACGCCGAGAAAAATAACGCAAAACACGCTCCTAAATATTACAAGCCGATGTACTCTACAAAACGAGTAGTCGAAAAGGCATATAAAGATTCTAAAAAGGGTAAAAGAGAGTCGATTTGCGGACTTTTTGTTAAAACCCACAAGATACTCGGCAAACTTTTGCCCTACAGTGTCGCAAATTTTATGTGGAAAACCGAACTTAAAAAATAACGAGGTGTTATTATGAATTATATTGTTGCAGTAGATAAAAATTGGGGAATAGGAAAAAATAACGACCTTCTCTTTTCTCTTAGAGGAGATATGAAATTTTTCAAAGAAACCACAATGGGATCCACCGTTGTTATGGGAGATAGAACACTTTTATCCCTTCCTAAATCAGAGCCCCTTAAGGGCAGAGATAACGTGGTTATGACCTTAGATGAAAACTTTAAACCCGATGGAGTAACCCTTTGTCATTCAATCGAGGATTTAGGAAAATATCTTAAAGAAAAGAACCCCGAAAAGGTATTTGTAATGGGTGGTGCAACCATCTATAATCTTCTTTACGATTACTGTGAATATGCATATATCACCAAGGTAGATGCGGTAGGCGATGCCGATGTGTTCATTAAGAATTTAGATACCCTTGACCACTGGGAAATGGTAGAAGAGGGCAAAACTTTGGAAGAAAACGGACTTAAATATAGGTTCTGCAAATATAAAAACAATCAAATAAAAGAGATGTAAAATATCCTTACAGAAGGGATGAATAAAATGGACGAAAACAATATGAATACCCCTGAAAATCTTGAAAACGCTACACAAAATGAAGAGGAAGTAAAGGAATACAATCCAAAAAGCAGTTGTGAATCCACCGAAGAAAATGAAACTCAAGATTTTAGTCTTTTTGAAATAAAAGAAAAATTACAGGAAAGTAAAACGGAAAAAGAACCTATGAAAAACAAATCAAAAAGAAAAAAGAAAAAAGGGAAGAGTCCTGTTAAATCAATTGTTTGGATGATATCCATCGTTGTTATTGCACTTGTAATTGCCTTAAGTGCTATAGTCCTTATTGCCGACGTTATTGGCATTGGTAAAGAGGTTACCTCTGATCTTTTCTACAATAAGAACGGAAACACCACCGTTTTAATTACCGTAGAAGAAGGACAAAGTGTTAATGAAATTGCATCCTTGCTTGAGGAAAACAATCTTATTCTTAACAAAAATATCTTTAAGGCATATATCAAACTCACCGGTAAGGGTAACGATATGAACTACGGTGTTCATAGTTTCACCTTAGATATGGGTTACGATGCTATTCTCGAATCCCTTGCCGAACCTGCTATGGCGGAGGATTTAGAGGTTACCATTAAATCAGCCGTTACGGTGGAAGAAATTGCGGACTATTTAGAAAAGAAAAACGTTTGCAAAAAAGATGAATTTTTAAACGAGATAAAATACGGAAAATTCGATTCTGAACTTTGGAACAACATTCCTAAAGATGCCAATCTTTATATGGTGGCGGAAGGATATTTATATCCCGATACCTATCGTTTTTATGAAAACGATTCCGCCCATAGAGTCATTCAAAAAATGCTCGATAATTTAGAGGAAAAATTCACCCCGAAAATGAGGGAAGATGCTAAAAAAATGGGATATACCACCCACGAAGTGATGTCCCTTGCATCTATGGTAGAAACCGAAAGTTGCGGTTTTTATAACGAAATGTCGGGAGTTTCCGCAGTATTCCACAACCGCTTAAACGAGTGGCCAAAAGGTCAAAGATTTTTGCAGTCCGACCCCAGTATGGGATACGCTGGTGGCGAAAGATACAACACCTACAAAACCGAAGGTATTCCCGTAGGACCTATTAGTAACGTTACCGACAAGGCAATTATTGCCGCTATTTATCCCGATGCTGATAACGATGCATATTATTTTGTTACCGACAAATACGGTAAATTTTATTACAACAAAACCCTTGCAGCCCACGAAAGCACCATAAGCAACCTGAAATCAAGGGGCATTTGGTACTCAAAATATTAAACGAAAGAGTGAATATAAGTGCATAATCTTATTTGTGCCGGAAATTTAACAATAGAAACCGAAAACGGTAAAATCACCAATGTAATTGATGGATATCACCCCGAAACCGAAGGGAATTTCGATAATATTTATAAATACGAAAACTGCATCTTAACCCAAGGATTTGTGGATGTCCACGTTCATTTAAGAGAACCCGGATTCCCCAAAAAAGAGACCATCGCAACGGGTACTGCCGCCGCCGCAAGGGGTGGATATACTGCGGTATGCTCTATGCCTAACTTAAATCCCGTGCCCGACTGTCTTGAGCATTTAAGGGTGCAAACCGAAATTATTAAAGAGGATGCAGTTGTTAAGGTGTATCCCTACGGTGCAATTACCGAGGGTGAGCAGGGCAAAGTCCTTGCCGATATGGAGGATATGAGCCGACAGGTTATTGCCTATTCCGATGACGGAAAGGGTATTCAAAGCCGTAATATGATGAAGGATGCTATGCTCGAAGCCAAGCGTCTTAATAAGATAATTTGTGCCCACACCGAGGATGAGGGGTATCTTGACGGCGGATACATAAATAAATGTAAGTACGCCGAAGTAAATAAGCATAAAACCATCCCCAATGCCTGCGAATGGAGTCACGTTATGAGGGATGTGGAGTTGGTAAGAGAAACGGGATGTAAATATCACGTTTGTCACGTTTCCACAGGATTCAGTGCCGAAATACTTCGTCGTGCCAAGGCGGAAGGACTACCCGTAAGCGGTGAAACCGCACCCCATTATCTTGTTCTTTGCGATGAAGATTTAATGGAAGACGGACGTTTCAAAATGAATCCACCCCTTCGTTCAAGGGAAGATATGGAGGCACTCTTAAAATCCATAAAGGATGGCACTATTGAGGTTATTGCCACCGACCACGCACCCCACACCGCCGAGGAAAAGGCAAAAGGACTTAGTGGGAGTCCCTTTGGAATTGTGGGACTTGAAACCGCATTTGCGGTGCTTTTCACCCACCTTGTGCTTAAAGGACATCTATCTTTGCCTGAACTTTTAAAACTTATGAGTGCAAATCCCCGTAGGATTTTTGGTTTAGAACAGGGAATAAAAGTTGGTAACTGTGCCGATATTACCATTCTTAATTTGGATGATGAATACGAAATAAATCCCGAAGATTTTGCATCTAAGGGCAGAGCCACCCCCTTTGCAGGTTGGAAGGTAAGGGGTAGCGTTGCCGCCACCTTTGTTGACGGTAATGCCGTGTATCAAAAATAGATAAATTGTATTTGGAGAAATAAATATGAAAAACTACTGTGCAGAAATAACCGAAAACGTAAAAATTGCAAAAGACGTATATCGAATGACCTTGAATTGTAGCAGCGAGGGCGTTTTCCCCGGACAGTTTATCAATATTAAGGTGGAATCCCTTTATCTTCGCAGACCTATCTCGGTGTGCGATTTTGGTGATGGTTTTATCACCGTTATTTATAAAGTGGTGGGTAAGGGTACCGATATTATGAAGGATATGAAGGTTGGGGATAAGGTTGACGTACTGACCCAATTAGGCCACGGATTTGATTTGGAAAAGGAATGTAATAAGCCCCTTCTTATTGGTGGCGGAGTTGGTACACCCCCAATGTATGCCCTTGCAAAAGAACTTATTGCAAAGGGTAAAGAAGTTACCGTTTGTCTTGGATTTAATGCCGCCGATGAGGTGTTTTTGAAGGAAGAATTTGAAGCCCTTGGATGCAAAACTTTTGTTGCAACCCTTGACGGTAGCGGTGACCATAAGGGCTTTGTTACCGATATGATTAAAGAAAAGAATATCGACTTTGATTATTACTATACCTGCGGCCCTGCAGTTATGCTCAAAGCGGTGCAAACCACCCTTGGCTTTAACGGTCAAATCAGTATGGAAGAGCGTATGGCTTGCGGATTCGGTGCATGCGTTGGATGCACTATCCATACAAAATCCGGTGCAAAGCAGGTATGTAAAGACGGCCCCGTATTCGACAGTAGTGAGATAGAGTTATAATAAGTTTAGATATAAAAAAACACCCTCTACTGAGGGTGTTTTTTTATATCTGATTTTTAGTAGTTATTCTATTTATTAAATACATTCTGTGGATCCTCGAATATTTTTGAAAAAAATGTTTGTTTGTTTTTATCTGCAATTAGAATTTGTTCTTTACATTTCTCCAATTTTTCAAACTCATCAATTTCATAAAAAGATAAACACATCAAATAATACACTAAAACCTTTCTATGATTTTGGACTTGTATATTTTTTGCTTGTAACAATTTTTCTATTGTTTGAAGTGCTTCTTCGTAGTTGCAATTTAGGAATTTTTCAATAAAGATATAATACAAATTTGTGTCTTGGTTTTGTAGTTTAGAATTCGTTTCTAAATAACGCTGTTGTTCAATTAATTCAAAAATTTGTGAAGTATCTTTTTTATCTAAAAATAACGACATAATCTTTATATGCCTTGCTGAAAACACATCCTTTGTTTTAGAAGTCAATTTCAATATTTTATCCGAACAAATAATTGCTTCTTCAAAATTGCCTTCAAAAAAATATACATTCATTAACAATTTTAAATTGTATATTTCATTTTTTTCGCTACGCTTTTCTAAAATATATACAGTAGATAAATCTAATTCAAAAACAGCCAAATTACCTATGAAAATTTTACGCAAAACATACAATAAAAAAGGAATTATAATTGCAACAATCACAGGAATAATTACGAACCATAAATTAAGTGGAGCGTCATCCGCTTTGGTTAAACAATACACAACAGGAAAAATCAAAATTATAACAACAAATGCAATCATTCGTTTAATAAATTTGTTATATTGCAGAGGCACATATTCTTTTTTCACTAAAAGTACTCCTTTTTTAACAGTTCTATTTCTTAAACGTTTCTCTTAAAAACTCTACGGAATTTTTGGCATCGAGGTCGATTTGTTCCATAGATTTTCCTTTAGACATATCGCGCCAAATAGATATATCCTTACCTACCTGACCGCCCATAAGCACAAAGGGCTCCATTACAACATATCCGTCATAGCCGATTTCGTTAAGGGTGCGACCAATTTCGTACCAATCGAGTCGGCTGTTTTTGTGGGGGCATCTTCGGTTGGGTTCTCCCACGTGGAATGCACCCAAAGTGCCTTGGGTAAGGCGGATGGCATCTATCATAGAATCCTCTTCAATATTCATGTGGAAGGTATCTAGCATAGTTTTTACGTTGGGTTTATCTACTGCTTTAACGTAATCAACGCATTCGTATGCCTCGTTAATCATATATCCCTCAAATCGGTTTAATGATTCCATACAAAGGGTTATTCCGTGATCGGATGCAATATCGGCAAGTTTTCGCATATTCTTAATGCTTTTTTCGGTATCGGCTTGTTTATCAAATCCTGCGGAAAAGTTGACGGGCCAATAAGAATAAAGAGCACCGCCAATGCGATCTATTCCTGCAATTTCCATTTTCCTGAAAATATCATCATAGAATTTAAAGGCATTCTCAACTGCACTATCATCGGGGGATGCAAGATTGTGTTCGGGCCTTGGGCCGTATCCACCCGAAAGCAACATTCCGTTGGCATCCGCCACAGTTTTTAGTTCCTTAAAATAGGCATCATTTTCTAAATGGAAAGCACCGCAAGCAACTTCGAGAACGTCAAATCCCAATTTCTTTGTTTTTTCAATGTAGGGCACAAAGTTACCGCCCCATTCGTGTTCCCAATATGCGTAATAAATACCAAATTTCATAAATTATCTCTCCATAATATATATTTACTTTTCTGCGAATTGGCTGTTATAAAGATTATAGTAAAATCCTTTTTGGTCCAGCAATTCTTGGTGAGTGCCTTTTTCTGCAATTTTACCCTCATTCATAACCAAAATAATATCGGCATTTTGAATGGTGGAAAGTCGGTGTGCCACCACGAAACTCGTTCTGCCTTTCATCATTTTATCAAAGGCGGATTGAATTTTTTGTTCGGTGCGGGTATCTATTGAGGACGTTGCCTCGTCGAGAATGAGAATAGGGGGTAGGCAAAGCATAGCACGGGCGATGCAAAGAAGTTGCCGTTCGCCCTCGGATAAATTCTCACCGTTGCCCGTAATAAGGGTGTCGTATCCCTTTGGCAGTCGCATTATGAATGAATGGGCGTGGGCGGATTTTGCCGCCTTTATAATATCTTCATCGGTTGCGTTTGGATTGCCGTAGGATATATTCTCTTTAACCGTACCGGTGCAAAGCCAGGTATCTTGAAGCACCATTCCAAAGCGCTTGCGAAGATTTACATAAGATATATTTTTAACGTTTGTGCCGTCTACGAATATATCACCCTTATCGGGTTCAAAAAATCTCATAAGAAGGTTTATAAAGGTGGTCTTTCCGCATCCCGTAGGGCCGACAATGGCAACCCTTTGACCCGATTTAACATCTAAAGATATATCGGTGAGAATGGGTTTATCTTTACTATATGAGAAGGAAAGATTTTCAAATTTAACCTCGCCCAAAACATCAGGATTTTCGGAAATTTCGGGGTCGGGGGTGCGGTCTTTTTCTTCAAGGAGGGCAAATATTCTCTTTGCACAGGCAACGGAATTTTGAAGTTCCGCAATAACACCGCTTATCTCGTTAAAGGGTTTTGCGTATTGCCCCGCATAACTTAAGAAAATGCTTAATTCACCCGCCGAAACGGTATCGGCAGAAAGGGCGAATACAGCACCAATAAGAGCAACCGTGGCATATACGATATTGTTTATAACACGGGTGGAGGGATTGATTAAACTTGAGTAGAATGTGGACTTTAATGATGCCTTTTGTAATCGGTTATTTATCTCATCAAAGTCGGATAAACTTTTATCCCCGTGTCCGTAAGATTTAACTATATTTTGTCCCTTAATAAGTTCGTTCACAAGGGCGGTTTCTTCACCGCGGATTTTCGCCTGTGCCTCGAAGAATTTGTGTATTCTTGATGCAATAAACTTGGCGGTAAAGAATGATAGGGGGGTGAGAATAAGCACCGCAAGGGCGATTATGGGATTAAGAATAAACATTATCACAAGCACCGCAATAATGGTTAAAATTCCCGAAAAAGCGTTTGTAAAGCCGAGGAGTAAACCGTCGGCAATGGTATCCACATCGGCAACCATTCGGCTTACCAAATCCCCCGTTTTGTGGGATGATAGGGTAAGTACGGGTAGCGTTTGGAATTTTTTGTTTATCTTATTTCTTAAATCGGCACAAACTCCGTATGTGATTTTGTTGTTGGCTACGGAGGAAAGTTGGGTGGATATTGCTCCTAAAAGGGCGACTCCGCCGATGATTAAAATGCTGTGTAAAATGGCGTAAAAGTCGGTGTTTGAAAGCAACATTTTATCGATGACGTATCCGCACATAAGGGGGATAAACAAGGTTGCCCCCACCGTAATAAGTGAACAAATAAGTGATAAAACAACCCACAAATAATAGGGCTTAACAAGACGTAAAAGTTTTTTAAGGGTGGATTTATTGTTCATCGCATAAACCCTCCCCGTTTTGACTTGATACTATTTCTTTATATACGTCGCAGTTTGCGAGTAGTTCATTATGGGTGCCAATTCCAACGAGATTTCCGTTATCTAAAACGAGAATTTTTTCCGCATCGGCAATAGCACTAACCCTTTGACTAACAATAAAGGTGATGCTCTCTTTTGAAAGTCCTTTAATACCGGAGCGAAGTGCCTTATCGGTAGCAAAGTCAAGGGCGGATGAACTATCGTCAAGAATAAGAATATCCGCATTTTTAAGTAATGCTCGGGCTATTGCAAGACGTTGTTTTTGTCCACCCGAAAGGTTAACTCCGCCTTGCTCAACAACTCGGTTAAGATCGTTTTTATCCTTTATAAAATCGGTGGCTCTTGCGGTGTCGAGAGCATTCATAATATCATCATCGGTGGCGTTTTCATTACCCCAAAGAAGGTTGGTTTTTACTGTGCCTGAAAATAAAAACGGCTTTTGTTCTACCGTAGAAACGGTGTTGCAAAGGGTGTTTTCATCCCAGTTTTGAGTTGGACAACCTTTAACCAAAACCTCGCCTTCGGTGGGCAAATACATTCCCGAAATCAGTTTTATGAGGGATGATTTTCCGCTTCCTGTACCGCCGATAATACCGATGACTTCACCTTTGTTCGCTACGAATGAAATGTCGGTAAGGGCATTTTCTGCGCCGTCGTTATATCTTAAAGATACGTTGTTAAATTCCACGCTAACGGGCATATTATCACCCTTAAAATCACCGCTTACAGTGGTTTCGGGGATAACATCCAAAATCTCCCCAACCCTGCCCATGCTGACCGAGGAGCGGGTGAGAAGCACAATAAGATTTGCAAGTTTAACAAGCTCAATGAGAATTTGACCGATGTAGTTAATAAGGGCAATAACCACACCCGACATAATTATTCCTGAATTTACGTATTTTGCACCAAACCACAAAACACCGATAATAACCCCGTTTACCACCACGTTTGTAAGGGGATTAAGGGCGGAACTTACGTTGCCTGCAATGCGTTGCGCCCTTTTGAGAAGGATATTTTTCTCTTCAAAACGTTTTGTTTGGGCTTCTTCTCGGCCAAAAGCACGAATAACACGAACACCGTTTAAATTTTCCACCGTTTCGGCGGTGATGGTGTCGGAGTTTTCCTGTACCTTCTTATACATGGGCTTGGTTATGAACATAATACCAAAAACCAAAACAAAAAGAATGAGAATAGCAAGGGCGAAAAGCCAGAAAAGTTCAGGACAAACGATATATACCATCACAAGTGCGCCAAATACGATAAAGGGACTGCGAAGGAATAAACGAAGGAACATATTTATTCCGTTTTGCACCTGATTTATATCGGAGGTCATTCGTGTAATAAGGGTGGAATGGCCGATTTTTTCAAGTTGGGGAGTGGAGAAAGAATTTATCTTTTCCAGCAAACGATGTCTTAAATGGGATGCGGTATTTACCGCTGCTTTTGCGGCAAAATACTGTGCCACAATGCAACATCCGAAACCTAAAACCGCCATAAGAATAAGTATGCCGAAACAGGAATAAACATAAGAGGGATTGTTGTTATTTATCCCTACGTCAATAAGTTTTGCCACCACCACGGGAACGAGCAAATCAAATAAGGACTCCAACATCTTAAAGAGGGGAGCCATAATGCTTTCGATTTTATATTTTTTAAAGTAGAATAACAAGTGTTTCATTTTTCTCACCTATAAATTCGCATACATCTATATTATAACTCAATTTTAATCCTATTTCAATACAATATTTATCGTTGACATTTATGATAAAAAACAATAAAATGAAGGATGTGGGAAATAAAGAGGTGAGAAAATGCAAGAAGGCACAAACACGGCAAAAACGAACCTGAAAGAAAAGTTTATGAATCCTGTTAGAACTGTGATTTTGTGGGTTTACGGAATCCTTGGGACTTTAGGTTTCAGTTACTATATGTTTATTAAAATTACAGGATTTTCAATCCCTTGTTTTTACTACAAAAACTTTGGAATAAGATGTCCCGGATGCGGTTTAACACGAATGTTTATGGCACTTATACACTTCGATTTTGTGTCAGCATTTATGTTTAATCCATTTATGTTTTGTGTGCTTTTTGTGTGGCTTGCTGTAACAATTATGGTCTTTATTGGAAAGCCAAAATTTGTATCTAAACCTTGGGTTTTGTACACTTTGCTTATCGCAACCGCAATAGGTTACTTGGCTTTTGCCGTTTTAAGGAATATTTAGTAGAAAAAGCGTATTGCAAAAGTTTTTTTGTTGTGATATAATTATTTCGTTAATATATAATTGGAGGAGATTTTAATGATTTGTAAAAAATGTGGAGCAGTTATCTCCGATTATGCAAAATTCTGCAACGTTTGTGGTGAATCACAAGAAGTTGCTGTTGAAATGCCTGTAGTGGTTGCCGAGCCCGTAGTTGAAGCACCCGTAATTCCTGAACCCGTAGTTGAACAACCCGTCTACGAAGCACCCGTAGTTGAACAACCCGTTTACCAACAACCTGTTTATCAACAACCGGTAGTTGAACAACCTGTTTATGAGGCACCTGTTTCTGAACCTGTTTATGCTGAAGAAGCACCTAAAGGCGGAAAAGGTCTTGCAATCACTTCCCTCGTTTTGGGTATCGTAGGTCTTGTTTTTGGCCTCGGCGGTATTTGTTGTTGTGGTACCCTTTCCGGTTTGTTTTCTATATTAACTGCTATAGTAGGTATTATTTTGGCGTTT
Source organism: Clostridia bacterium (assembly GCA_017474205.1). Lineage (GTDB taxonomy): Bacteria > Bacillota > Clostridia > Oscillospirales > Acutalibacteraceae > UMGS1484. The sequence continues at coordinate 771 of JAFVID010000011.1, read as the reverse complement.
GTTGCTAAAAACAAAGGATTTAACGATGGATTATTTAAGGTGGGAATGATACTTAATATTATTTGTCTTGTTATCTCTGTTGCACTTGTAATTGTTTTTGTAGTGTCAGTTATTCGCTATATTAATTCAGGCGAATTCCAAAGAATTTATGAGGAAATTATAAAAGAAATTGAAAGAGAAATCCAGTCAGAATACGGCCACGATATTGAAAATTATTACAATTATTATGCAGTAAAATCCGTTGTTTCAACCCTTTTGAAATAAGATAATTCATTAAAACCACTCGAAACAATGTTGTGTCGGGTGGTTTTTATATATGCCAAACAGCATATTTGTTATAATACGTTGATATCAGATAGAGAATGGGAGAAATTTGAAATGGTATGTAAAAAAATGTGGAGCACATATTCCCGAAAATGTTACGGTGTGTAATCGTTGTGGATGGTTGCAAGGGGAACCGGTTCCTGCTTTTATGCAAAATACATCTATAGGAAGTCTACAAAATGAAGTTGGCAAAAACCAAGCCGTTGCTTCTATGGTATTAGGCATTATTACTGTTTCCCTTCCTGTTTTAAGTGTTTGTATAGGACAGGGCGTTGGCATAATTTTTGGATTTATATTCCTTGCTGCTTCAATAGTCGGTCTTGTTATGGCGTCCTCTGCCAAGAAAAAAGGGTATGTTGGCGGAATGGCAACCGCAGGGAATGTTCTTAATATTATTGGTTTAATTATATCGGCAATTATGATTATATTGGGAGTTGTTTTATGGGG
>JAFVID010000111.1 GCA_017474205.1 Clostridia bacterium | reverse complement strand
GCCGTACTTTCAAAACTGCTATACACATTTTACTCGTCGGGAAATGGATTTAACCACAACCTCATTGTAGTCTTCAATGTAGGATTTCGCTTTTTTTCGTAAAAACAAACACTGAAAATCAATTAGTTAAAAATAAAATAATGGTTGCCCGCATTGGATTGCCCCTTTTCGGAAGTGAATAACACATTATTTCCGAATTGACTGATTGACAAAGTCTTAAGTTGTTTGACGATGAAACGACTTTTCGTTAAAAAACCGTTTAAACCTTTATTTTACGAAGATTCTACTCTTCTCATGTAGTCTTCTATGTAGTCTAAATTAAGACCAAATAGTGCTACCAAGTAAAATAAAGTAACAACTTTACACTTTCTTTTTTTACATAATACCGCAACAGTTGCGGTATTATTTTATTGAAAATACAAGGTTATTATTCCCCAATCTGTAGATAACAAAGTTTTGTTTCAATATTGATTTTTTAGAAAGATTGGTCGAAATTTGCAGCCAAGAAATCGTTCTTTTATACCTATTTTATAAGGCAACAGCAAAAAAATGTCCGCAATACTGCACATTCTGTCAAAAGTTTGCTAACTTTGTAGCAACATACTTTTTACGCGGAAAGTGTAAGTTTATTCTCAGATTACGAATGTAGGAAGTTCGATTAGACAAGAGAGTGAGCGGACATCTTCTTGCGTCATACCGTTTGGTATGGCGTGGGGCTGTTGCTTATTTTATTGTCGAGGTCATCCTACAACCTGTAATCTTAAAATAAGTTTTCAGCACCACGCTTTCTTTTTTGTGCAAATAATTTACATACCACTATCGAGGTGCGGATAGTAAGATTGAAGAGATAAAATAACAAACAATAAATCTTGCTATTATGAAAAAGTTTTTCTACCTATTTACCATTGCCCTTTTGGGGCTTGTAACAGGTTGTGAAACCGAAGAACCTCCATTTTTTGATATTGAAGGAGGTGGAGATGTCGTTCTACAATTCGCCAATAATGATTCCACTAAGCAGACCGTAGTGTTTAGTACGAGTTGCGGATGGATTGCTGAGCCCAAAGAAGGGTGGATTAAGGTGTCGCCAACAAGTGGCAATGCAGGCTCAAACCAGGCTATCCAAATCGGAGTGGATAGAAATGAAACATACGGAACTCGAAGAGGTAGTGTTGCGATTACACCTAACGACATTAACCTACTTCCGATAACTATTAGCGTTGAGCAACTTCAAAATAACGCCCTTATTCTCTCCACCCCTACAGTGACTCTTCCTCAGTCGGGAGGCTCGTTTAGTGTGCAACTCAAAGCGAATATCGACTACGAATACGAGATTAAGGCGGATTGGATTAAGAGTGTGCAAACTCGTGCTCTGACCGACCATACATTGCGCTTTGAGGCGGAGGAGAATCCTTCGCTCGATCAGCGAGTAGGTGAGATTGTTATCAAGGGTGGAGGTTTTACCGAAACCGTTACCGTAACCCAAGCGCAGACCAACCATATCTCACTCTCGACTACCGAATTTAGTATCGAGAGCAAAGGTGGCTCATTCTTGGTGGATGTAGAGCATAATGTGGACTACACCGTTAAGATAAGTGCAGACTGGGTGTCGCAAGTTCAGACCCGTGCAGTTGAAACCGAAACACTCAACTTTGCCGTTGCGGAGAACACCACATACGATGACCGCACCGCAACTATAACCATTAGCGGCGGCGGTATTACGGAGACAATCACCGTAACACAGAAGCAACTCAACGCCATTAACCTCTCTACTT
>JAFVID010000110.1 GCA_017474205.1 Clostridia bacterium | reverse complement strand
CTAAGATCAACGCAATCGGCGATGTAACATTAGATAGTGAAGATGCTATCACCGCCGCAAGAAGTGCTTATAACGCACTTACCGATGCACAAAAAGACCTCGTAACTAACTATTCAACCCTTACCGCTGCCGAATCTAAACTCGCAACCCTTAAGGCAGATAAATCCGCCGCAGATGCAGTTGTTTCTACGATCAACGCAATCGGCGATGTAACATTAGATAGTGAAGATGCTATCACCGCCGCAAGAACTGCTTACAATGCACTTACCGATGCGCAAAAAGCTCTTGTAACCAATCTTTCAACCCTTACTGCTGCTGAATCTAAACTCGCAATCCTTAAAGATAATGACGATGCATGTAAGAACGTTGAAGAATTGATTAACGCAATCGGAAGTGTCTATATGGATAGCGAATCTGCTATAGCAGCTGCTCGTAATGCCTACGAAAATCTCACCGATGCTCAAAAGCAAAACGTATCCAATTTGTCGGTGTTAGAGGCCGCTGAAGAAAGATTTACCTTGCTTCAAAATCTTGGCGATATAACCGGAGATAATGAGGTAAATGTACTTGATTCCCTTTCTATTTTACAACAATCCGTTGGGAAAATTTCCCTTAACGAAGAACAAACTCTTCATGCAGATGTAAATGGCGACGGTAATATAAATGTGCTTGATGCGTTGATGATTCTCCACTTGACTGTTGGAAAAATTACAGTTTTCCCTGTTACACAAAGACCTAATGTATAATTTTTAACGTCTTATAAAAAACCTCCTACGGAATTTTCCGTAGGAGGTTTTGCTATGTATAATATTTATTTACATTGTCCTAATTTGTTAGCACCACAACCAGCACATTTTTCTCTGCAATGCGGAGTTGTTTCTTCGTTGTGTGCTTTTATATTTTCGTTTTTAAGGAACTTTTCAGAGATACCATAGTCAAGATGAGACCAAGGTAAAATCTCATTAAAATCGCGTTTTCTGCAGTTGTAGAATGTGGGGTCAATATGACATTCATCAAAGGCGTTTTGCCACTTTTGATAGTCAAAGTATTCGCCCCAACCATCGAGTTTGCAACCATTCTTCCAAGCGGCATAAATTACCGATGATAGACGTCTATCACCACGGGCAAAAACACCCTCAAGAAAACTTGTTTCGGCATCGTGCCAATTAACGCGAATCTTTTTAGATGTAACACCACCAACAAGTTTTCGCTGTTTCTCTTTAATGGTATCAATATCATCTTGAGGTTCCCACTGGAAAGGGGTAAATGCCTTAGGTACAAAGGATGAAACACTAACCGTTACGTTAACGCCCTTTCCCTTTGGCTTTTCAGGACAACGATAAAATGTATCTACAACCTTATGTGCCAACTGTCCAATCCCTAAAATATCCTCTTCGGTTTCGGTGGGAAGACCTATCATAAAATAAAGTTTAACTGAAGTGTTTCCACCGGCGAAAGCAGTCATAGCGGTAGAAAGCACATTCTCTTCGGTAATGTTTTTATTTATTACGTTACGAAGTCTTTGTGTACCGGCCTCAGGAGCAAAGGTTAAACCGCTTTTTCTTACGCTTTGAATTCTTTCCATCAATTCTTTGGGGAAATTATCAATACGAAGGGAGGGAAGGGATATATTAACACAATCTTTTTCGGTCCACTCAAGCATATTTACGAGCAAATCTTGTAACTCGGTATAGTCACTTGTGCTAAGTGATGCAAGAGAAACTTCCTCATATCCACCACAATCGCAAATAGATTTTGCCTGTTTGTTAATAACGTTGGCAGATTTTTCTCTAACAGGGCGATAAATATATCCCGCTTGACAAAATCTACAACCTCTTATACATCCTCTAAATATCTCTTGCACAGCGCGGTCGTGAATAACCTCAATGTATGGAAGAATAAATTTGTCGGGATAATGAGCATTATCCAAGTTTTTAATAACCCTCTTTGTGATTTTTGCAGGAGCATTATTAGTAGGGGTTATTGCTTCAATGGTATTATCTTCTTTGTAGGTAATCTCATAAAGAGAAGGGACGTAAAAACCGTCTAACTGTGCAGCTTTTTTTAGAAATTCTGCCTTGTTATATCCCTCTTTTTTGCATTTAGCATAGAGTTCCATAAGTTCAGGCAACGCTTCTTCGCCTTCGCCTAAGGATACAATATCCACAAAATCGCAAATAGGTTCGGGATTACAAACACAAGGACCACCAATAATTACAAGGGGATGAGATTCATCTCTATCCTTTGCAAAAACGGGGATATTTCCTAAATCAAGCATATTAACAACGTTGGTATAGGAGAGTTCGTATTGCATTGTAAATCCTACAAAATCGAATTCAGATATAGGATCTCGGCTCTCTAAAGCGAATAGAGGAATATTGTTTTCTCTTAACTGTTCTTCCATATCGGGTAGGGGAGCAAATACCCTTTCACACCAAACGTTTTCAGCGGAATTAAGTGCGGAATATAATATTTTAATACCTAAGTGGGACATCCCCACTTCGTATGTATCGGGGAAACCAAAGCAAAAACGAACGTCTACCTTTTCTTTATCTTTTACGGTAGAATACATTTCGCCGCCAATATATCGGGCGGGTTTTTGTACCTTGGCTAATATTTTTTCAAGGATTTTCTCATCCATTATTGTTTCTTCCTTTTGATTACTTAAGTATTTTACTTAAAAAACTAACAAGTCTGGGGTTTTGGGGATTATCAAATATATCCTCAGGAGTACCTTCTTCTAAAATCTCACCGTCATCCATAAAGATAACCCTGTCGGCAACCTCTTTAGCAAAGCCCATTTCGTGGGTAACAATTACCATAGTGTGTTTGTCACGGGCAAGTTGTTTCATAACGTTAAGAACTTCACCTGTGATTTCGGGGTCAAGGGCAGATGTGGGCTCGTCAAAAAGCATAATTTCAGGGTCCATAGCAAGAACACGAGCAATTGCGATACGTTGTTTTTGTCCGCCGGATATTTGAGAGGGATATGATTCTGACTTAGTAGGAAGTCCAACAAGATCAAGAAGTTCTAAAGCACGTTTAGTAGCATCCTCTTGAGGAATACCCTTAACCTTAACAGGTGCATAACAAATGTTTTGCAAGCATGTCATATGGGGAAAGAGATTGAAATGTTGAAAAACCATACCTGTAGTTGAGCAAATAGAACGAATTTCTTGCTCTTTAGGATACATAACCTTGCCTTTATCATCGGTGTCGGCAAGAACACGATCACAAATGGTTATTTTACCCGAAGTAATGGTCTCAAGATTATTTGAACAACGAAGAAGGGTGGATTTACCCGAACCACTGGCACCAATAATGGCAATAGTCTCACCTTTCTTTACCGAAAGGTTAACACCTTTAAGAACGTGGTTATCCCCAAATTTTTTGTGGATATTTTCCATTTTAAGAACATATTCCATTGAGATAACCTCCTATCTTTCAGCGTGCTTCGAAAATTTCTTTTCGAGTTTTCGAGCAAACCATGTGAGAACAAAAGTGAATACAAGATAAAATACCGCAGCAAATACGTAGGCCGTAGTATCAACCTCACGGTTTACAATTTGTTTTGCGTTTTTAAGTATTTCGGCAACACCAATTACATAAACAAGAGCGGTATCTTTAATAAGTGTAATTGCTTCGTTAGACATAGGGGGAAGAGCAAAACGAATTGCTTGGGGGATAACAATTCCCATAAGTGTTTGACGAGG
>JAFVID010000109.1 GCA_017474205.1 Clostridia bacterium | reverse complement strand
GCATCGAAGGATTTAACAAATACTTCGATAACATCGTCAACATTAACAACCTCAGAGGGATGTTTAATGCGTTTCCAGGAAAGTTCAGAAATATGAACCATACCATCTACGCCACCGAGGTCAACGAATGCACCGTAAGAGGTGAGGGATTTAACCTTACCGGTGTAAACCTTACCCTCTTCGATTTCTGCCCAGAAAGCAGAGGTATCAACGGGTTGACGACGTTCACGGGGTGCACGGATAGCACCAACGATACGACGGCGATTTCCACGAACAGCTTCAATAATGCGGAAATTAACGGTAGTTCCAACCATATCTTCGGTGGATTGTTCACGACTTTCGGTTGCAAGGGAAGCAGGAATGAATACACGAACGCCACGGCTCATAACAATGATACCGCCCTTAACGGCTTCTTTAACCTTACCTTCAAATTGGGTATCGGTACCAACTGCATCATAAATCTCATCCCAAATGCGAACAGAATCGTAACGTTTTTTGGAAAGCATTACGGTACCTTCTTGGTCGTTTGTACGCATTACGATAAGATCGAGAATATCTCCAACCTTAACTTCATCCTTGGGATTAGCAGAAGAATCATAAGAATATTCATCATAAGGAACGTAACCGGCGTGTTTTCTACCGATATCAACTTGGATTTCGGTGGGGGTGATAGCAAGAACGTAACCCTTAACGTGTTGGTCGGAATTCATTTGGCTAAGAGAATACTCAAATGCTTCCTCGTCGGTCATTTCGTCAAATGATTTAACTGCAGGTATGTCAGTGCCGGAAGATTTCTCCTCGACTGCCGCAGATACCTGCGCCACCTCACTTTCCGGATTGTTTACAAGCTCGGTTTGAGCTTCTGCAGCGGTTTCTTCAACAACAGCTGCTGCGTTTTCAATAATTTCTGACATAACTGTTTGTACCTCCTTTATTATACCGAACGGTGTTGAAGCACCGGCGGTAACGCCAACAAGGGAATAGGTTGAAGGATCTATTAAGGGCAGTTCCTTTGCCGTTTCAACTAAATATGTAAGACAGTTTTCTAAACATATGTCATACAGTTTAGCGGTATTGGAACTGTGTTTCCCACCAATGACAATCATAAGATCGCATTTTTTGGATAAATCCTTCGCTTCTGACTGTCGCCTTGAAGTCGCATCACATATTGTATCAAATATTTTCGCATTTGTACATACTTTTTTAATAAATTCTTCGCTTTTTTTCCATAATTCTTTGCTAAAAGTCGTTTGAGAAACAATAACAATGGAAAAATCTTCAAAAAAATTACAACTTTTAACAATTCTTTCCAAATCCTCAAGGTTTGAAAAGACATAGGAATTTTCACCAGCAAAGCTTTTTATCCCAATTACTTCAGGATGTTTAGGGTCTCCCGCTATTAAAACAACAGAGTTCTCATCTCTCGCTTTAGATACAATTTTATGTATTTTCGAAACAAAAGGACAGGTTGCATCTTCGTAGGTTAAACCCAATCTTTTGATTTCTTTGTAGGTTTCTTCGGTTACACCGTGAGAGCGAATAACGAGAATTCTATCCTTGTCGCATTCAGCGGGATTATTTAACGTTACAACACCACGGGATGCAAAATCTTCTACGACTTGAGGGTTATGTATAATCGGTCCTAGCGTAGCAACTTTTTTCCCTTCATTCAAAAGGCGGTTAATAAGTTCAATAGCACGGTTTACACCAAAGCAAAACCCTGCAGTTTTAGCGGTAATTATCTCCAACTTTATTCCTCCGTTTTGGCAGGTTCAAGGGCTTCTTGAATAGGTGTCATAATTTTTGTTGTGATTTTTTTAAGTTCTCTGTGATTAGAAATATCTTCAATACTTAATTCATCCGCAGAAATAACCTTGAATATTTCAACGGTAATTTTTCTAAAGGGTTTAACCTTTTGATCTTTGCATTTAATAACACAGGGGAGGGCATCACTCTTGGTTTGACACATAATAAGTGAAATACCCGATTTTGCACGACCGAGTTTACCCGTTTTAGAACGGGTGCCTTCGGGAAAAATCCCCAATATTTTACCGTCTTTAACGAGGTCAATAGCGGTGTTAATGCCTTCAATACCAACGTCGCGGTTTATAGAAAAAGCACCAAGCTTAGAAAGAAATCCACCAACGAATTTATGATTTTTGAAAAGTTCTTCTTTTGCCATAAAATGAACCTGACGTTTATGTCCTACACATAGTCCCAAAAACACAGGATCGGTAAAGGCAATATGATTACCAAAAATAATAAAATTCTTATCTTTGGGGATGTTTTCCTTACCCTTTATTTCGAATCTGAACATAATTTTGAAGATAAACCAGGCGATAGGATATAAAAATCGATATAGTGGTGACATATTCTATCCTCCAATAGAGAGATTGTTGATAATAACATTCATTACAGTGTCAATAGCGTCTTCAAGTTCAAATCCTGTTGTGTCAACAATAATAGATTCATCGGTAGGTTTTAAAGGAGCAATTTCACGATGAGAATCGTTATAATCACGTTTTTTAACGTCTTCGAGGATATCATCATATTCAACCTTCATACCCTTTTCAATGAGTTCCGTGTATCGACGACGGGCTCTATCTTCGGGAGAGGCGGTTAAAAATATTTTAACTTCAGCATTCGGAAGCACAACCGATGCAATATCACGTCCATCCATAATTACTGAATTAGTTTTAGCAATATTCTGTTGAGTATCAAAAAGGAATTTCCTAACCGAAGGAATAGCAGATACGTTAGATGCAGCCATGGACATTTCGGGGGTGCGGATTTTATCGCTAACATTTTCTCCGTTAAGAAGTACCGACTGGACGTTATTTTCATCATAAGATAACTCAACCTTTATTTCCGAAAGAAGAGCGGTAATATCTTCTACATTTGTTGTATCTTTATCCTTTGAAAGAGCGTAGTATCCAACAGCGCGATAAAGCGCACCGGTATCTACATAAATGATTGATAATTCCTTTGCCACCGCTTTAGCGATGGTGCTTTTTCCTGCTCCAGCAGGGCCGTCAATAGCAATTGCAAACATAATGTTACACATCCTTTATACATTCATTCCGGCAAGGTGGCCGGTAGAAAAAGCAATTTGAAGATTAAATCCGCCGGTGTAAGCATCAACGTCAATGATTTCACCTGCAAAGAATAATCCTTTAATTATTTTAGACTCCATTGTTTTGGGGTTAATCTCCTTTGTGGATATACCCCCCGACGTTATAATTGCCTCTTTTATGGGCCTAAAACATTTTAACGATATTGAAAATTCCTTAAGCGTTTTAACGAGTCGATGTCTTTGTTCTTTGGTAATAGTGTTAACCTTTGTATCGGCAGGAATTCCACATTTTTTTATAACAACTGGAATCATTGCCGATGGAACTAATTTTGAAAGAGAATTTTTAAAATCTTTATTTATAAATTCTTGAAAATCTCGCAAAATCCTTGCATCAAGTTTTTCGAAATCTAAAGCAGGTTTTAGGTCGATAAAACAAGTGTATTCTTTATCTTTTGAAAAATTAAAATGGGATGAAGCACTGAGTACTAATGGACCTGAAATACCAAAATGCGTAAACAGCATCTCTCCGTCTTCACTAAAAATGGGCTTTTTATTACCCTTTTCTTTAATGGTTAATGTTACGTTTTTAAGAGATAGTCCTGACATATCAGAACAAAAGCTATCATTTGATTCAATAGGCACAAGAGAGGGAATAGGGGCGATTATTGTGTGTCCTAAACTTCTTGCAAATTTATATCCATCTCCCGTTGAACCGGTTAAAGGATATGACATACCTCCCGTTGCTAAAACAATCGAATTAGCATAATATTCGGTACCATCAAGGCATTTAACACCGAATATAGCATCATCTTTAGTAAGGATATCACTAACCTCATTACAAACGTAATCTGCGCCTTTTGAGTATCTTTGCAAAGCATCAACAATGTCTACGGCTTTATCGCTAACAGGGAAGACTCTGTTGCCTCTTTCGGTTTTAAGTTTCACACCCAAAGATTCAAATAAATCCATAGTATCATAAGGGGTAAAATTATATATGGCGCTATACATAAATTTAGGGTTGGTGGGAAGATTTTTTAAGAATTCTTCAGGAGTACAGTTGTTAGTTACGTTGCATCTACCTTTACCAGTAATCATTACCTTACGAGCGGGACGGGGATTCTTATCTAATATAAGAACACTTTTGTTATTTCTAATGGCAGTCCCTGCACACAATAACCCCGCTGCACCGCCACCAATAACTATTACATCATAATTTATCATAATTTAAAAAACTTCCCCTTGAATTTCTTGCTATATAGGGTAAAAACCGCAGATAATGCTACATCATTCATAATAAACATAAAGTTAGCAAGTATAATTAAAATAGGAATTGTAAATTTACCTAAATCATTCACGCCCTCTAAGGGTATGCCGAATATAAATACAATTACAAGATAAGATATAACCAAAGTAATATTTAAATACAAAAGTTTTAATATAAATTTAAGAATGTTAGATCTAATTTTATTTTCGAAGAATCCTTTAATCAAGGGATATAATCCAAACACTCCAACAAATATCATAGCAGATTCTTTGTCGGGAGAAAATAGGATAGAAAGGGTTGATATAACAGCATAGCTTGATAATGCGTATTTATAGTCTAACTCAATATTTATGATTGCAACAATGCAACAAGCCAAAACAGGAGCAATAAAAAGTAAATAGGGGATAAATGTTATCAACATTACAACTACAGCAAGTGCCGAAAGTACACCACAAAACGCGATACATTTAGTTGAATTGGTATGTTTCCTCAATTTAATGCTCCTAACTGAACTTACTACACAAATATTCGATTATATAATAACATAAAATAAAATTTATTACAACAAAAAATTAACAATATAATCTCAATTACATAGAATGTAGTGATGCCGATGATAATCGGTAATAACAGTGCCTTCATAACTTTATATTTTTTGCATAAGGAGGATAAGTTTATGGCAGATTGCAATAACGGTTTTAAAGAAGCTGTGTGTATTGATGCAGGAAGAGTATATGATTCTTGCTGCGATAGAGACTGTCTCGAGGACTTAAGAGTATATTTCAATATTTCTGACCAGCAGTTAATTAACGAGGCATCTAATGTTCGTGCCCGAAATGCTGAGTTGCTTACTGTACTTGTTGATGTTGAACCCGTTACTTTTAACAGGGGATATTATTCGGTCGATATGACCTTTTTCTTTGCGGTTGAGGTAGAGGTATTTTCTGCCGCTTTACCGTCAACCAGAACAACTGTCAACGGATTTTCTGTTTTTAATAAAAAGGTTATTTTATGTGGTACCGATGGCAGTGCTAAAACCTTCTCAAGTGATGATATTCTCTCCGATGATGCAACACTTATTGGTAGAGGAAGTATGCCTAAAGCCACAGTGCAAACCCTTGACCCCATTGTTTTATCCACCAACCTTTGTCCGATTTGCGGTTGTGACTGCGATTGCGGATATAATAATATTCCTGTAGCGGTTGCAAGAGCAACTGTGGGTGAAGAGTATTTAGCCCAACCCGTTTTGGAACTTTGTCAAAGCGCCACAAAGAAGGTAACTGTAACATTGGGACTTTTTTCAGTGGTGCAACTTATCCGAAACGTTCAAATGCTAATGCCGGTATATGATTTTTGTGTACCTGAAAAAGAATGTATCGCAACTACCGATAATCCCTGCGAATTATTTAAAAAGATTAAATTCCCCGTCGATGAATTCTTCCCCACAAGCGAATGTGAACAAAGTTGCTGTGAGAATTGTAATTAGATAATATGTATAATACCCGTTATAGATTATTCTGTAACGGGTGTTTTTCTATTTTTTAATGTAGTTGACTTTTTTACGTAATAGTGTTAAAATGACAT
>JAFVID010000108.1 GCA_017474205.1 Clostridia bacterium | reverse complement strand
GAGAGTTGTCGTAACTTTCATGGAAAAAGCGGTCAAACTTTTCTTTAAAGTTACTAATTTTCAGGGACTTTTACAAGTAATAACTAATTAAAAAATCAATCATATAACTGACAAAAAATTAATTTTTGTCATCTACTAAAGTAATATTTTAGAATTAAACCTGTAAAATTAGAATATCACCTATGCAAAGATCCTTGTATTCTTTATCATTGTCGCACATTGCAGGAGCGCCATTTTGCTTAGGTACAAAGTTCTCCTCACACGGATGTATTACCACATCTTTATTTTTCGAACCAATCGGTTTGGCAATTTGACAATGAAACGTATCACCCATGTTAATTCGTTTCACCTTCGCACATCTTGCTACGTCATCAGAATGATGTGGAGCAATCCATAGAATTTCAAATTCTTCTTTCATCACAATATAAGTTAAAATTCAAATTACCGTAGCATCTCCTATGCGGTGGGTTATGTGCAAAAAGAAAGTGTGGAGATGATTTCGTTCATTTGTTAGAAGGTTGTGGTAAAACCCTGCGATAATAAACGATACAATGCCCCACACCTGTAATATGCCATAAGAATCGATGTGGGTACACCGATAGCATATATACAAGAAATAGGTGTTGTTCGTTATCCTATCGCTTTTGAAAACTACCACATTTTCTAACAAGGACTGCGAAAACACTTTCTATATGTCTGCAATCCAACGGACTGCAATGCAAATTTAGAAATAATTTTCCATAGTTGCGTTATCGTGGGGGAATTTTTGTGGCAGATATTTTATTTTAAGGGTTAGTAAGGGTCTATAAGGGCTAGTAAGGATTGCCCAAATTTTTGCTCCGCCCTCGTTTAATGACCCTTAATAGCCGTTACTTGCCGTTAATAGCCTTTATTTTTGGCGCAAGGGATAGATAACATAGGGAGTTTAGCGACGCTATTCTCCCTATTCTCATTAAATTCCCTACACGCCCTGTGTCGTGGGTATGATTTTTAATACCCGTGGTTATGGGAAGAGTACTTCTTTGTGCTGGGTATGATTTTTAATACCTGTGGGGGTATAAGAGTGCGTTCCTCCTGTGGGGTGGGTATCGTTTTCGATACCTGTGGCTGCGTGGGATATCCTTCTTGGTACTGGGTATCGTTTTCGATACCCGCATTTGTGGAGTGAGCACCCTCTTGAGTGAGTGGGTATCGTTTTCGATACCTGTATTTGTGGAGTGAGTGCCCTCTTGGTGCGTGGGTATCGAAAACGATACCCGGGAAGAAAGTGGCTGTTAGCGGGACTTAGGGTGGCACACACTAATAACCTATAATAACCCCTGATAACCTCTTGTAAAATTGCGCCACAAAAAAGTTTTCCTTTTTATCTTTTTTTGCTAAATTTGCAGTAGGAAAACAATCTGTCATTGCGAGAGCCGTTAGGCTCGTGGCAATCTCCCGCTTTTTCTTTAATATCAATAAGGGAGATTCCCACAGTCGCTACGCTCCTTCGGAATGACGAT
>JAFVID010000107.1 GCA_017474205.1 Clostridia bacterium | reverse complement strand
GGGTGATGGCTCTTCCTTTGAGCGTTTTACCTGCTGTGTTTTGGTTTCCCCCGTTAAAAGATATATTTCAAGTGCCCTTGTAATGCGAAGAGCATCGTTTGGGTGTATCTTTTCGGCGGTTTCGGGGTCGATAGATTTTAACTCTTCATAAAGTTTTTCGCACCCTTCGGTTTTAATCCGCTCATTTAAACCTTTGCGGATATTTTCATCAAACTTTTGAGGTGCAAACTTTACGTTATCTAAAAGGGATGATATATAAAGTCCCGTACCGCCAACAAAGACGGGGAGTTTACCCCTTTTTGTAATATCCTCAATCTTTTCTTTAGCAAGGGATACATAATCCGCCACCGAAAAGTTTTGATTAACCTCTAAAAACTCCATAAGGTGGTGGGGTATGCCCTCTCGTTCCTCCAAAGTTGGAACGGCGGTGGCGATGGGGAGTCCTTTGTATATCTGCATAGAATCGCAGGATACTACCTCACCGTTAAACCGTTTGCAAATCTCAACACCAAGGGCGGTTTTGCCCGAGGCGGTGGGACCTGCCACAACGCAAATTTTTGTTTTTTCTGACATAAAATTATCCTATTCTACCAAACTGTTTTTCAAGTTGATATTTAGTAATCCACATTGCCACGGGACGTCCGTGGGGGCAAGTTTTAAGGGAGTTATCGGCAAAAATTGCCTTGGCTAAAGTTAGAATATCCTTTTCGCTTACCTCATCCCCTGCCTTTACCGCCGCACGGCAGGCAATAGAATGGAATATACGCTTTTTGTTGGCATCATCGGGAAGATAACATCCCTCACTTAAACTCTGGGCGATTTCTTCAACAATGCCCTTAACGTCGGTGGGCTCAGAAAGCATCGGTACCGACCTTACCACCAAATTACCGCCACCAAAATCCTCCACCTCGATGCCCATTTTGGATAAAGTTTCGGCATTTTCAAGCATCAACGCGTGTTCGGTTTTGGTAAGGGATATTTGAAGAGGCAAAATGTATTGTGCCGGTTCATCGCCCCTTTGTGCAAGAAGTTTTTCGTAAAGAATACGTTCGTGAGCGGCGTGTTTATCTATAAGCAGCACCTTTTCACCCACTTCTACCATAACGTAGGTGTTAAAAAGTTCACCCACAACCTTAATCGGGGGAATATCCTTTTCAACAGAATTTTCTTCTTCGCTTTGTCTTTCATTGTTGACAGTTTCGTTGGTTTGTGGTATTTTTTTATTGAACACAGGACTGATGTCTGTTCCCTGGTCGCAATTAGTTGCGACCATATCAGAGGATGTAAGTCTTGTGTTTTTCTCTTTTTCTGGAATGTTTTCGGATTTCACATCCTCATCCACCACAATATCTATATCCACATAGTTTGACACCTTCGGCACAATCTTTGTGGATTCTTTTAATTCAAACTCAACACTTTGGCGAGAATTTTTATAATACTCATCAATGGGGGTGTTGCGGATTTTATCTATCCTTTCCTCGGTTTGTTCGGGGAAGGTATCATCACGCTTCATTTCAGATGCTGCGTGGGGATTATATTCGGGTAGGGGTTCTTCCACGGCATATCTACCTAAACTTTCCCTTTCTTCGGTGGTGCGTTTAGGGGTATCTGCAGTGGGTTTTTGGTCGGGAGTGCCCTTAAATTCCTTGTTGAATTTTTCATCCTCTTTGGGAGCAAAGTCAATCTTTTGTTGTTCTAAATTTTTCTTAACCTCTAAAGGACTTTCCTTTTTCATAAAGGGATGACTTCTGCCTATTCCTGCATTTATGGTAAATTCGGGACGAATGTTTGAACGTTCAATTACACCCTTTGCACCAAAATATATTGCCTCAAAAATGGGGCGTTCATCAATAAAACGTATCTCGGTTTTTGCAGGATGCACGTTAACGTCGGAACATTCTGCAGGGAAGTCTATATTTAACACACAGGCAGGATATCTACCCGATGCCATTGAGCCTTCGTATGCCTTTGTAATACCTGCCGAAGCGGTGGCCGATTTAACGTAACGACCGTTCACAAAGAATATTTGCATACTTCTGCTTTTGCGGGAGTCAAAGGGGGAAGATATGTAACCCGAAACGCGAATACCCTCACGCTCATAGTCAACGGGGAGAAGTCGAGTGGCAAACACCTTGCCAAGCACACCGCGAATGGCGGAAAGCAAATCCCCATCCCCTGCTGTAAATAAAGTTTCTTTACCGTCCCTTAACATTCTAAAGGATATTTCAGGATGAGATAGGGCAAGTCGCTCCACAATATCGGCAACGTTGTTACCCTCGCTCACATCCCTTTTAAGGAACTTCATTCGGGCAGGTACGTTGTAGAAAAGGTCGGTAACAATAAAGGTGGTGCCGTTGGGACATCCTGCATCGTCAATAGATACCTCTTCTCCACCCTCAATTTTATAAAGGGTGCCCATATCATCATCGGGACGTTTGGTAAGAAGTTCAACACGGGATACCATTGAGATAGAGGCAAGTGCCTCACCTCTGAATCCTAAGGAATAGATAGCGTTAAGGTCATCCCCGGTTTTTATCTTGCTTGTGGCGTGGCGTAAAAATGCCTTTTTAACGTCCTCACGGGAGATACCGCATCCGTTATCGGTAACGCGGATATAGGTGGTGCCACCGTTTTTTATCTCAACTAAAATTTTAGTAGCCCCCGCGTCGATGGAATTTTCAACAAGTTCCTTTACCACCGAAGAGGGTCTTTCAACCACTTCACCTGCGGCGATAAGTTCGGCGGTGGCTTTATCTAATATGTTAATAATGCTACTCACGGTGTTTGCACCTCCTTAAAAAATAAAAATGAATTTCAAATATATTATTCCACCATTTTGGCAAGGGAGGATAATTCCATAAGTGCCTCAATGGGGGTTAAAGTGTTTACGTCTAACTTTTTAAGTCGTTCAATTACGGGGGAAGACTCGTTAAGTAAGGACATTTGTCCCATATTTGTATTTTCAACAGGGGCGGACATTTGAGGTTTTTTATCATTAGGGGCATCGGCGGTAAGTTGCGATAAAATTTCCTTTGCCCTTTGCACCACTCCTGCAGGGACACCCGCAAGAGCCGCTACCTCAATACCGTAACTGCCTTCGGCAACACCCTTACAAATTCGGCGGAGGAAGGTAATATCATCCCCGCGTTTTTTAACCGCAATATGATAGTTATTCACGCCCTTAATTCTACTTTCCATTTCGGTAAGTTCGTGATAATGGGTGGCGAACAGGGTTTTTGCGCCTAATTTTTCGGATGCGATATATTCAAGCACCGCTCCTGCAATAGATACACCGTCATAGGTGGAAGTACCTCTACCTATCTCATCAAGAATAAGCAAACTATTCTTGGTGGCATTCTTAAGGATGGTGGTAACTTCGGACATTTCCACCATAAAGGTTGATTGCCCTGAATAAAGGTCATCCGAGGCACCAACACGGGTGTAGATACCATCCACAATGCTCACCTTTGCCTCTTCGGCAGGGACAAAACATCCCATTTGCGCCATAATAGATATGAGGGCGGTCATTCTCATATAGGTAGATTTACCCGCCATATTAGGACCCGTAATAACGGCGCAACGATGTTCATTTTGGTTTAATAAAATATCGTTGGGAACAAAGGGATTTGAAAGCACGGTTTCAACAACGGGATGACGTCCGTTTTTAACCCTGATTTCTCCGTCGGTGGCAATTTCGGGACAAATATATCCGTTTCTTCTTGCCACTTCGCCAAAGGCACAAAGCACGTCAAGTTTTGCTATTGCCTCGGCGGATTTTGCTATTCTCGAATGGTTCTTTGCAACGGTCTCACGAATAGCACAAAATATTTCATACTCCATTTGCACCGAACGGTCTTTAGCACCCAAAACTCTGCTTTCAAGATTTTTGAGTTCTTCGGTGATATATCGTTCGGAGTTTGTGGTAGTTTGTTTTCGTATGTAATGTTCGGGCACCAAATCTTTGTAGGAGTTGGTAACCTCAATGTAATAACCAAATACCTTGTTGTATTTGACCTTGAGATTTTTTATGCCGGTTTCTGACTTTTCTTTTTCCTCAACGGCAAGGATAAGTCCGTGTCCACCGTTCATATCGTCCCTTAACATATCAAGTTCGGCATTGTAGCCCACCTTGATAATTCCGCCATCCCTTAAATGGGTGGGGGGATTATCATCGTTCACCGATGAATCAATAAGGGAGCGGATATCGGTCATTTCGTCTAAATCATCATAGATTTCGCGAAGTAAAGGTGAGGTAACATCCTTAAGATGGGATTTCACCTCGGCGATGTGGGAAAGAGATACCGAAAGTGATAAAAGGTCGGGAGCATTTGCCGAACCGTAGAGGGCTCTTGTCATAAGACGCTCAACGTCATATACCCTTTCCATCTTGTCACGAAGTTCGGCAGAAAGATAGGAATTGTTGTAAAGTTCGCCCACGGCACCCTGTCTTCGTAAAATGGGAGCCACCGAGGTAAGGGGTCTTGATAACCACAAACGAAGAAGTCGTCTGCCCATGGGGGTACAGGTGCGGTCAAGCACCCAGAAAAGTGAACCCTTGTTTTCTCCCCCACGCATGGTGGAAAAGATTTCAAGATTTCGATGAGCGGCGGCATCGAGATGCATAAATTCTACGTTTTCGTAAAATTTTATCTCCCTAATACTGCGAAGGTCGTTAAGGCGGATGTTTTTAAGATAATCTAAAAGACCGCCAACGCATTTTACGCCCTCGCTACCCTTTATAAAGTTTCCTTTTATGCACTCGTTTCCAAACTGACGGGTAACGGCGCTAAAGGATATATCATCATCAAAATAGTGATTATCAACAACCTCAAAAACGCAGGAAAGTTTTGCCTTTATGTATCCCGTAAGGTCGCTGTCGTAGGCATCTTTGTTAAGAAGAATTTCGGCGGGAGAATATTTGTATATCTCATTTTCCGCCTGATATAACGCACTCTTGCCCTCAAACACAATGTGATTAAGTTCACCTGTGGATGAGTCGGCAAAGACAAGGGCAAGGGCTTTTTTGCTTTTGTATACACAACAAATAAAGTTATTGGTATCGCTATCTAACATATTACCGTCGGTAACGGTGCCGGGGGTGATAATGCGGATAATCTCACGGCTAACCAGACCCTTTGCTTTTGCAGGGTCTTCGGTTTGTTCGCATATAGCCACTTTGTATCCTTTTTTAACAAGTTTGGCAATATAGGTTTCGCAACTGTGGAAGGGAACTCCGCACATAGGGGCTCTTTCTTCCAAACCGCAATCTCTTCCCGTAAGGGTGAGTCCCAGTTCCTTGGATGCAGTTTCGGCATCATCAAAAAACATTTCATAAAAATCTCCCAAACGGAAGAAGAGCAACGAATCGGGATTTTGTTCTTTTATTGCCTTGTATTGCTTCATCATTGGCGACAACTCATTCTTGACAGCCATGACTTCACCCCTTGACATTTAACAGATTTATAACAACTATATTGGGCCCCAATCCTTTAGGGGGCTGGCAAAATCTTTGATTTTGACTGGGGGATATACTTCTTACCTATTCACTCTTACCTATTACCTCAAATATCCCTCCACCGCTAACGCGGTCCCCCTCCCTTTAGGCAAGGGAGGCCGTGTTAACATTCCCCAAAAAGGGTGGAGATTTCGAGATAAGTCAATAAGAAAAACGAGTTTGTTGGGTGAAAAAAGTCATTCGAATTAGATTCAAAAGGGATAAGATTTCGGGAAATTTTTGTTCAATTTTTTTGAAGCAATGCTTTGTGCATTGCGAGAGGAAATTGGAGAAAAATCACCGGAAGATTGCCCTTTTGGACTAATGCAGAATACTTTTTGAACCCTCTAATTAATGACATCCGCTGCAGGATTCGCAACTACCTGTGCAAGATGCCTGAATGGGGTCACAAGTTTCGGGGTCTTCGCCTTCAATGCACATAGCGATAATGCCGGTGATTTGATTGGTGAGCATATCCATTTCTTGTTTTGCAGCGTTGAACTTTTGCATATTGTCGTTAGACATAACCTGGGTGTAAAGTTCCTGAAGTTGATTGTTAAGGGTTTCGATTTTGCTTTGGCTTCTTTCGGCTTCGGGTTTTTGAAGTTCGTTGGTGAGGGACATACGAGCAAGGTTAAACTCGCCGATTTTATCGTTAAGTTCGTCATCCTTTTCGTTAGCAAGACGGGCTTCGTGATACTTTTTGTATGCCTCTTCCTTTTGAATTGCTGCTCCTAATTCTCTGGCAATTTTAATAACGTCCATTTTTAATACTTCCTTTTTTAAAATAATTTTTATTTTGAGAAACAAGTAACTGTTTCTGATTTACCTTTTAATTTTTCCCTTAAGGGAAGCTCTGCCGTACTTCACAATTTCAACGTCTGTAAAGGTGTTGAGCATATCTTCGCTACCCTCGAACTCCACCGCTATATTGTTGCTTGTACGACCTGTGATTATACCGTCATTTATCTCTTCGCAAAGAACGTGAAGGATTTTTCCCATCTGTGCCTTGTTGTGTTTTTCGGATATATCCTCCTGTGCCCGAAGGAGTTTTGTAAACCATCGGGATTTTTCTTCGTAGGGAACGGGGTCTTCCATTTTAGATGCCTTTGTTCCCTCTCTGGGAGAAAAAATGAAGGTAAAAAGGGCGGAGTATTCCACCTCTTTGACCAGCGATAAGGTGTCTTCAAACTCCTCCTCGGTCTCTCCGGGGAAACCGACTATAACATCACTTGTCAGCGTTAAATCGGGGATAAGTTCCTTTGCCTTTTCTATAAGGGACAGATAATGTTCCCTTGTGTATCCCCTGTTCATCTCTTTAAGCACCCTGTTGTTCCCCGACTGGAAGGGCAGATGCAGATGGCGTTCCACCTTTTCGCAGTCCCTTATTGCCTCTAAAAGTTCCAAACTGCAATCTTTGGGATGGGATGTCATAAAACGAAGGATAAATTCACCCTCT
>JAFVID010000106.1 GCA_017474205.1 Clostridia bacterium | reverse complement strand
CCCTATGACCCCTGCGTTATTGGACTTAACTTTCAAAATCGTGATATCCTTTATGACCGCATCAACCGCCGAGTAGATATTATGGTGCAAAGCGGAATGTTAGATGAGGTCAAATGCGTTTTCGATAAATATGGCCAAGAGGTATCTATTGCCGCCATTGGATATAAAGAGTTTATTCCCTATCTTTTGGGGGAAGCCGATATTGAAACCTGCATTGAAAAGGTGAAACAAGAATCCCGCCGATATGCCAAACGTCAACTCACTTGGTTTAGACGGGATGAAAGGGTTAATTGGATATATCCCGACTCTTTTGAAGATGGTGTCGAATACAGTCGCACGAAAGTTATAGAA
This sequence comes from Clostridia bacterium, assembly GCA_017474205.1. Classification (GTDB taxonomy): domain Bacteria; phylum Bacillota; class Clostridia; order Oscillospirales; family Acutalibacteraceae; genus UMGS1484. The sequence goes on along the minus strand of JAFVID010000106.1, from coordinate 78,076 downwards.
AAAGCAATAGAAATAATGGAAAATTCTGGAAATTAGTGATATAATTACTCCACGGACGGGTTGTCCATACCTGTTCCGAAAAAATTATAGGGGTTCAAACTCCAATCCAAATTTGCCTCAAAGAGGAAAATTTGATTGTTTCCACCCTAAGCGTGAAAATCTCGATTGATATGACTGAAAAATTTCAAAAGAACTCCTCTTTGAGGTCGAAGATTTTGAAAAGTGCGAATTTTTGGTCAATCAAGGCACAAAGCGCAGCCAAATACTTTGTGTATTTGCGAGCATTTTAACGTAGAGTGAGCGAAAATTCGCCTTTGCAAAACAAACTTTGGATTAGAGATTGCACCCCCCAAAAAAAGGAGTAAAAAAACTATGTCACAACAAATGAATTTGCAGGATGCATTCCTAAACCAAGCAAGAAAACAAAACATAACCGTAACGGTATTTTTAACCAACGGTTTTCAGTTCAAAGGAACGGTAACGGGGTTCGATAATTTCACCATCGTTCTAAACAACGAGGGACGTCAAAATATCGTATACAAACACGCCGTTTCCACCATCGTACCCTTTCAAAGGGTTCAGTTGCTTGATAATCAAGCAGTAAATTTTTAGCGTAAAAATTCCCACGAAGGAGTGATAGTATGAGGGAGAGAGAAACAAAAGAACGTCCACAACAAAGGGAAACACAAGGACGTAAAAGTTATGAAAAAAAGAAGACCTCATCCCCTTGGATAAAAAAGGGTATCTATATAGTAATGGCTTTGTCGGTGGTTGCCTATATGGGATATATGATTGTAGTATCCACCACAAAAAACATCGAAACCGATTATGCTATCACCTATGAGTGCAGTGAAACCATAAACGCCGATGCTTTTATATTCAGAGAAGAAAGCATTATCTATCGTGAAACCGACGGCATACTTGCATACAACGCCGAAAACGGAAGTAAGATAGTAGCGGGCAGTGTTGTAGCGGATGTATATGCCGATGAAGAGGGTGCAAAAAATCACACTCGCGTCGCCCAAATAAATAAAACTTTAGATTCTTTAGGTGGTTTTGAAACCTCCAACAACGTTGCCGCCAATGCTCAAGCCCTTGAGGGTAAAATAGATGAAACCCTTCTTGAATACGTTGATTCGGCAGAAAGCGGGAAATACGATACCTTCGTAACATCCAAAGCAAATCTCCTTGAAAATCTAAACAAAAAACAAATTGCCACAGGGCAGTCGGCAGGTGTTGCAGGATATATATCCAAACTCACCGCCGAGCGTGATGCACTTGTAGAAACCCTCAATCCTAAAGGAGAAGTCCGTACCGAAAAGGCGGGATTTTTCATTAAAAGTTCCGACGGATACGAAGATATCCTTTCGGTGAAAAAAATAGATGAAATATCGGTGTCGGATATTAAATCGGCACTTACCTCCACACCTAAAGAGGTAAAAGATACCGCCATTGGTCGCGTTTGTTCCTCCGATGAGTGGTATATCTCCACCGTAGTACCCTACAATTCCTCTTTAGATATTCGTTCGGGAACAAGTGTTAGGGTAAATATCCCAATGCTTAGTTCAAAGCAACTAAAATGCACCGTATATAAAGCCCATACCGATGCTGCAAAAAAAGAAACTATGCTTATTTTATCTTGCAGTGAAATGGACGAAGGTTTAGCCCTCGGTAGAAAAGAGAAAATTGAAATTTGCATTAAAACCTACGACGGACTCAGGGTTAATAGTTCCGCTATCCGTATGGTAGATAACAGCGTAACAGGTGTTTACGTTCTTTCGGGTGTTACTGCAAAATTCGTTCCTGTTAACGTGCTTTACAGAGATACCGGTTTTGCGGTGGTAGAATACGATCCCAAAACCCCAGGCACTTTAAGGGTTTTTGATGAGGTTATTACTAAGGGGACTAACCTATCCGACGGAAAGGTGGTGCGGTAAATGGATGAAATTTTAGAGAAAAAGAAGATATTTGACGAAAACTTTGACTACATAAAAGAACGAATATCGGTTGCCGCAAAAAAATCGGGCAGATGTGCCGATGATATCACCCTTCTTGCCGCCACAAAAACTGTCCCCGTTGAGGTTATAAATTATGCTTTTGAAAAGGGACTAACCCACATGGGGGAAAACAGGGTGCAGGAATATTTTGAAAAACTTCCAAACCTTATAGCACCTATCGAAAAGCGTCATTTTATCGGTCATTTGCAAACCAACAAGGTGGCAAAACTTGTGGGTACCGTATCGATGATACAGTCGGTAGGCAGTGAAAGATTAGCCGCCGAAATATCCAAAAGAAGTTTGGAAAAGGGAATTGTTACCCCCGTGCTTTTGGAAGTGAATATTGGTGAAGAGATATCTAAAAGCGGTGCCGACCCAAAAGAGATGCTAAATCTTTGTGAAAAATGTGCCACTTTAGAGGGTATTAAGGTGGAGGGACTTATGGCAATCCCCCCTATTTGCGACGAAACCGACAAAATGCGAGAAATTTTTTCAAATATTTATCGGTTGTTTATTGACATTCGGGAGAAAAGCATAGATAATATAATGATGACCACATTATCTATGGGTATGTCTTCCGATTACGAACTTGCTATCGAAGAGGGTGCCACAATGGTAAGGGTGGGTTCATCCCTTTTTGGAAAAAGAATATATAAATAAATATCATTTACATAAAACAGGAGGATTTGAAAATGGGAATTATGGAAAAAATGAAGGGCTTTTTTAATGCCCCTGTAGACAAAGAGGATAATTTTGTGGACGAGGCAGAGGATATGGATATCCGCACCCCCTCCTACTATGAGGATGTATCATATTCCGACCGCAACAACAAGGTGGTAAATATTCACGCCACCACCCAACTTCAGGTTGTTCTTGCAAAACCCCACGGTTTTGAAGAGGCAAAATCTATTGGTGATAGTTTGAATAAAAAACGCACCGTAGTTCTTAATATGGAAGAAATCGATGCAGCCCCCGCCCGTCGTCTTATCGACTTTTTAAGCGGTGTTGCCTATGCTAACGGTGGCTCCATTAAAAAGGTAGCAGTTCGCACCTATCTTATCATCCCCTACAACGTAAACATCACCGGAGATATGTTGATGGATGAGTTAGAAAATTCCGGCATTTTTTAAAGATTTCTAAAGATAAATTTTTGTTCACTCATCTATAAAGAAACTTTGCTTATAAACATTCATATAGAGAAAGAAAAAAGAGGGATTTGTAATGATTACAGCAAACGAAATAAAAAATGCAACCTTTGGCCGTGCAGGTCGCGGTTATAAAACTGCAGAGGTAGATGCAATTCTCGACCAAGCGGTTGAAACCATAGAAAAACTCACCGCCGAAAATGCATCTTTAATATCTAAACTCGAAATTCTTGCCGACAAGGTTCAAGAATATCGTAATGATGAAGACAGTATCCGTAACGCATTGCTTACCGCACAACGCTCCGCCGACCAAATTATGAGAGAGGCAAACGAAAATGCCGAAGCACTCTCTGCCGAAACCCAAAAGATTACCGACGAAGCCCTTGCCGCCGCCAAGAAAAAGGCGGAAGAAATGCTTTATGATGCTCAAGAAAAATCCGTTGCCATTGTAAATGAAACAAAAGAAAAGGCAACCGCCGTTATGAACGAAGCAAAACAAAAGGCAGATAATATGCTTAAAGATGCAGAGGAAAACTGCAAAGTAGAACTTATGCAACTCGAAGCCACCAAAAAACAAGCCGCCGAATTCCGTGCCGCTTTAATGGATATGTATCGTCAACAATTTGAACTTATGAAAAAGGGTCCCGAAGTGGAATATATTCCCGAAGCGAAGGAAGAACCCGCCCAAGAAGAACCCGAAATCACCGAAGATGATATGGTTGCAGAGGTTGTTGAGGAAATTATGGAAGAAAATATCGGAGTTGTTGCTGAAGATAGAGAAGCAAACTTTGTATCTCCCGAAGATATCCCCCTTCCCATCGCATCAAAACCTATCAACATTGACGATGATTATAACGTAGAAAACGGTTTTTCTCTTAACGTAGAAGAGGAAGAATTTTAATTTAGTATAATATCATCCTAACATAAAGGAGTAAAATATAATGGCTCAAGATTACAACAGTACAATGAATTTGCCCTCCACCGATTTCCCCATGAGGGCAGGACTTCCCCAAAAAGAACCCGTTGCCCTTGAAAATTGGGAAAAGGAAGGAATTTACGAAGAACGCATCAAACTTAACGAGGGCAAACCCCTCTTTGTCCTTCACGACGGCCCTCCGTATGCAAACGGTGATATCCATATGGGTACCGCCCTTAATAAAGTTCTTAAGGATTTCATTGTCCGCTATAAAAATATGGCGGGCTTTAACGCTCCCTTTGTACCCGGTTGGGATACCCACGGTCTTCCCACCGAACTTAAGGCAAGAGCAAAGGCAGGTATTACTGCAGACTCTACCATTCCCGATACCGAACTCCGCGACCTTTGCAGGGAGTTTACTTTAGGTTATCTCGATACCCAACGTGCCCAGTTCCGCCGTTTGGGATGTATCGGTGAATGGTTTAATCCCTACATCACCTTAACCCACGATTTTGAAGAAACTCAGGTTAAGGTATTTGCCGAAATGGCAAACAAGGGATATATCTATAAGGGACTTAAACCCGTTTATTGGTGTCCCGAATGCGATACCGCCCTTGCAGAAGCCGAGATTGAATATGCAGATGACCCCTGTCATTCTATCTACGTAAAATTCCGTGTTAAGGATGATAAAGGTATCCTCGCACCCTTGGGAGCAGACCTTTCTAACACCTACTTTGTAATCTGGACCACCACCACCTGGACCCTCCCCGGCAACGTGGCTATCTGCCTTGGTCCCGATTTTGATTATGCCCTCATTAAAGCAGGGGATGAATTCTACGTAATGGCAGAAGGCCTTTATGAATCCGCCCTTGCCGCCGCAGAAATTACCGAATATGAAGTGCTTGGCACCGTTAAAGGTTCCGACCTTGAATACATCACCACCGAACATCCCTTCTTAGATAGAGAATCCCTTGTTATTGTTGGTGATCACGTAACCTTAGAGAGCGGTACAGGATGCGTTCACACCGCCCCCGGTCACGGTGTAGAGGACTTTGAAGTATGTAAAAAATACCCTGAACTTCCCATCGTTGTACCCGTTGACCATAAGGGTATCCTCACCGCCGAAGCAGGTGAATTTGCAGGTCTTTCCACCGATGATGCCAACAAGGCAATTGCAAAGAAACTTGATTCCACCGGCAATTTATTTGCCCTTAAAAAGATAGTTCACCAATATCCCCATTGTTGGAGATGTAAGAAACCCGTTCTCTTCAGAGCCACCAGCCAATGGTTCTGCTCTATTTCCGATTTCCGTGAAGATGCCATAAAAGCGGTAGATTCGGTTGAATGGATTCCCGAATGGGGTCATGACCGCCTCCAGTCTATGATAAGAGAGCGTAATGACTGGTGTATCTCCCGTCAGAGAAAATGGGGTGTACCTATCCCCGTATTCTACTGCGACAAGTGCGGTAAAGAGATTATAGATTTTGAGGCAATGAACAAAACTGCCGAAATTTTCGGTAAAGAGGGAACCAACGCCTGGTTCTCAAATGATGCCGACTACTTCCTCCCCGATGATTTCACCTGCCCCCATTGCGGAAACAAAGAGGGCTTTTCCAAGGAAAAGGATATTATGGACGTTTGGTTTGACTCCGGTTCAAGCCACCTTGCAGTATGCAAAAACCGTCCCTATCTTAAATGGCCTGCCGACGTATATCTCGAAGGCGGAGACCAATACAGAGGTTGGTTCCAATCCTCAATGCTCACCTCGGTTGCAGTAACCGGTCAGGCACCCTACAAGACCGTTATCTCCCACGGTTGGGTTGTTGACGGCGAAGGCAAAAAGATGTCCAAATCTTTGGGCAACGGCATTAACCCCGACGACATTGTAAAACAATACGGTGCAGAAATTCTCCGTTTGTGGGTTGCATCCTCCGACTATCACGCCGATATCCGTATCTCCCCCGAAATTCTTAAACAACTTTCCGAAGGATACAGAAAAATCCGTAACACCGCAAGATTTATTCTTGGCTGTATCGGCGACTTTAACCCCGACGTTAATGCTGTATCTGACGATAAGTTAAAGGATATTGATATCTGGGCATTAAACGCCCTTAATAACCTTATTGAAAAGGTTACCAAGGGATATGAAAAGTACGAATATTATAACGTATATCACGCTATCCACCATTTCTGCGTTGTAGATATGTCTAACTTCTATCTCGACGTAATTAAGGATAGATTATATAGCGAAAAAGCGGATAGCGAAACCCGCCATGCCGCTCAGACCGTTATCTACAAGGTGCTCGAAACCTTAACACTTTTAGTTGCACCTATCCTTGCATTTACCTCCGAAGAAATTTGGGGATATATGCCCCACTCCGCATCCCAGGATGCCCGTCACGCTCTTTACAACGAATTCCCCAAGACCTTTGAGGTTAAGGTTGATGATGAATTTATCGCCCGTTGGGACAGAATTCATCAAATCCGTGATGATGTTAAAAAGGCACTTGAAAATGCCCGTAACGAAAAGGTTATCGGTTCATCCCTCGATGCCAAGGTTACCCTCTTTGCCGAGGGCGAAATCCTTGACTTTGTAAAGGGTGTTGAGGATATTCTCCCCGCAGTATTTATTGTATCTCAGGTTGAAATCGCAGAGGGAGAAGGTGCTTTCAAGGGGGATGTTGAAGGACTTTCAGTATCGGTTGCAAAAGCCGAAGGCGAAAAATGCGAACGTTGCTGGATCTATTCCGACACCGTTGGAAGTGATAGCGAACATCCCACCCTTTGCAGCCGTTGTGCCGGAGTTCTTAAATAATGAAGGCAACTCTTAAAAGGGTGTTACCCCCCTTAATCTGTGCTGTTATTGTAGTGGTTTTAGACCAGATTACAAAAAATATCGTGTCGGGATATGGTACGTCACTTAACGGTACCTACATTATCCCCCATATTTTGCAGTACAACTATCTACACAATACCGGTGCCGGAATGGGAACTCTCTCCGGTGCCGGATGGTTGCTTATTCCCGTTACCGCCATTGCCATTGTGCTTGGTATTATTGCCCTCTTTTCTAAATGGGGAAGGGAAAGTTTGCTCTTCACCTGGAGTGTGGCACTTGTTATCGGTGGCGGAATAGGAAACCTTATAGACAGAATATTTGTAGGATATGTTACCGACTTTATGCTTTTCCCCGTATCCTGGTTTCCCTTCTCCTTTAACGTGGCAGATATAGCCGTATCTGTTGGGGGAGGAATGCTTGTTCTCTATTTGCTGATTGACACAATAAAGGCAAAAAATGAAGAAAAGGCATCCCAACCTAAAAACGAGGTGCAGGATGGAGAATAAAATCTATATTGCCCAATTTGAAAAACCCCTCCGCCTTGACTCGGCACTGTGTGTTTTAGAGGAAAGTTTTACCCGTTCCACCGCCGCCCGACTGATACGTGAAGGCAAGGTGCTTGTAAACGGGGAACCTGCCGACAAAAGTTTAAAGGTAGGTAAAGGAGAAGAAATTTCGGTGGAAATTGCTCCCCCGAAAGAGGATGAAAACACCCCTCAGAATATCCCCCTCCAAATAGTTTTTGAGGATGAACATTTACTTGTGGTAAACAAACCAAAGGGAATGGTGGTGCATCCCGCCGCGGGAAATCCCGACGGCACATTGGTTAATGCTCTTTTATATCATTGTGGTGATAGTTTATCGGGGATAGGCGGTGTTGCCCGTCCCGGAATTGTCCACCGAATAGATAAAAACACCTCGGGACTTCTTATTGTAGCCAAGACCGATACTGCTCATATCCATTTGGCAGAGCAGATAAAGGAACACTCCTTTACCCGTGAATACGAGGGTATAATTATCGGTTGTTTTAAGGAATATACGGGTACAATAAATGCTCCCATCGGCAGACATCCCACCCATCGCAAAAAGATGGCGGTTACCCTTAAAAATTCCAAAGAAGCCATAACCCATTACGAAGTTTTACAGCGATACGATGGATATTCCCACGTCAGATTCAAACTCGAAACGGGAAGAACTCATCAGATACGCGTTCATTCAAGTTATATGGGGCATCCCATTTTGGGAGACGAGGTTTACGGTGGAATGAAAAAGGGACTTACCTTTGAGGGACAATGTCTTCATGCAAAAAAAATTGGTTTTATACATCCCATTTCGGGTGAGTATCTTGAGTTTGACAGTGAACTCCCCGAATATTTTGCAAAACAGTTAGAAAGTTTGTCTTAAAATGATATTTGAAAACTGTGTTCTTTTTTCCGATATTGACGGAACATTATCCACCTATAAAAGAACAATCCCAAAAGAGAATATTGATGCAATAAATTACTTCATAGAAAACGGAGGCCGATTTGCCCTTGCTACCGGCAGGGCGGTGGGCACCGCGAAAAAGGTAATCGACCAAATCCGTGTCAATACGCCTTGCATTATTTATAATGGTGGAGAAATTTATGACTTCGAAAAGGGTAAAAGTTTTTATTGTACCCTGCTTCCAAAGGATGCAAAGAAACATATCCCCGAAGCAATAGAAAAATTTGCCGACGTGGGGGTTGAAATCCACGTTGACCGTACCCTTTACTGTATAAAAAAATCAGAGCGGTCGGTAAGGCATATCATCAACGAAAACGGAGAGTTCAAGGTCTATAATCTTGAGGAATTGCCCGAGGAAAAGTGGCATAAGATACTTATTACGGGCACCAAAGAGGTTATTGATGAGGTGGCGGAGTATTATAAAGACAAGTCCACCGATACCTACTATTTTCTTCGTAGTGAAGAAGGACTTTTTGAAATTTTGCCCATTGATGCATCCAAGGGCAAGGCGATAAAAAAGTACTGTGAGATTTTTGACGTTGATATTGAAAACGTCTATGCTATCGGCGACTATTATAACGACGTCGAAATGCTTAAAGCGGCGGGATACTCCGCCTTAACGGGAGATTCTCCCGAAGATTTAAGGGCTATAGCCCGATACGTTACCTGTCCCTGTGAGGAGGGTGCCGTAGCGGATTTTATAAAGCATATTGAAAGACTGGTAAAAGATAAAGAAACCAGCCAAATATAGGAGGAATTATCTTGGATTGTAAGACAAAAAAAGAGCTTAAAATTACCGCCTGTAAAATCAGAATGGGCATAATTGAAGCAGTTCACTCGGCAAAATCGGGTCATCCCGGCGGTTCACTTTCCATCAGTGATGTTTTGGCATATCTCTATTTCAAAGAAATGAATATCGACCCCAAAAACCCTAAAATGGAAAACCGCGACAGAATGGTGCTTTCTAAGGGACACTGTTCTCCCGGCCTTTATTCCGTATTGGCAAACAGAGGTTACTTCCCCGTTGAGGACCTTAAAACTTTCCGTAAACTCGACTCTTATCTTGAAGGACATCCCGATATGAAGGGTACTCCCGGTGTAGATATGAGTAGCGGTTCTTTGGGACAAGGTATCTCGGTAGCAACCGGTATGGCACTTGCCGCAAAACTTGACGGAGATGCTTTCAGAGTATATTCCATTATGGGTGACGGCGAGTTGGAAGAAGGTCAGGTTTGGGAAGCCGCTATGTTTGCAGGTGCTAAAAAACTTGATACCCTTTGTGCCATTATCGATAACAATAATCTTCAAATTGACGGTTGTTTAGCCGACGTTAACAGCCCCGATCCCATTGATAAAAAGTTTGAAGCATTTAATTGGAACGTTATCAAAATTAACGGACATTGCTTCAGCGAAATTGAAGATGCCTTCAATAAAGCAAGAGAAACTAAAGGAATGCCCACCGCAATCATTATGAATACCACTAAGGGTAAGGGCGTATCCTTTATGGAAAACAAGGCCGCTTGGCACGGTTCTGCTCCCAATGATGAACAATACGAAATCGCTATGGCAGAATTAAACTCTGCTATGGAAGAATTAAATAAGTAGAAAGGAAGGTAACACACAATGGCAGATGTAAAAAAACAAGCCACCCGTGAGGCATACGGTGAAGCCCTTGCCGAAATCGGTGCAAAATATGAAAATCTTATCGTGTTGGATGCCGACCTTTCGGGTGCAACCAAGACAAGTGTATTCAAAAAACAATATCCCGAACGTTTCTTTAACTGCGGTATCGCAGAACAAAATCTCGTTGGTGTAGCCACAGGTCTTACCGCCGCAGGAAAACTTGTATTCTGCTCATCCTTTGCAATGTTTGCCGCAGGCAGAGCATACGAAATCGTAAGAAACGCAGTTGGATATCCACATTTTAACGTAAAAATTGCCGCCACCCACGCAGGTTTATCTGTTGGTGAAGACGGTGCAACCCACCAATGCAACGAGGATATCGCCCTTATGCGTACCATCCCCGGTATGACAATTCTTTCTCCTGCCGACGGCAACGAGGCAAAGGCATGTGTAAGAGCCGCCGCAGAATTTTACGGCCCCGTATATCTCCGTTTTGGCAGAGCCGCCTGTCCTATGATTTTCGATGATAATTATGAAATCGAAATCGGTAAGGGTGTACAGCTCAAAGACGGTAAGGACGTTACCATTATCGCCACAGGTATTATGGTAAGTATGGCACTTGAAGCCGCCGAACAACTTAAAGCGGAGGGCATTGATGCAAGGGTTATCAATATCCATACCATTAAACCTTTAGATAAAGAATTGGTTGTAAAGGCCGCAAAAGAAACCGGAGCGGTTGTAACCGCAGAGGAACATTCCGTAATCGGAGGTCTTGGCGGAGCAGTTTGCGAAACCTTAGCCGCTGAATGTCCCGTTCCCGTGCAAATGGTTGGTGTTGAAGATAAATTCGGCACCTCAGGCCCCGCAAACGAAGTTTTAGCAAAATATGGCCTCACCACCGAAAACATCGTTGCAAAGGCAAAACTCGCAATCTCCAAGAAATAATAAATCCTAAATATAAAAACCCCTCTACATAGAGGGGGTTTTTAATATGATTTGAAAATGTTTTAGTTTTAGTTGAAAAGGACTCTAATCGTATTCGATTAGAGTCCTTTTTGTCTATGGGCTACAAAAAAGATATTTTTGCCGTTTTTGCGTATGACTTCGAACTCTCACAGCTTTTAGTGAAATCGTTCGCTTGCGCTCACGGTGAAATAATTCCCTGTGTGAATTATGAAATTTTCTGCTACCGCAGAAAGTGAAATTAAATCTACCCACTCGCCGTCGAGGCGAATTTCACACGCCGCAGGCGTATTTCACATTGCAAAGCAATATTTCACCCACCCGTAAGGGTGGATTTAGTTGAAAACGACAGATTCCTGTCGGAATCTGTCGTTTTCTGGTGCGGGCGAAGGGACTTGAACCCCCACGTCGTTGACACTAGATCCTAAGTCTAGCGCGTCTGCCAATTCCGCCACGCCCGCGTGCCAATGAATAATATCACAATTCAGTTGAATTTTCAAGTGTTTTTTGGCGAAAAGTTATTTGTTTTTTTATTTTTAATGTCTTTCATCCCAACTATCATAAGTTTCGCAAAAACGGGCGGAGAATGAGGGAGGGACACCCTCTTTATCCAAATGGGATAAATCTCCAAAGCGACTGCATCTAAAATATGCTATGCCTTCCTCCCTTTCCTCGGTGGTGAGCACCGTTACACCTGTGGGGAGGCACACCATTCCGTGCCAAAGCACCATTGGGGAGATATTCCAAATACGGGAAAGAAGTACGCACTCCACCCCAAAATGACAAAACAGCACGATGGTATCTCGGTTTGGAGATACGGCTCTATAATATCCATCTTCTTTTTTGTATCCGTGTTTTTCGATTAGTTCATCAAGGCCTTTGCAAACCTTATCGTAGCACTCTTTGACGTCGGTGTTTTCATAAACGGGGGTGTTATACCAACCGTCTTTTGCATAACTTTCGGGATATTTAGTCCAAACTGCGGGCATTCTATCCCAAACCACGTTTGGTTTGCCGTCTTTCTCAATAATCTTTGCGGGGAATTCCCTGAGCCAATCAAGAATTTCCGCCTCTCTGCCCATCTTTTTGAGGGTGGGCTCGGCGGTATCCTTTGCCCTGCCAAGAGGTGAACAATAGATATTTTTAATATCCATTTTAGATATTCTTTTTGATAAAAGTTCCGCCTCGATTCTACCCTGCGGTGTAAGGGAGTCAATAGAATAATCGGGGTCGGCGTGGCGGATAATTACAATATTCATATAAAAACCTCATTCAAAATATATCTTTCACCCCTTTATAATATCAAATAACATTCCTCTTGTAAACCCCACAACTTGACTTTTACACATATATAGGTTATTATATAGGGTGAATGAGTGGGTTGGGCGATCGCGTGCAATTTGTTTGTATGAGGAAAGTCCGGGCACCACAGAGCAGGATAACGGCTAACCGCCGCCGAGGGCGACCTTAGGGCAAGTGCAACAGAGATATACCGCCGTTTATACGGTAAGGGTGGAAAGGCGAGGTAAGAGCTCACCGGTGCGATGGAGACTTCGCAGCCATGTAAACCCTATCCGGTGCAACATCGACCGAAACTATACGTTTGCTCGACGTGTTTTGAAGGATGGCTAGAGCGGACGGGGTAACCCGCCGTCGAGATAGATGACCGCCACGGTTTTACCGAACAGAACCCGGCTTACAGGCCCACTCATTATTTATACTACTTACCTTGAAAGGATGCTTTTTATGTATTCAAAAAGGAATAAAATATTATCCGCTACACTTGTTTTGGTGATGGTTATTTTATCTTTGGCGGGATGCAAACCCACCGAAGTCCCCGAAACCAAGACCGACGTATCTTCGGTGATAACCCAAACAGGCACTATCGACATTGATGAATTGTGTCTTTGGAATTATAACGACCTTTCCGACTTTTTAGAGAGCGAAAGACGCAGCGGAAAGATGTTTTTTAACGTTGAAGAAGGGGAGTATATTAAACTTTTTGAGGATGATACCCTTTCAAAAGAAATAGTGGATTATAAAACCCTTTTGAAGAACAAAATGGTGGTTCAAAAGTATGATAAATCGGGGGATGTAATTGCAACATACACTCTTTCGGGTGAAGAAATCCCTGTCGATACATCCTCTATGAATACCTCATCCGCAACCGAAAATGAAAAGATCACAATCACGGTTTGGGGAAGTAGTACCGACCGCACCCTTAAAGAGGCGGTGGATGCTTATAACAAAACCTCCGATTCCTACGAGGTTAAAATATTAACCGCACCTACGGGAAATATCTTAACCCGATTAAATCAAGCAAAAGCAAGGGGACAAGCCCCCGATATAGTTTATCTTGGTAGCGGAGATATGCAAACAGCGGCAAAATCCGAGTTGCTTTGGGATTTATCCAACTTCGGTGCTTGGGAATATCAAAGCGATTTTGTATCTAACGTATATAGAACCATGGCTAACGGTATTTCGGTTTACGGCATTCCCCTTGATGCCGAAACCACCTGCCTTGCCTATAATTTAGACATTTTCAATTTTGCCAAGATAGAAAATGCTCCCAAAACCTATAATGAATTGGTAGATCAAGCAAAAAAGATAACCGAAAATTATTCCGACAAAAACGCTCCCGTTGGACTCTTTGATGCACAGGATAAAATAGCAGTTGCCGATACCTTTATCTCTTGGCTTTACCGTTGCGGCGGCACACTTTATTCTGAAGATATGAAATCGGTGGAATTTAACAGTGCTATGGGTGAAAGAGCCCTTACCCTTATTGCCGATTTATATAAAAATAATCTTGCATCTTCCACTTGGAAGAACGGAGAATTTTATTCGGGCAAAACCGCATTTTTTGAGGTGTCTTCCGTAAGATATAACGGCACCTTTGGCAGCGGTGCAAAGGCAAACTTTGAAGCGGCAGAAAACCCTGCCCTTACAAGTGGAGAAAATCCCTCCATCTTTAAGGTGAACGGATATAGTGTTGTAAATAACAACGACGTTAATAAAGCACAGGGTGCCTATGATTTTATCACCTATTATTGCACCACCGAAGCATATCAAGTAAACTATTGCGGACGCAATTCTAAAATCCCCACCCTTACAAAAGCGCAAGAAAACACCGCATTTAATAACGATAATATGAAGGTATTTATGATCGCTTTGGAAGATGCAAAGAGCATATCCTCGGTGAGCGGTGAAAACATTATTAAAGAATATATTGCCGATGCGGTTTTATCGGTTATAAATGATAACGTTTCGGTAACCGATGCCCTTTCAAAAGCGGCACAAAAAGCCAATAACCGATTAGGTAGAAATTAGGATTTTTTATGAAGATATTAGCAATAGAGTCATCCTGCGATGATACCGCCGCCTCGGTTTGCGAGGGTAGAGAGGTATTATCCTCGGTGATAAATTCTCAAATTGAACGTCACGTGGAATTCGGGGGAGTTGTCCCCGAAATTGCATCCCGTTGTCATACCGAAAACGTTTGCGGTGTGGTAGATAAAGCGTTAAAGGATGCTAACGTATCCCTCGACGATATCGACGCCGTAGCAGTAACATACGCTCCGGGACTTATAGGTGCATTACTGGTTGGAGTAAACTTCGCCAAGGGACTTAGTTTATCCATAAATAAACCCCTTATCCCCGTGCATCATTTAAGGTCCCATATCGCCGCGAATTATATTACTTCCCCCGATTTGGAGCCACCCTTTTTGTGCCTCGTTGTATCGGGTGGGCATTCTCATCTTGTAGAGGTTAAGGACTATACCGATTTTAAGGTGATAGGTCATACGAGGGATGATGCCGCAGGGGAGTGTTTCGACAAAACTGCCCGTGCTATGGGATTTCCATATCCAGGCGGTGTGCATCTCGATAAATCTGCCGAGGAAGGCGGAAATCCCGATGCTTATAAATTCCCAAAACCCCGACTGGATACCCCTTATGACTTTAGTTTTTCGGGGATAAAAACATCGGTTATAAATACCATTCACAATGCAAACCAAAAGGGTGAAACCTTAAATCGTGATGACCTTGCCGCATCGGTGAGGAAAACCGTGTGCGATATTTTAACCGAAAAGGCAATCAAGGCGGCAACCGAATTAGGATATAAAAAATTAGCCCTTGCAGGTGGTGTTTCGGCAAACGCACTTCTTCGCCGACAACTTGAGGGTGAGTGCAAAAAACGTGGGATAGAATTTTATCGCCCCGACCTAAAATATTGCGGAGATAATGCCGCAATGGTGGCGGTGCAGGGATATTATGAAGCGGTATCCGGCAACTTTGCCGACCAAACCCTAAACGCCCGAGCAACAATGGCAATAGATGAATAACAAAAAAGCAGGTCGTGAGACCTGCTTTTTTTGAAGTAATAAGTAATAGTGAATAGTGAAGAAGTAAGGTGTCGGCAAAGCCGACGGATTAAAATTATTTGAATAGAACATAAAACCCGCCTCCCTAGGCCTTTACGGGAAGGGGACCGCGTTAGCGGTGGAGGGATACATATATTACTACAAAACCTAATGAGAAAACAAAACTTTTTATCCCCTCGCCACGCCTTGCGTGGCTCTCTCCCCTTTAGGCAAGGGGCGCCATGGAATTGTACCACAAACATTTCCAAATCGTCGGGATTTATCCCGACACAATAATTTTCCATTTTCAATTCTCAATTTTTTCACAGCATTCGCCTAAAACTATAAAACAACCTCTCAAAAAAGAGTTTTACAGGATTGCAGGGTTTAAGAGTTATATCCTCATTCAAATATATCATTCCTCGGAAGATTTCCCGCCCCTCAAAATGATAAAAATATTCCCCCACCACGTCGCCTTTGTATGTGGGGGCATATACAAAGGGCTCAACTTGCACCGAAAGTTTCACCTTTTCGACTAAATCTTTTGGGATTTTAATTATTTTTTCTTCAATTAGAATATCCACGGTGCATTTTTCTCCGCCTACAAGGGGGAGGGTAGATAGAGATATATCCTTTCCTGCTTCGAAGTCGGTAAACTGTTCAAATCCAAAATCGAAAAGTTTTTTATGTACGTTCCAGTCATCCCCCGTATTCAGGGTAACGCATACGAGGGATGCCCCATCCCTTTCTGCCATAGACACTAAACACCGCCCCGATTTTTTGGTAAATCCCGTCTTAACACCCACCGCTCCTTTGTAGGATGAAAGCAGTTTGTTGTGATTATAGTAGGTGCATTCCCTTTTTGGCGTTCCGAAGGATATCTTCATTGATTTTGCCGATGCAAGTTTTTTGAAGGTATCGTTTTTCATAGCGTATATGGCAAGAAGTGCCATATCGTAGGAGGTGGAATAGTGATGCTCTCCGTCAAGGCCCGATGGTGTTTCAAAGGATGTATTTTTCATCCCCAAATCCTTTGCCTTTTGGTTCATAAGTTTGCAAAAGTTTTCTATGTTTCCACCCACCGATATCGCAGCGGCATTGGCGGCATCGTTGCCCGATGATAACATCATCCCAACACAAAGGGAATAAAGGGATACTTTATCGCCAACCTTTAACCCCATATTGCTACCCTCGGCTATCATATTTCGGGTGAAGGTGATTTCCCTTTCTAAATTTCCGCTTTCAATGGTAAGGAGCACAGTCATTATTTTGGTGGTGGATGCCATAGGTCTTTTTTTGTGAATATCTTTTTCATAAAAAATATGTTTTGAATTTGCATCCATCAAAATTATTCCGCCTCCCGAAACACTGGGGGCTAAGGCGTTTGTTAAGGGACAAGGTACACAGACCAAAAGTGCAAGGATTATAGAAAAAAACGAAATTAAAATCCTTTTCATATATCATCACTCATAACGTAAAATGTGGGACTCATAATACCCGTTTCATCGGCGGAATCCTCAAAAGAGTGCATAAATCCGCGGATATCAAGGGTACAAATATCCCCACCGATAACCCGATTTTTATACACCAAAACATTCGCCCTTACGTTTTCAATCCCGTCGGGATAATTCACAATGGAATAGGTGTATCTCGTTACCGCCTTGCCCTTATACTGTGCAAGGTCAAACCCTTGGGATATTTGCAACTGATTGTATTTTTCATAAACTTCGTTAAATTCCTTTGGGATTGTAACCTCCACCACCTCTAAGGGTACTGTGGATACCTCCCATCCGTAAGATAGAAGAAATTTTGCCCTTTCCATATCGTCAGATGCACTCACTCTTGCCGCCACGGGAAGAAGTCCGTCGGGGATAACGTTATCGGCGATGAATATTAGAAAAATAGATAAAACAGCACAAATCAAAAATATAAAAGATCTCCGTTTGGTAGGATTTTTTGGTAACATAAATATCACTCCGAAAAAAATACTTGTAAAATGTATATGCAAAGAGTATTATAAATATTAGATGTAAAAATGAATAACAATAAATAAACAAAATAAATTTTGAAAAAATACTTTACAAATCGGGTAAAGTGTGCTAAAATACTGTGTATCTGCCCATTCTTAGCTTTTCGGGTCACCTCCGATGGCTCAGTTTGCGGAGAAATATTATAAAAAAGGTGATAAAAATGACCAACGAAATGAAACAAGAAATCATTAAAACCTATGCCACCCACGAAGGTGACACAGGTTCCCCCGAAGTTCAAATTGCTGTTCTTACCCAACGTATCAACGAACTTACCGAGCATCTCAAGGTTCACAAGAAGGACCATCATTCCCGTCGTGGCCTCCTCAAAATGGTAGGTCATCGTCGTAATCTTTTGGCATACCTTGCTAAGAAAGATATTGAAAGATATCGTTCTATCATTGCAAAACTTGGTATCCGTAAATAAGAAACAAAACGTGGGCGGACACTTTTATAAGAGTCCGCCCATTGCTCAATTTTTGGATAAAAGAATTGAGCATCAAATTGGATAAAAGAATCCCCTGCACGGAATGGACAATTGAAAATGTGGAAGGGCGATATTTTGGCGCTTTTCACACAATTCAATCTCGAAATGCAAAAAGCATTCCATCGCTCGAATTGCGCAAAAATCACTCAAAATCTCATCCCTTCTTGTTGATGTTTTTGAGTAAAAGTTCGCGTTCTATATTTTCAATTCTCCATTCTCGTCATCAAAAGGTGGCGAAATAAAGCAGGGTGTTCTTCATCAAATATATTAAATTTTGGAGGACAAAAAAATGTTTGAAAATGCAAGAACTTTTGAAACCACTCTTGCTGGCAGACCCTTGGTTGTTGAAACCGGTAAAATGGCTCAACTTGCCTCTGGTGCCTGTCTTATCCGCTACGGCGAAACCGCAGTACATTGTACCGCAACCATTTCTGAAAAACCCCGTGAGGGCGTAGATTTCTTCCCCCTTTCGGTTGATTTTGAAGAAAAACTTTACGCAGTAGGTCGTATTCCCGGCTCCTTTATGCGTCGTGAAGGCCGTCCCACCGAGAAGGCAATCCTTACCTCCCGTGTTATCGACCGTCCTATGCGTCCCCTTTTCCCCAAGGATATGAGAAATGACGTATCCATCGTTTGTACCGTTATGTCGGTTGACCCCGACTGCCCCCCCGAAACCATCGCTATGATTGGTGCATCTATTGCCGTTACCATTTCCCAAATTCCCTGGAACGGTCCTATCAGCGGTGTTTCTGTTGGTATGGTTGACGGTGAATTCGTTATCAACCCCACCCTCGAACAACAGGCAAAGAGCCGTATGGCTGTTACCGTTGCATCTACCGACAGTTTGGTTGCTATGATCGAAGCAGGTGCCGACTGCGTTTCTGATGAAGAAATGTTCGATGCAATTATGTTCGGTCATCAGGAAAACCAAAAGATCGTTCAGTTCATTAAGGATATCCAAGCTGAAATTGGTAAACCCAAGATGGACTTCGTATCTAACGATCCCGACCCTGCAATGTACGAAGCAGTTAAAGAAATTGCTATTGAAAAGGTTCGTGTTGCTCTCGACACCGACGATAAGAGAATCCGTGACGAACGTCTTCTCCCCATCTATGCCGAGGTTCACGAAAAATTGGATGAAGTTTATCCCGAACAAATCGGTAAACTCGATGAATGTATGTATAAACTCCAAAAATACGTTGTTCGCCGTTGGCTCCTTGATGACGGCAAACGTGTTGACGGTCGTGGCATTGATGAAATCCGTCCTCTGGCTGCAGAGGTAGGACTTCTTCCCAGAGTTCACGGTACCGGTCTTTTCACCCGTGGACAAACCCAGGTTCTCACCACCGCAACCTTAGGTCAGGTTAGTGACAGCCAAATCCTCGACGGTATTGATGAAGAAGAAACCAAGAGATATATGCATCACTACAACTTCCCCTCCTATTCCGTAGGTGAAGCAAAACCCTCCAGAGGTCCCGGACGTCGTGAAATCGGTCATGGTGCATTGGCAGAAAGAGCCCTTGTTCCTGTAATCCCCTCTGTTGAAGAGTTCCCCTATTCTATCCGTCTTGTATCTGAAGTTCTTTCTTCTAACGGATCTACCTCTCAGGGTTCCGTTTGCGGATCTACCCTTGCTCTTATGGATGCAGGTGTTCCCATTAAGGCACCCGTTGCAGGTATTTCTTGCGGACTTATCACCGAAGGCGACCGCTTTATGACCATGGTTGATATTCAAGGTCTTGAAGATTTCTTCGGCGATATGGACTTCAAGGTAGCAGGTACCCATGACGGTATTACCGCTATTCAAATGGACCTCAAAGTTGACGGTCTTACCCCCGAAATCATTAAGGAAGCTTTGGAAAAAACCCACAAAGCACGTATCTACATCCTTGATGAAATTATGCTTAAGGCAATTCCCGAAAGTCGTTCTGAACTTTCTAAATATGCTCCCAAGATGCTCACCACCACTATCAATCCCGAAAAGATTGGTGACGTTATTGGTAAGAGCGGTAAGGTTATTAAGGAAATTCAAGGTTCCTGCAACGTTACCGTTAACATTGAGGAAGATGGTCACGTATTTGTTGCCGGTCTTGACGTTGAAGATTGCAAACGTGCCCTTATGATGATCGAAACTATTGCAAATGATCCCGAAGTTGGTGCTATCTATAAAGGTCGTGTAACCCGTCTTATGAGTTTCGGTGCCTTTGTTGAGATCGCTCCCGGTAAGGAAGGTCTTGTTCACATTTCTCAACTCGACGTTAAACGTGTTGATACCGTTGAATCGGTTGTTCAGGTTGGGGATGAAATTATCGTTCAGGTTCTTGAAATAGACGATCAAGGCAGAATTAACCTTTCCCGCCGTAATGCGCTTATCGAAATCGAAGGTGCAGTACCCGAAAATGATCCTGCCCCCGCCCGTAAACCCCGCCGTGATGACAGAAAAGGCAGAAGATAATTAAATATCTTAAAATAAAAACCTAAATTAAAACGGATACCGAAATTTCGGTATCCGTTTTTTTGTTATAATTTTATTTGTATTGTTTTTTCATATTAACCTTTTGATGGAATCATACTGCCGATTCGGTTTGCGAATTCAAAGATGTTTTGGGTTTGAAGAATTACCTTGCCTGGGCCTGTGAGTTTAGTAAGGAAAAGACCTTCTCCGCCAAAGAAAATATTTTTGAAGCCCTTAACGGTTTCAATTTCGTATTTAACAGTATCCTCAAAGGCAACAACGTTACCGCTATCCACCTTAAGCACTTGACCGGGAGCGAGATTAAATTCTACTTTATCGCCGTCAACCTCTAAAAACGCCATACCTTGACCCGAAAGTTTTTGAAGAATAAATCCTTCACCGCCAAGAAGTCCGGCGGAAAATCTTTTTGTAAAGGTAACGTTAAGGTTTACCCCTTGTTGACCGCAAAGGAATGCACCCTTTTGGCAAATAAGGGAAGTTTGGGGGTTAACAGTAACGGGGACAATTTCACCGGGCACGGTGGATGCGAAGGTAATGGATGTGTTGGGTGCGGTTGCTGTGTAGTTTGCCATAAAGAGGGATTCCCCTGTAAACATTCTGCCAAGACTCTTACCCAATCCGCCACGCATATTGGTTTCCATTGAGATACCGTCGGTCATCCAGGACATACCGCCCGACTGACTAAATACCGATTCACCTGCGTTATCGAAGATAATTTCCACCGCAGGAACGGTAGCACCAACAATTCTGTATTTCACAAATAAAACTCCCTTCAATATAGGTATAATTATATTATAACAATAGTTTTATCTATATTCAACACAATTTACAAAAATGAGATAAAAAACAGTCCCCTAGAAAAGGGAACTGTTTTTTATATTATTAAGATTGGCGTTTATTTATATTCTTTGCTGTAAAGGGTTTTACCGTTTTTATCAACAAATTCAACGATGAAGGTTGCATCGGGTACGTCTTCACGAACGTTTTCGAGGATTTCCATATAGGTAGAATCAGAGTTTTCAACGCTTTGTTCAAAGGTAGAACGATAGGTTTCTAAAAACTTATCGTCAACTTCGTTAGGAACGGTGCCGGTAAGAACCAAGCTGTTACCTCTGACGGAGTATTTAACTGTACCGTTTTCGGTGTTGCTAACATTTTCATAAACAGCTTTGTTTTTTTCAAAGTGTTCTTCCATAGTCATGGTAGTATCGAAGCAAGCGGTAAGAGATACTACCATAAGTGCGGTGAGTGCGAGAGCGAGTAATTTTTTGATGTGTTTCATGTTGTTTTTTTCCTTTCAAGAATTAATTTATAAAAGGGATTTTTAAAATCCATTTTAAACAATAATATATTTGGTTATAAGGTTGTAAAATCTTACTTCGTACCGAATATTCTATCACCTGCGTCGCCGAGACCGGGGACAATGTATCCAACTTCGTTTAACTTTTCGTCAACGTTGGCACATACAATCTCTACGTCGGGATGTGCTTTTGATAGTGCCTCAATTCCTTCGGGAGCGGCAAGAAGACACAAGAATTTAATATTAGTAGCACCTTGAGATTTAATTTGGGCAATGGCATCTATTGCCGAGCCACCTGTGGCAAGCATGGGGTCAACCACTACAACCAAACGCTCCTCAATATCGGCAGGAAGTTTGCAGTAGTAGGGGTGGGGGATAAGGGTTTCCTCATCACGATACATACCGATATGTCCCACCTTTGCGGCAGGAACAAGATTAAGAAATCCGTTTACCATTCCGAGTCCTGCTCTGAGGATAGGCACAACCGCCATCTTTTTACCTGCAAGTTGCTTTTTCACGGTTTTACAAATGGGGGTTTCGATTTCAACATCCTCTAAAGGAAGGTCGCGAAGTGCCTCGTAGCACATAAGCATTGTGATTTCCTCTACCATTTCACGAAAAACAGCGGTGGGGGTATCCTTTTTGCGAAGAACGGTGGTTTTGTGTTGGATAAGGGGATGATCAAGGATAGTAATCTTTGCCATTTTAGGTCAACTCCTATTCTGCATCTGCATCGGCAGGGGCTTCTACAACTGCTACGATATCTTCATCGTCATCCTTTGCCTTTTTAACAATAAGGTTTACGATGATACCGAGAATAAGTGCACAAGCAACGGTGGTAAGGGTGATTTTACCGAATTGAAGGGTAAGTCCGCCAACGCCTGCGATAAGAATGGTGGATACAACAAAGAGATTTTTATTTTGATTAAGGTCAACAGATTGAATCATCTTAAGACCGGATACAGCGATAAATCCGTAGAGTGCCATACATACGCCACCCATTACGCAGGAGGGAATAGAATTTACGAATGCTACGAAGGGAGCAACAAATGCAATAACGATTGCCATAATTGCGGCGGTAATAATGGTATATACAGATGCGTTTTTGGTAATAGCAACGCATCCAACAGATTCGCCGTAAGTGGTGTTGGGGCATCCGCCAAAGAGAGCACCTGCGAAAGATCCAACGCCGTCACCGAGGAGGGTTCTGTGGAGACCGGGATCACGAAGAAGGTCTTCTTCAATAATAGAGGAGATGTTTTTGTGGTCGGCAAGATGTTCTGCGAAAACAACGAATGCTACGGGAACGTATGCAACTGCGATGGTGCCGATGTAAGAAAGATTGATTTCTTTGATACCCGTTACAGCATTAGCTATGGTGAAGTCGGGGAAGGTGAGGAAGGTGTTTACGTTTACGCCATCAGCAATAAGTGCTTTGAAGGGATCAACGTTGAGAAGTTTAAGGGATTCTACATCGAAGGCATATCCGAAAATGGTGAAAATACCACAAGCGGCATAACCTGCCAATATACCAAAGATAAAGGGGATGAGTTTGCCGTATTTTTTGCCGTAGGTGGAAGAAATAACGGTAACTAAAAGGGTAATAAGTCCGCAAAGAACGGTGAGAAGTTTAGATGAGGGAGCGGCACCGGCAATGATGCTGCCTTTAGAGATATCGCCAATAGCATTACCTGCAAGGGAAAGTCCGATAAGAGCAACGGTGGAACCGATAACTGCGGGAGGCATAAGTTTATCGATCCAAGCAACGCCTGCGAACTTTACGATGATAGCAATAATAACGTAAACAAGACCTGCGAATGCAGCACCAATAAGAAGACCAACGTAACCTGCAGCAGCGGATGTAGCACCTGCGAAGGCGGCGGTCATAGAGCCGATGAAGGAGAAGGATGAACCGAGGAAAACGGGGCTCTTAAATTTGGTGAAGAGAACGTAAATAAGGGTACCTACACCTGCACCAACCAAAGCGGCGGCGGGACTCATAGGCATACTTGCACTACCTGCGGCAGCACCAAAAGCGTCTGTTCCGTTGATGATTACGGGAACAACCAAGGTTGCGGTCATAATTGCCAAGAGTTGTTGCAATGCAAACACAAGAAGTTGGAAAAACTTGGGTCTGTCATTGACTTGATAGATCATTTTCATAATTCTTTCCTCCTAAATTTTGAGTTTGTATTTATTAAAATAAATACACCACCACAAAATATAGCAAATTTTGACTTTTTTGTCAACAAAAAACACACATTAGACAGCAACTGTTACAAAACTGTGTTATTCTCAAAATTTTTATTGACTAAAGCGTTAAATTGGTGTATTATTAAATTGTATTTTCTCAAAATGGAGGGATTCTTTTGGATTCAAAACAAATTCAAATCCTTATTGCAATGGCATCCTATATGATCATCGTTATCGTTATAGGTATTGTCTTTGCAAAAAGAGCAAACAAAAGCACTGAAAACTATTTCATCGGCGGACGTTCTTTAGGTCCTTGGGTTGCTGCCCTTAGCGCCGAAGCATCCGATATGAGCGGTTGGCTCCTTATGGGTCTTCCCGGTGTTGCCTATTGGTGCGGTATATCCGATGCCGCTTGGACCGCTATTGGTCTTGCTGTTGGTACATACATCAACTGGCTTGTGGTATCTAAACGTCTTCGCAGATATTCATACGTGGCAAACAATTCCATCACCTTGCCCGACTTCTTTAGTAACCGCTTTAAAGAAAAGAAAAAGGTTATTTTAACCATTTCTGCTCTTTTCATTCTTGTATTCTTCGCAGTTTATGCAGGTAGTTGTTTCGTAACCTGCGGTAAACTCTTCTCCTCTCTCTTTAATGCCGATTATAAACTTATGATGCTTATCGGCGCCGTCTTCGTTCTTCTTTACACCTTCCTTGGGGGATTTTTGGCAGAGAGCGTTTCCGACTTTATGCAAGCCCTTGTTATGATATTTGCCCTCGTTACCGTTTTGGTGCTTGGCATTATGAATGCAGGTGGCATTGGCGCTGTTATGGATAACGCAAAGAGCATCCCCGGATTTATCGACTTCTTCGGTATTGCATCCCCTGTTGTTGATGCCGACGGTGTTCAACAAGTTGTTAAAGGTATTCCTCAATTCGGCGAAGCAGGTGCTTACGGATGGCTCACCGTTCTTTCCACCATGTCTTGGGGTCTTGGATACTTCGGTATGCCCCAAGTTCTTCTCCGCTTTATCGCTATCCGCGATTCCAAAGAACTTAAAAAATCCCGTAGAATCGCAACCATCTGGTGTGTAATTTCTCTCTTTGCCGCAGTATGTATCGGTCTTGTTGGCCGTGCTATGATGCCCGTAGAACATCTTACCTCTTCCAGTGCAGAAAACATCTTTGTTTCTATGTCTCAAGTGCTTATGCATCCCCTCTTTGCAGGTGTTGTTATGGCAGGTATCTTGGCTGCAACCATCAGTTCTTCCGACTCTTATCTTCTTATTGCCGCATCGGCATTTGCAAAGAATATTTATCAAGGTATTCTTAACAAAAAGGCATCCGACAAAAACGTTATGTGGGTTTCCCGCGTAACCCTTTTGGTTGTTGCTTTAATCGGTATGATTATCGCCCTTGATGAAAATAGTGTTATCTTCACCATCGTTTCCTTCGCTTGGGCAGGATTTGGTGCCACCTTTGGTCCCATTATGCTCTTCTCTCTCTTCTGGAAACGCACCACCCGTGCAGGTGCTGTTGCAGGTATGCTCGCCGGTGGTGGAATGGTATTCCTTTGGAAACTTGTTATTAAACCTTTTGGCGGTGTTTGGGGTATTTATGAATTGCTTCCCGCATTCATCTTCTCCTGCCTTGCTATTGTGGTTGTATCTCTCCTCACCAAGAAACCTTCCTCCGATATTGAGGATGAATTTGAACTTGCAAAGACCGAAGCCGCCGATAGAATTATCGAAGCTCAGGTTGAAGCATAGTTAAAACTTAAAAAATAATCAAACCGACCTTGGTTTTGCCTTGGTCGGTTTTTTATAAACGAGGTAAATTATGATAAAAAATCTTATCTTTGACGTGGGTAGGGTGCTTTTTGATTACAGTCACGAAAATTTACTTAAACCCATCGGACTCACTCTTTTTGAGCAAGAGCAGGTATGCAAAGCGATATTTGAAACCGATATTTGGCAACAGGAGTTTGACCGTGGACTTTTAACCCTTGAAGAAGCAACCGAAAAACTGGTAAAAAGAAGTCCTGAATATCAAGACGGAATACGCTTTGCACTATCTCATCCCGAAAGGATGCCCGTACCTCGTCCCGAGGTGCGAAAAAGGATAGAAAAACTTCGTGAAATGGGATATAAAGCATACTATCTTTCCAACTATTCCAAATATTTTTTCGATATTCATTCAAAACAAACAGGGATTTTAGAGTATATGGACGGGGGAGTATTATCCGCCGACGTTCACTACATAAAACCCGAAAGGGAGATATACGAAATCCTTTTTGAAAAGTATTCTCTAACCCCTGCCGAATGTCTCTTTTTCGATGACCGAGAAACCAATATTATAGGGGGCAAGAATGTAGGAATGAGCACCTTTTTGGTAAACAGTCAAGATGATATGATAAAGAGATTGGATGAACTTATTTCACAAAATAAAAGGTGCAAAATTGTATAAATTTCCTCTTGCAACTTTGCATATTATATAGTATAATTATTATGCATAAATATTTATGTGAAAGGTATGATGCAAATGAAAAAAGCACTATGTTTGATTTTGTCATTTTTGGTAATGACATCTGCTCTCGTTTTTGCACAAGCGGCAGTAACCGAAACACCTACTACCATTCTTAATTTTGATACTACAAATAATTTTGTAGTTGAACCCGCATTTAATTCTACCATAAAGGTCGAAACCACTGTAAAAACTCAGGGTGCCGGCTCTATGAGGTTTGGCTTTAACAAACCCTTAGGTCAAGATGCTAATGTTGGCGGTATGTTTTATTACAACTGCCCCTCTGCACTTAACCTTAGTTCTTACGATAAATTCGCTGTTGATATTTATACACCTCTATCTATGGAAGGCAAAAGCGGAATTTTCCAAATTAACTTCTGCAATGCTAACCAAAGTGACGGTATCAACTATAACTTCGATATTTCCAATGCAGTAGCAGGTTGGAATACTGTTTATATTGACAAAGATGCCTTTGCTGCTCATGTTAACGGTGCAAGTTTGTCAAGCGTAAGCCGTTTCCGCTTTACTTGGTTCAACAACGACCAAATCACCAGAGAATTTTTCCTTGTTGATAACTTCCGTGGTGTCGTTGTAACAGGTACTCCCGATCCCGAACCCGAAACCCCCACCTATGCCGACACCGCTGCAGCTCCCTACAAGGTTGGTAACGATCTTATGATCAACAACGCCGATACCCTCGACGGTTGGAATTCTAAAGATATGTTCAACACCACCCTTGCTGCAGGTACTCAAATTGCCGAGGGTAGCGGTTCTGTTGCTATTACCTCTACTATCCCCCAAGGTCAAGCATCCAACATCGGTGCTATGGCAAAACTCACCTTCCCCGCAACCGACCTTTCTTCTTACGAGAAGTTCACACTTAAGGTTCATCTCAGCGAGGGATTAGCAGGTTCACAACAATTCCAAATCAACTTCATCACAGGTAGTGATGGAGACGGATATAACTACGTTTACAACAACCTTGGTGACTCATCCGCCGGTTGGTATACCATTACCTTTAATAGAGCAGATATTCCCAAGGCGCTTTCTTCCGCTAACTGGGCATCTATCAATGCTATTCGTATCACCTGGTTTAACCATTCTCAAGTGGCAACCAAGGTAACCTTTACCATTGATGAATTTAAGGCACTTACTGCCGAAGCTCACGTATGTACCGCAGGAACTACCTATCAATATGACGGTAGCAACCACTGGCAAACCTGTACCGGTTGCGGTGCTGTTATGAATAAATCCGCTCACGCAGGCGGTACTGCTACCTGCTCTGTAAAGGCAACCTGCTCCACTTGCAAACAAGCTTACGGCTCTGTAAATGCAAGCAACCACGTAAACACCGAAATTCGTAATGCAAGTGCTACCTATACAGGTGATACCTACTGTAAAGATTGTGGCACCAAAATTGCAAGTGGTACTACTATTACCACACCTGACCCCGACACAAGTTCCGACGTTATTGTTTCCTTCGACGATGGCCAAGGATTCACCGCAGTAAATAACTCCATAGCAGGTCTTGAAGGCACCAATAAAACCGAAGGTGCAGGTTCTTTCAATTGGCAATTCAGTAAGCCCGTAGGTCAAGATGGCGGAATCGGCGGTCTTTTGTTCTACAACTTCCCCTCTTCTAAAGATCTATCTTCTTACGATACCTTCAAACTTGACGTTTACGTTCCCGTTGTATTGGGTGGCGGTATGCTTCAAGTAAACTTCCTCACCGATGCAAACGGTCAAGACGGTATTAACTTTGAAACCAGTCTTAACAACTTTGTAGTAGGTTGGAATACTATCACTATGACCAAGGCAAATCCCACCAACACCGTTGGTACCAACGATTGGTCAAATATTAACCGTATCAGAATTCTTTGGAGCAACAATCCTCAAACAAATTGCTCTTACTTCCTTCTCGATAACCTTCGCGGTGTTGTAGGCGGTGCCGAAACTCCCACCTATTCTGCAATCGCACATACTCCCTATAAAGTTGGCGACAATCTTATGATTAACAATGCCGACACCCTCGACGGTTGGGATTCTAATGGTATGTTCAACACCACCCTTTCCGCAGGTACTCAAATTGTCGAAGGTAGCGGTTCTGTAACAATTAGTTCCACCATTCCTAAAGGTCAAACCGCCAACATTGGTGCTATGACAAAACTTACCTTCCCCGCAACCGACCTTTCTTCTTACGATAAATTCTCTGTTAAGGTTTATTTGGGTGTTGCTATGACCGGCACTCATCAAATTCAAATTAACTTTATCACCGGTGATAGCGGTGACGGTTACAACTACGTACATACCTTTGGAGAACTTCCTGTTGGTTGGCTTACCATTACCTTTGATAGAGCAAGTATCCCCATGGCTGCATCGGCTAACTGGTCATCTATTAACGCCATCCGTATTACTTGGTTCAACCAAACACAGGAAGATATCAAAGCATCCTTCACTTTTGATGAAATTATGGCACTCAAAAACACTCACGTATGTACTGCAGGAACTACCTATCAATATGACGATAGCAACCACTGGCAAACCTGCACAGGATGTGGTGCCGTTATGAATAAGGCAGCTCACAGTGGCGGTACTGCTACCTGCTCTGTAAAGGCAACCTGCTCCACTTGTAAACAAGCTTATGGCTCTGTAAATGCAAGTAAACACGTGAATACCGAAATCCGTAATGCAAAAGCCGCTACTTGCGGTGCTGCAGGTTATACCGGCGATACCTATTGTAAAGATTGCGGAGTAAAAACCGCAACCGGTTCTACCATTGCTGCAACAGGCAATCATACCGGCGGTGAAGCAACCTGCGTTGCAAAGGCAGTTTGCTCCGTATGTAGTCAAGCTTACGGTAGTTTGAATGCAAATAATCATAAGCACACCGAAATCCGCAATCAAACTCCTACTTATTCGGGCGATACCTATTGCACCGATTGTAACACCAAGATTGCAAGTGGCGAAACCTTCGTTGCCGATGTAATTGCAACCGTTGCAACCGTAAACGGTCCCTTCAAAGCAGGGGATGAAATCGCTATTCCCGTTACCATTAGTGAATGGGCAAACGCATACGCAACCATTAAGCTCGAAGTTTTCTATGATACAAACGTTTTGAGCGTTGATGCTATTGAGGCATCCGAAACCGACTTCGGCGGTGCATTGGGCTCCGGTGGTAATAAGAAATTCGCACTTATTATGGCCCCTTCTAATGAAAGACAGGCCGAAAAACTTAAATCAGGTGAGGTTTGCGTAATCTACTTCGTTGCTCTTACCGATATTGAAGAAACCGAAGTTTCCGTAACCCTTTCCGCCGCAGGTTATACCTACGGTGCAGGAGATAATTGGGTTGAAAATCATCAACTTGCTGTTGCTGTTGTTAAGGGCGGTGTAGGTAAGGTTGAAGTACCTAAAGATACTACAGCTCCCACCGTATCTCTTGAAAGCGTAACAAATAACGTTGCTGCAACTCAAGATGTTGTTATTAAGATGAATGATAACGTTGGTGTTGTAGGATACTACTTCGGCACCTCTGCAAACTATGCAGATAATGCCTACGTTGCATCCACCGATGCTACCGCTACCTTGAAGGTATCTGCCGCAGGTAAATACTACATCACCGTTGTTGATGCCGAGGGTAACGTTTCTGAAACTATCACCGTTGTATTCTATATGATTACACTTAACGCTAACGGCGGTACTGCAGCCCTTCAACAAATCCTTGTTAAGGAAGGTAACACCGTATCCCTTCCCATCGCAACCAAAGAAAACTATGGCTTTGCAGGTTGGGCAACCGACGCTGATGCCACCGAAGGTGTTGTATCTATCACCGTTACCGCAAATGCAACCTATTATGCAATTTGGATTGACAATATTGTTTACGGTGAATGCACCGACGACGGTGTTGTTACCGGCGATGATGCTCTTTACATCCTCCATGCATCGGTTGATAAGGTTGAACTTACTCCCGAACAATTTGTTGCTTGCGATGTTGATGGCGACGGACAAATCACCAGCGTAGATGCTCTTTACATTCTCCAATATTCTCTTGGAATAAGAACATCCTTCCCCATTCAAGGCAAATAAAGTTTAATTAAATTACAAATCCCCAAAGGTCGCAATTCCTTTGGGGATTTTTTATGGTTAGAAAATTTTTAATAGTATACATTAAATTAACAAATGAATTTGTAAAATTTTATTGCAAGTTCTCCTGATTTGTTGTATAATCGTTTAGCACGATTATTTTGAAAGGTACGATGCAATTGAAAAAAGCACTTTGTATAATATTATCAATTTTTATGTTAACCTCCGCCCTCGTTTTTGCACAGGCGGAAGTTACTGTAACCAACACCCTAATCCATTCCTTTGATAGTACAACGGGAATCAGTTCCGCCTTCCACACCAGTTCGGAACTTGAAGTAAACGAAAAAACCGAGGGTGAAGCCGCATTAAAAATGGGCTTCATCTATCCCACGGGTCAGGCTGTTAATATTGGCGGTATGATATTCTTCGATTTCGCCCCTGCAAAGGATTTGTCTGCCTTCGATGGATATAAAATAGATGTTTTTTCTCCCGTCGATATGAATGGCATGGGCGGTGTTTTTCAAATCAACTTTGTAACCGATGCCGCTATGCAGGACGGTTATAACTTCGATTTAAATATATCCAACATAAAAGAGGGTTGGAATACTCTCACCTTCGATAAGAACGCATTTACCGCCCACGTTAACGATGCAAATTGGGCAAAGGTTGATAGAATTCGTCTTACCTGGTTCAATAATTCTCAAGTTTCAAGAGAATATTTGCTACTCGATAATCTTTGCGGTGTATCTATTGAAGGCACTCCCGACCCCCACACCTGCACCCCAAATGGGGATGCTCAATACGATGATAGTTATCATTGGTATAAGTGCGGAGTTTTAGGTTGCAAAAATATAGTTGGCCAAGAGGCACACAGTGGCGGTATTGCAACCTGTAATTCAAAGGCATATTGTACCGTTTGTGAAAATGCCTACGGTGAATTAAATCCAGACAAACACGTAGGAGGCACCGAAGTTCGCAACGGAAGTGCCACCTATAGCGGAGATACCTATTGTCTTGGTTGCGGAATTATGACGGCACAAGGTCATTCCACCGCATCAACCGATACAAGCAAAGGACACACTCCCTACGTAGTGGGCAAAGACCTTATGATAAACAATGCCGACTCCCTTAACGGTTGGGAAGAAGGATTATATAGCACCACCCTTTCGGCAGGTACGGTAAAAGCCGAGGGTAGCGGTTCGGTTGCTATGACCGCAAGTGTCCCCAAAGGACAGGGGGCAAACGTTGGTGCTATGACGGCACTTAATTTCCCATCAGCCGACTTTACTCCCTACCTAAAACTACAAATTAAAATGCACGTTAGCGCAAAGTTGACCGGTACACACACAATTCAATTTAATTTTATCACCGGTACAGGTGGTGACGGATATAATTTCGACTATGCTGTAACCGACCTTGCGGCAGGATGGCATACCATTACCGTTGACCGACTTGCTATTACTAAGGTTGTTGCATCCGAGTGGAGTTCCATTAACCGTATTCGTTTTACTTGGTTCAACCACAGTCAAATATCCACCAAGATTAAATTTACCTTTGATGAAATTAAGGCACTTGCATCCACTGCTCACGTTCCCTATATGGTGGGTAACGATATGATGATAAACAACTGCGATACCACAGGCGGTTGGCAGGTGGGTATGTATCATACCACCATTACACAAGGCACTCAAATAGCCGAGGGTAGCGGTTCGGTTACTCTTGGATGCACCTATGCCTACGGTCAGGCAGGTAACGTTGGCTCTATGACCCGACTTTTCTTTACCCCCACCGACCTTACACCCTATAATTCCATACAGTTCAAAGTATTTATCGATGCCGATTTACCCGGATTACATCAATTCCAAGCAAACTTCATAACGGGGGATAGGGAAGACGGATTTAACCAAACCTATACCTTTAAAGATTTTGAGTCAGGTTGGCATACCTTCACCTTCGATAAACATTCTCTCGAACAAGCGGTTGATACTGCGGATTGGTCATCCATTAACGCCATCCGCTTTACGTGGTTTAACCTTGAACCTATTCCAAATCCCGTAAACTTTACATTAGATAGCATAATGGCTCTTTCTGAAGAACATATTTGCACCCCCGATAAAGCCGATTTTAATGAAGAAGAACATTGGTACAGTTGCGAAACCGAGGGTTGTGCCGAGGCGGTTGACCAAGGTCCTCACTATGGCGGAGAGAATACCTGTTCCCATAAGGCAACCTGTGTTGATTGCGGATATGTATATGGTGAGATTGATGAAAATAATCACGCAAATACCACTCTTCTAAACGAGAGTGAAACCTATACCGGCGACCTTTGGTGTAATGATTGTGAAACCTTGCTTGAGGAAGGCAAGGAAAAAAGCGAAGCAGAAGCAATCGCAACAATTGCCACCATCCAAAATTCCTTTAAGGCAGGGGATGAAATTTTAGTCCCCATTACCATTACTGATTGGGATAACGCCTATGCATATATCACCGTAAGTATTCCCGAATTTGATAAATCCCTTCTTAAGTTTGAAGGATTTGAAGAATCCGAAATAGGTTTTGCAGGTGCTATGGTGGAATACGGTAGCAACGGATTTGTGCTTATTGCATCGCCTTCGAGCAACGTATCGGCAGAAAAGGTTAAGGGTGGCGAAGTTTGTATACTAAAATTTGTTGCCCTAAAAGATATTGAAAACTCCACCACCATTTCGGCTAATGTTGAGGCAAACGGATATTTCTTCGGTAGTGAAGATGATTGGACCCTTGACAGAATCCTCCTTGTGAATGTTGTAGATGGTGGACTCAAGCCCACCGAGGGAGAAGTTGAAGACCCCACCGTTATTTACGGCGACTGCGATGGAAACGGTTTGATTGATGCCACCGACGCACTTATCGTGCTTCAAGCGTCGGTTGACAAGATAGTGCTTACCGCCGAAGAGATTGTTCGTAGCGACGTTGATGGAAACGGTGTTGCCGATGCCACCGATGCTCTCTATATTCTCCAATATTCTGTGGATAAAATATCAACGTTCCCCATTGAAAATAAGTAATAATTAACCCAATGAAATCCTCAAGTAGATAGCTTCTGCTTGAGGATTTTTTACTAATCTTTTTAAAAAATTCACCAAAAAGGCAATTTTGATGAGCTTTTTGCACAAAAATTAACATACTAATTTGTGAAAAAAACATATTGCAACTTTATGCATTTTGTAGTATACTTATTATGCGTAATTATTCTATGAAAGGCGTGGCGCAATTGAAAAAGACACTATGTCTCCTCTTGTCACTGTTTATGGTGACATCCACACTCGTTTTTACTCAAGCAGCAACTACCGAAACTGCAACGGTACTCTATTCATTTGACGCGGTTTATGATTCGGCTTCCCCCGTAGAATCCGCTTTTAATACGAATTTTGCTGTTGAGCAAATCCATACCCAGGGAACAGGTTCAACTTGGATGAACTTTACTATCCCTACAGGTCAAGCTAGCAACATAGGCGGTATGCTCTTTGTTAACTTTACAACAGCAAGAGACTACTCCGCTTATGATACCTTTAAACTTGACATCTATACCCCTGCTACTATGAATGGTGTAGGTGGTATGCTTCAGTTTAACTTTATGTCTGACCCTGCTATGCAAGACGGTTATAACTATAATATTGATATTAACCATCTTACTGCAGGTTGGAATACTGTTACCTTCAAAAAAGCTGACTATGCTGCTCATGCTAACAACGCGAATTGGTCAAGCATCAGACGTTATCGTATTACTTGGTTCAACTATTCCCAAATTACTAACGTTCCCTTTATGTGCCTTGACAATCTTCGCGGTATTGTAACAACCCATACCTGTACTTCCAGTAGTGGATATAAATCCGATGGATCTACCCACTGGACTACCTGTACCGAATGCGGAGAGGTAATGACCCAAGGTTCCCATTCCGGCGGTACTGCTACCTGTACTGCAGCAGCAGTATGTTCTACCTGCGGTGCATCATACGGCAGCAAAAATGCATCTAACCATACAGGCGGAACCGAAGTTCGTGATGCAAAAGCCGCAACCTGCGGTGCTACCGGTTATACCGGTGATACCTATTGTAAGGGCTGTGGTGCAAAAATCGCATCCGGTACTACTATTGCCGCAACAGGTAACCACTCCGGTGGCACTGCAACCTGTATTGCAAAGGCAAAATGTTCTACCTGTGGAACTTCTTACGGCAATCTTAATGCGTCTAATCACACCGGCGGTACCGAGGTTCGTAATGCTAAATCTGCAACCTGCGGTGCGGCAGGTTATACCGGTGATACCTATTGTAAGGGCTGTGGTGCAAAAACCAAATCTGGTTCTACTATTGCCGCAACAGGCAACCATACCGGCGGTACTGCAACCTGCACAGGACAAAAATTGTGTACTGTTTGCGGTACTGCTTATGGAAGCACCAACGGTTCTAACCATACAGGTGGAACCGAAGTTCGTAATGCCAAAGCCGCAACCTGCGGTGTAGCAGGATATACCGGTGATACCTATTGTAAGGGCTGTGGAGCTATAACCTCAAAAGGTTCTACTATTGCCGCAACGGGCAACCATACCGGCGGTACCGCAACCTGTAATGCAAAGGCAAAATGCTCCACTTGCGGACTTGCCTATGGTAGCGTTAATGCATCTAACCACGTTGGCGGCACCGAGCTTCGCAACGAAAGTGCCACCTACACAGGCGACACTTACTGCCTTGGTTGTTCAACCGTACTTACTAAAGGATTTGTAATTGACGGTAGTGGCGTAATCCACTCCTTCGATGCAGTATATGATTCAAGTTGTCCTGTGTCCAGCGCCTTTAATACAGCCGTAGCAATCGAATCAAATGCAAAAACCGAAGGTACCGGTTCTACCCGTCTTGGATTCAACATTCCCGTTGGTCAAGACAGCGGAATCGGCGGTATGATTTTTATCGATTTTGCTACTGCAAAAGATTTAACCGCTTATCAACAATTTAAGCTCGATATTTATACTCCCCTTGCTATGGAGGGATTGGGAGGAAAACTCCAAGTTAACTTTGTAACAGGTTCTACTATGCAGGACGGTTACAACTATCTCCTCAACATAGCCAATATCAATACAGGATGGAATACCCTTACATTCGACAAAAATTCCTATTCCGCCTACGCCAACAATGCAAGTTGGTCAAATATCAACCGAATTCGTATCACTTGGTTCAACGAAGCCCAACTTTCCAGAGAATTTGTGCTTCTCGATAATTTGCGCGGTTCTTATGCTGCTCATCAGCATACCGCAGCAGGAAGTATCCAATATGATGAAACCTATCACTGGTACAACTGTTCAACCGTTGGTTGCGGAAACCTTGTAAACAAGGGTGTACACAGTGGTGGCACAGCAACCTGTACCGCAAAGGCAATATGCTCTACTTGCGGATATTCCTATGGCAGTGTTA
Source organism: Clostridia bacterium (assembly GCA_017474205.1). Classification (GTDB taxonomy): domain Bacteria; phylum Bacillota; class Clostridia; order Oscillospirales; family Acutalibacteraceae; genus UMGS1484. Next base: position 42,214 of record JAFVID010000106.1, on the reverse strand, counting down.
ATTCATCTAACCACGCAGGCGGCACCGAAGTTCGTGGTGCTACCACCGCAGGATGCGGAAGCGCAGGATATACAGGTGATACCTATTGTCTTGGATGCGGAGTAAAAATCAAAACAGGTACTACTATCTCTGCAACCAGCAAACACACCGGCGGTACTGCAACCTGCGTTGCAGCTGCAAAATGTACCGTTTGCGGAAACTCTTATGGTAGTGTAAACTCAAGTAACCACGTAAATACCGAGGTTCGTAATGCATCTGCAACCTATTCGGGCGATACCTGGTGCAAAGATTGCAACACCAAACTCAAAACAGGAACAAGTCTTATTGGCGCTACTGCACACGCTCCCTATGCAGTGGGCAGAGACCTTATGATAAATAATGCCGACTCCCTTGATGGTTGGTCCCCCGATATGTTCAACACCAGTCTTAACAAGGGCTCTCAAATAGCAGAGGGGAGCGGATCCGTTATATTTAACGCTAATGTTCCTGTAGGTCAGTCAAGCAATATTGGTGCTATGACCAAGGTTTCATTCCCTGCAGTTGACCTTTCTTCCTACGGCACAATTAGATATAAAATTCACTTTAGCCACGCTTTATCTGGCACACATCAATTCCAAACCAACCTTATTACCGGTGATGGCGGTGACGGATACAACCACGTATTCACCTTCACCGACTTCACAGCTGGTTGGCATACCTTTGAATTTAAGATTTCTGATTTTTCAGCTGCAGCAGCCGCTGACTTGAAATCTATCAATGCAATTCGCTTTACTTGGTTTAACCTTCCCCAAATGAATACTCAGGTAACCTTCACCATTGATGAAGTTATGGCACTTGCTCCTATTGGTCATGTTCCCTACAAAGTAGGTAACGACCTTATGATCAACAATGCCGACTCCACCAATGGTTGGATTCCTGATATGTTCAACACCAAGATTGTCGCAGGTGCATACAAAACCGAAGGTAACGGTTCAGTTTCTATGAACTCCACCATTCCCGTAGGTCAAAGCTCAAACATCGGCGCTATGACTAAGGTTGTTTTCCCTGCTACCGATCTTTCTTCTTACGATAAGATCCGTTTCAAAATGCACGTAAGCCATAAGTTAACCAATGCTCATCAAATCCAAATTAACTTTATTACAGGCGACGGCGATGACGGATATAATCACATTATCACTGTAGCAGACCTTGCCGCAGGATGGCACACCGTTACTATCGATAGAGCATCCATTCCTCAAGCAGTCGCAGCTAACTGGTCTTCTATCAATGCAATTCGTTTCACTTGGTTCAACTCTGAACAAATCAGCGATAAGGTAGAGTTTATCTTCGATGAGATTATGGCATTCGTAGAATCAGACCATAGCCATACCCCCACCGGAAGCATTCAGTATAATGAGACCGACCACTGGTATGAATGTGAAACCATTGGTTGCGGAAACCTTGTTAATTTGGCACCCCATAGTGGCGGTACTGCAACCTGTAACGCAAAGGCAAAATGTTCTACTTGCGGATATTCCTATGGCAGTGTTAATTCATCTAACCACGCAGGCGGTACCGAAGTTCGCAACGCCTCTTCAACCTACACAGGAGATACCTATTGCCTTGGTTGTTCTGCTAAGATTTCTACCGGATATTCAATTGGCGGCAGTGGTGTAATCTTCCCCTTCGATGAAGTTTATAATTCAAACTATCCCGTAACCAGCGCTTTCAATGCAGACGTAGCTATTGAAGCAAATGCGATAACCGAAGGTATTGGTTCTACACGTTTCGGCTTTAACGTTCCCACCGGCCAAACCGACGGTATAGGCGGTATGTTGTTTATTGATTTTGCTTCTGCAAAAGATGTAAGTACTTATCAACAATTTAAGATTGATGTTTATACCCCTGTTGCTATGAATGGTCAGGGCGGTATGCTTCAAATAAACTTTGTATCCGATTCCGCTTTGCAGGACGGTTACAACTTTAACCTTGACATTAACCATCTTACTGCAGGATGGAATACCCTTACATTCGATAAAAATTCTTTTGCAGCTCACGCTAACAATGCAGATTGGGCAAGTATTAAACGAATTCGTATTACCTGGTTCAACAATTTCAACCTTACCAACGTACCATTTATGCTTCTTGATAACTTGAGCGGTGTTTATTCTGAACACGAACACACCGCAACGGGAAGTATCCAATATGATGAAACCTATCATTGGTACAACTGTTCAGTCGTTGGTTGCGGAAACCTTGTAAACAAAGGTGCTCACAGTGGCGGTGCTGCAACCTGTAATGCAGCAGCAGTATGTTCCACCTGCGGTGCCTCATACGGTAGTGTAAATGCTTCTAACCACACAGGCGGTACCGAAGTTCGAAATGCATCTGCAACCTATACCGGAGATACCTATTGTCTCGGTTGCGGTGCAAAGATTGCTACCGGTTCAGCCATTGGCTCTACTCCCGCAGCTACCGGTCATACCCCCTATGCTGTTGGCAAAAACCTTATGATCAATAATGCCGACTCCCTTGACGGTTGGGAATCTTTCTTCAATGCAACACTCTCTACCGGTACTCAAATTGACGAAGGTAGCGGTTCAGTAACTGCGACTACTACCATTCCTGTAGGTCAGGAAGCAAACGTTGGTGCTATGGCTAGAATTTCCTTCCCTGCAACCGACTTTAGTTCATATGAGAGTATTAGCTACAGATTATATTTAAGTCAAGATTTAACCGGTACACATCAACTCCAAACCAACCTTATAAGCGGTGATGGCGGCGACGGTTATAACTTTACCTATACCTTCGCTAATCTTGCTGCCGGTTGGCATACACTTACCTTTAAGATTGCTGATTTTCAATTGGTTGTACCCACTGATTTAACAGCAATCCATACAATTCGTTTCACTTGGTTTAATAGCAGTCAGGTTAATATTACCCCCAGCTTTACCTTCGATAAAATTATGGCACTTTCTGCCGGTGCTCACGCTCCCTATATGGTTGGCTCTCATCTTATGATCAACAATGCCGATGCCACCAATGGTTGGATCCCTGATATGTTCAACACCAAAATTGTTGCAGGTGCATACAAAACCGAAGGTAACGGATCAGTTTCTGTGAACTCTACCGTTCCTGTAGGTCAAGACTCAAATATTGGTGCTATGACCAAGGTTGTTTTCCCTGCCGCTAATCTTACTGCTTTTGCTAAGATTAGACTCCAAATGCACGTAAGTCATCCCTTGAATGGTACTCACCAACTCCAATTCAACTTTATTACAGGTGATGGTGGCGACGGATATAACTACGTTATGACCGTGGCAGACCTGGCTGCAGGATGGCACACCATTACTATTGATAAAGCATCTATTGCTAAAGCAGCCGAAGCTGATTGGGCATCTATCAATGCAATTCGTTTCACTTGGTTTAACGCTCAACAAATCAGCGACAAGGTAGAATTCATCTTTGATGAAATTATGGCACTTACCGGTGGTGCTCATACCCCCTATGCAGTTGGCGAAAACCTTATGATTAACAATGCCGACTCCACCGAGGGTTGGGAAGGATTTTTCCATTCCACTATTACAGCAGGTACCGAAATTGCTGAAGGTACCGGTTCTGTAACTATGAATTGTACCTATCCCTATGGTCAGGATCAAAGCATCGGTTCTATGGCTAAGGTTACCTTCCCTGCAACCGACCTTTCATCCTACAAAACCGTAATCTATAAATTCTATATTAGTGATGATTTGACCGGTGTTCATCAGTTCCAAACCAACTTCATTACAGGCGATGGCGGTGACGGATTTAACTACACCTACACTTTCCGCGATATGGAGGCAGGTTGGCATTCTATGACTATTGACTTGGAATCTACCTATCACGCAATTCCCACTGCAACTTGGTCATCCATCAATGCTATACGTTTCACCTGGTTTAACGTTGAACCTATCTCCACCGCAGTTAATTTTACCTTTGATGAAATTATGGCATACAAAAATGAACACGAATGTGTTGCCGGACCTTACATTCACTATGATGAAGAAAATCACTGGTATGACTGTACGGCTGAGGGTTGTGCAATTCTTGTAAACAAGGAAGCTCACTTCGGCGGTGAAGCTACCTGTATCAGCAAAGCATATTGTGCTAAATGTGTACTTGTTTCTTATGGCGAAATTGATCCCAACAACCACGTAAACACCGAACTCCTCAACGTAAGTGATACCTACACAGGTGATCTTTATTGCTACGATTGTGAAAAGACCGTTAAAAAGGGTACAGCTATCAGCAAAGCAGAAGCAACCGTAACTGTTGGTACAGTTAAAGGTTCATACAAATCAGGCAGCAAGATTGCTATCCCCGTTACCATTACCGAATGGTCTAACTCTTATGCTTACATCACCGTAAGTCTTCCTGAATACAACGCGTCTTATCTTAAGTTCGATGGCTTCAGTGAATCTGCTACAGGATTCAAAGGAGCATTGATCGATTACGGTAGCAACGTGTTTGTACTTATTGCTTCTCCCACCAGTAGCTCCGCAGCATCGAATGTTAAGGGCGGCGAAGTTTGCGTACTTAACTTTACCGCTTTGACAGATCTCACATTCCCCGTTGCCGTATCGGTTGACGTTGAAGTAAACGGATATGCTTATGGTGCCGAAGATGACTGGACCACCGATAGACCTCTCCGTGTAGAAACTAAGGCAGGCGGAACAGCATTTGACGATTCCGTGAAACCTGTTGTTACTATCGGCAGTGTATCTAACAATGTAGCAAATACTCAATCTGTACATCTTAAATTCAGCGATAACGGTAGCATCGCAGGTTACTACTTCGGTACATCTTCAAACCACTTGAACAACACCTTTGTTGCAACCACTGCAACCTCTGCTACCCATTCCGTAGATGCCGCAGGTAAATACTACATCCACGTTGTTGATGCTTCGGGTAACGTTTCATCTGCTGTTGACGTAACATTCTATATGATTACCTTTAACGCAAATGGCGGTACCTTGAGTGCTGATAAAGTTCTTGTTAAGGCAGGATCTGTTGTAGCACTTCCCACCGCAACCAAGACAGGTTATAATATTGCAGGTTGGGCAACCAGTGCTACCGCAACTTCGGGTGCTACCTCCATTACCGCAAATGCAAACGGAACCTACTATGCAGTATGGAAAGCTACCGTATATGGTGATTCCACAAATGATGGTGTTATTACCAGCGTTGATGCTCTTTACGTTCTCCAAGCAGTTGTTGGCACAAGAACCCTTACTGCTGAACAAATTGCTTACTGTGACGTTAATGGTGATGGCGATATCACCTCTGTAGATGCTCTTCACATTCTCCAAAAAGCTATTGGAAAAAGAACATCTTTCGATGTAGAAGGCAAATAAAGTTTAACTAAATTACAAATCCCCGAGCAGAAAATTTCTGTTCGGGGATTTTTATGTTCACCTAAAAAATATTTGAAAATAAAATGATAGCAGACAAGTTTTTTTAGAATAAGTTGCCCTAAATAAGACAACAATATTTATGAAACACATCCATATATGTAAGAATATTTTTTGAGGTGGAAAAATGTTAAGTGATATTCATCGCGGAGAGATATATTATGCCGATTTAAGTCCCGTTGTGGGCTCGGAGCAAGGGGGAATAAGACCTGTACTTATAGTTCAAAATGACGTGGGGAACCGACATAGCCCCACAGTAATTGCCGCCGCAATCACAAGTCAGAGCGATAAAGCCCGACTTCCAACCCATATTAAGGTTAATGCGGTGGGGTCGGGACTTGCCAAGGATTCGGTGGTGCTTCTTGAACAAATTCGCACCCTTGATAAACAACGCCTGAAGGAGAAAATGGGCTCTTTAGACCATTATTCTATGGATAGAATAAACCGCGCCCTTTCAATTTCTTTCGGTCTCGGCACTTCGGTTAGTCAGGTGGTATAAAAAATGCCTCTATCAAAAGATAGAGGCGTTTTTTTATTTTATAAATTCTTTTGGATTCATTCCAAAAATCTGAACAATTTCTAATTCTTCGCTGTGGAGAATATCGTGGCTTGTAACAAGTCGTCCGCCGTCGGAGTCAATATCATATCCAAAATAGTTATAGGCATACCACACAAGATATGAACAATGCACACGAAGATTTTTTGAATCTAAGTTAGGGGCTTTATCACCAAAATATCCCGCGGTTAAGCCGTAGGGAATATCGGTTAAACTGTCCTCACAAAAGGTTGCAATCTCTTCTTGCTTTTCGGGGGTGATATTTTTAAGCCGAAGTTGAGCAAAGTTTCCGTAGGTTGTAAAGTGAGATAAAGCATTGATTTTTGATTTTGTGCCAATAACCTCCGACTCCAAAACGCCGTTTTTATCAATTACAATCCCTGCGTGACCGTGTCGCCACCCCATAGAGTGGGTGGAAAGGGAGATAAGGATATCCCCAGGTTGCAAGTCAACAAAATCCACAAAATCGTCAACCATTCGTTCCTCTTTGGTAAAGGAAAAAAGCATATTGTTGCAACTTATTTCGGGTGGATTAAAAAGATATTCTTGATACTCAAAAATCCTTTCAAAATCCCCCTCGTTTTTAAGTTTATCTATTGCCGACTTACCAAGACCTGTCTGCTCAAATATGGTCTTATAATCGGTATTTTCGGTTAAATTCACCCTTTTGTAATCGGGGATAAAATATCCGTCTTTGTGGGCGTAAACATCCTGTAGCAGAAACGTAATTCCCATAAAAGCAAGGGGAATTGCAAGGGCAATACATATAAACTTTACAAAATTTTTATTGTTTTTGTTTTTCATATTTTGATATTAAAGGGAAAAGGAATTTTTAACGTTTCCATCTAAATCTTTCCACAAAAATTCGCCGTCTTCGATGGTCATATATCCGTGATGACTGTTTTCTTTGGGGATAGAAACCGACCCTGTATTCATATAAATATAACCCTCATTCACGTCGCATTTAGGCACGTGGGTGTGTCCGCAAAGAAGAATATCGCCGTCACTTAAGGGGGGTAAATTGTCGGGATTGAATTTGTGTCCGTGGGTGGCGTAGATAATTTTATCCTTCACCGAAATAATGCCGTAATCGGCAAGAATGGGGAAGTCAAGCACCATTTGATCAACCTCGGTATCACAGTTACCGCGAACGCAGATAATCTTATCCTTTAAGGGATTAAGCATACCGATAACCTCTTTGGGTGCGTAATCTTTAGGCAGGTCGTTTCGGGGCCCGTGATAAAGAATATCCCCAAGAAGCAGGATTTTATCTGCCTTTTCTTTTTCAAAACATTCAAGAAGGAGTTTGCAATAATAGGCACTTCCGTGAATGTCGGATGCAACAAACCATTTCATATTTTTTACCTCGTAATATATATTTATTAAACCAAAATCGGTTGTTTTTTTCTAAAGAAAATGATGCGAACAATCGCAAAAATTATAAATCCTAAACTTATCCACTGACTTGTAGACAGGGAAAACCAAACACCTCTAAGGGCATCTCCACGAAGGAATTCAAGCAAGAAACGAAGGGTGGCATAACTCAAAATATAGGTGAGAAAAATATCTCCTCGACGCATATTTTTTATCGGTTTCTTTCGCAAAACAAATAAAACAACAAACAGTAAAAGATTAAGCAATCCTTCAAAAAGTTGAACGGGGAAGCGGTTTACTCCGTTGCATGATTTAAGCACCGCATCGGTGGTGGTGAAACCAAAATCAGAGGGTATACCGTAACAACATCCCGTAAGGAAGCATCCCACCCGGCCAAAGGCGTGAAAAAGCGGGATAGCGGGGGAAATATAATCGAAAAATTTAGTGGAATCCATTTTGAAGGATTTACAAAGAATGAGGGTCATAATCAAACCGCCCATTAGACCTCCATAAAAGACAAGACCGCTAAATCCAAAGGATATAGCATCCCATTTTTCGGCAGTCGAGGTGGCACGGTTGAGTTTATCTAAAACCTCGGGCAAACGGGTTAGGAAATAAAGTATCTTACCGCCAAAAAGCACGCCCAGACCCCAACCGAGACCGAGAATAGACATTTTTATTCCGTTGTATTCTTCGTTTTGGAAGGTGAATATAATATACATAGCCGCCGCCATAGCACCGAGGGCGGTAAGAAGTCCGTAGGTGGCAATATCCATTCCAAAAAGGTTAATAAAGGGATGCATCTTTATCTCCTGAAAAAAACACCGAGGACACAAAGCCCTCGGTGTTAGTTTTAATAATTTATACCGAAAGCGGATTAGATTTCGGCGAAGTATTTAATGGTACGAACCATTTGGCTGGTGTAGGAGTTTTCGTTATCATACCAAGAAACAACTTGTACTTGATAGGTATCGTCATCGATTTTGCTTACCATAGTTTGGGTAGCATCGAAGAGAGAACCATAGGTCATGCCGATAACGTCAGAAGATACGAGTTCTTCTTCGGTGTAACCGAAGGAAGCAGAAGATGCGGCCTTCATAGCAGCATTGATGCCTTCTTTGGTAACGTCTTTGCCCTTAACAACAGCAACCAACAAGGTGGTAGAGCCGGTGGGAACGGGAACACGTTGAGCAGAACCGATAAGTTTGCCGTTAAGTTCGGGAATTACAAGACCGATAGCTTTTGCAGCGCCGGTGGAGTTGGGAACGATGTTAACAGCACCTGCACGAGCACGACGGAGGTCGCCTTTACGTTGGGGGCCGTCAAGGATCATTTGGTCACCGGTGTAAGCATGAACGGTGGTCATGATACCGCTTTGGATAGCTGCATAATCGTTAAGAGCTTTAGCCATAGGAGCCAAGCAGTTGGTGGTGCAGGATGCAGCAGAGATGATTTTGTCTTCTTTAGTAAGGGTGTTTTCGTTTACGCTGTAAACGATGGTGGGGAGATCGTTACCTGCGGGAGCAGAGATAACAACTTTTTTAGCGCCGGCGTTGATGTGAGCAGCTGCCTTGTCTTTAGCGGTGTAGAAACCGGTGCATTCAAGAACAACGTCAACATCTAATTTGCCCCAGGGGCAATCGTTAGCGTCTTTTTCGGCATAGATTTTAATTTCTTTGCCGTCTACGATGATGGAATCATCAGTAGCTTCAACAGTGTGTTTGGGGTCGCTTACGGAACCTAAGAAGGAACCTTGAGCAGTGTCATACTTGAGAAGATGAGCGAGCATTTTGGGGCTGGTGAGGTCGTTGATAGCAACAACTTCATAACCTTCTGCTACGAACATTTGACGGAATGCCAAACGACCGATACGGCCGAAACCGTTAATTGCAACTTTTACCATGATTTATATCCTCCTAAGATATTATTATCCTTGTTATTTTAATACTTTTTATTCTAAAATGCAAGTGTTTTATTTACATTTATAAGCATTTTTATAAATTTAGTAAATTAACCCAAATTTTTCATATAATCAATGAACTCTTTTGGATTTTCCGACTTGAAAAGTGCGCTACCTGCAACCAAAACGTCGGCACCTGCTTCGATTACCTGCTTGCCGGTTACTGCATCGATACCGCCATCAACCTGAATACGCATATCAAGACCAAGACGTTCACTCTCTTTACGGAGTGCTTCGATTTTAGGAAGTGCAACGGGCATAAAACTTTGACCGCCAAATCCGGGTTCAACCGACATAACAAGCACCATTCCGCAAAGTTCAAGATAGGGGAAAATTGCTTCGGCGGGAGTGCCGGGTTTAACCGAGATAGAGGGGATAACGCCGTATTTTCTGATTTCTTTCAAGGTCTCGGCGGGATTTTCTTCCGCTTCAACGTGGATGGTGATGTAGTCCGCACCTGCTTCTGCAAATTGTTTAATATAGCGGTGGGGAGCTTCAATCATAAGATGAGCGTCGATGGGAAGGTCGGTATATTGATTTAAAGATTTAAGTACGGGAATACCAAAAGAAATGTTGGGTACAAACATACCGTCCATAACGTCGAAGTGCCAAATATCTGCACCTGCGGCCTGCATACGGTCACAATCAGCACCGAGTTTTGCAAAGTCGGCAGAAAGAAGGGATGGTGCCATTAAAATCATAATTATATCTCCTTTTTTGAATGAATAACGAATTAGAGTAAATAATATTATGGCAAAGATAGAAAAGATGATTTTAATATTTTAATAATATTATTCGCCTTTTTTATCTTTTTAATATAAACCGCCCGACGAAATTATCGTCGGGCGGCGGACTTTATATAAACTAAATTTGCGTCCGATTAGTTAAGGATTAGTCTTCAAGTTCTCTTTTTTTCATTATGTAAAGAGCGCTTAAAGCAACGGTGCTAACTGCGATTGCAACTGCAATGTTGGCAAGTTCACCGTCTTCGGGGTTGTAATCCCAAGCGTCGCTTACTTCCCACATAGCATAAAGGGTGAGATTGTTTTCAACGGTAACGTCATCCCATTCTTCAAACATATCGCCACTGCCGTCTGCTTTGGTGTTCCAACCAATGAAGTTGTAACCTTCGTAGGTGAAATCGCAGAAGGGAGCCATAATAGAACCGTTAGCGGGAATGTCGGTTTCGGGAGCCATTTCGCCTTCACCGCCGTTAGCGTCAAAGGTAACGGTGCAGAAGGTAACTTCTTGTTCTACGTTTTCCCAAATAGCATAAAGGGTGGTGGTTTCGTTAACGATCATAACATCGCCGGGTTGATAGCTTGTGCCGGTACCGTCGGGTTTGGTGTTCCATTCAACCAACTTGTGGAAGGGGAAGGTAAGACCTGCGATAGGACTGGAAATACTGCTTACGGTGTATTCAGAACCTTTGGGAAGTTCAGCGGAGGTGCTGCCGTGAAGGTTACCGGTACAACTGGGATCATCTGTGTTTTTGTCGTAAACAACCAAAACGCCGGGAACATATTCCCATTGAGCGGTAAGGGTAATTCTCTTGAGTGCGTTAGCATCTTCAGCTTTTATAACAAATGTGTCACCGGGATAGTAAACATTACCGTGTTTATCGGTCCAGTGAGAGAATTCCAAAGTAGCGCTTTGGTTGTGGTAGTTACCGCTGTCACTAACAATAACTTCTTGACCGTCAACAAGGTCTTTTGTTTGAATGCCGGTACCAACGCCGCCAGCTTTTGAGTTAGAAAGATAGAGCAAAGTGTATTTTGTTTCACCAGCAGCATAAACAGATACTGACAAAACGGTGAATACCATAGTAAGTGCTATGATAAAGGCAAGTGTTTTTTTCATTATAAAAGTCCTCCAAAAGTGAAATTGCAATAAGCATCATATTGACACCTATAGGCACACAATTATTGTAAAACATTTTACCCTATTTGTCAAGAATTTTTGTAATGGCATAATATACAAAGAATATTAGCCCGTTTTGTTACATATAAACTAACTAAAATTATGTTGACTTTTATAAAAGTAGTGGTAAAATGAAAACATACTTCGAAAAAGGATAGAGATAGATGAGGAATAGAGCAAGAAGAGGTGGATTTGTTGTCCCCGCACCTGTTATAGCAGGGGTAATTTCGGTGGTTGTTATTATTGCCATAATATGCACCACAACACTTATTGATAAATGGCAGTCAAAAAAGGTAAATCCCACCCCTACCGACCTTTCATCGACGGTAGTTCAAAGTGAAGTTTCAGGTGTGCCTGTATCTGAAAAAACTGAATCTACTGCGGAAAGTTCGGTTGTAACATCTAAACCCGAATCCTCCACCGTGTCTTCTACCGTATCTAAACCTTTCACTCCTCAAGGCAGTGCAACCCCTACCGATACATCGGGGAAGGTGTGTTATCTCACCTTTGATGACGGCCCCTCTAACAATACCTTAAAGATACTCGATATCCTCAAAAAATATAACGTCAAGGCGACCTTTTTCGTTATAGGAACGGGAAAACTTGAATATACAAAACGAATGGTAGCCGAAGGACATACCGTTGCACTTCACAGCAATACCCACACCTATTCCAAAATATATTCCTCCACCTCCGCCTATTATAACGACCTTCAAGCAATAAGTGACAAGGTAGAAAAGGCGTGTGGAGTAAGGAGCAACATAGTCCGTTTCCCCGGAGGCACAAGCAATACCACCAGTAGAAGTCATTGCAGTGGAATTATGACAAGATTGTCAAAAGAATTGCCCCAAAAGGGATACTATTATTTCGACTGGAACGTAGATTCGGGGGATGCATCGGGCAATAACATTCCGGTATCGAGAATAATGTCTAACATAAGAAGTTACGGTACGTCAAGGCAAAATGCGGTTGTACTTATGCACGATACCAGTGCTAAGAATACCACTGTTGAGGCATTACCTCAAATTATTGAATATTATTTGAATGCAGGATATTATCTCGCTCCCCTTTCATCCAATTCCGAACCGATAAGACATAAGCCGAATAATTAAAAAAGCAGGTCGTATGACCTGCTTTTTTGATGTAATAAGTAAGAGTTAATAGTGAAGAAGTAAGGTGTCGGGCTTGTGCCCGACGGATTAAAAAAGTTTGTTATATTATCTTACCGCCGCCGAGGAGGATATCTCCATCATAAAACACCGCTGACTGTCCCGGGGTTACGGCTCTGACGGGGATATCAAAAACCACCCTGTATTTTCCGTCTTCAAGGGGGGATATCACACCGCTTTCCGCCTTGGCAGAATATCGGATTTTTATTCCTGCTTTAAGAGGTTCGGTGAGGGTTCTTCCGTCGAGGAAGTTCACGTTATCGCAAACAAGAGTGGCGGTGAAAAGGTCATCGTTTTCGCCCAAAATCACCTGATTATTTTCACCGTTTATAGATAAAACAAATTTTGGACTTCCAAAAGCACCAAGTCCTTTTCGCTGACCTACGGTGTAGTGCATAATGCCCTTGTGTTTGCCCATTATATCCCCATTTTTGCTTACGAAATCGCCCACGGGGGTATTATATCCGCGATTCGATAAAAATCTTGCGTAATCTTTATCGGGGATAAAGCAAATCTCTTGACTGTCGGGTCTGTCGAAGGTGGGAAGTCCTGCCTTTTTGGCATACTGACGAATGACATCCTTTTCAAGTCCCCCTACGGGCAATAAGAGGTGGGAAAGGATATCTTGATTAAGATTATAAAGCACGTAACTTTGATCCTTGGCACCCTGCTTACAGTGGAGATTATATTTGCCATTATCATCGCAAATCACCTTGGCATAATGCCCTGTAGCGATGTAATCAAAGCCCATTTCCATTGCCTTTTCAAAGAATGCGCCAAACTTCAGATGTTTGTTGCAAAACACGCAAGGATTAGGGGTTTTGCCCTTTATGTATTCGTTACAAAAGGGGGATACAACCTCATTTTCAAACTCTTTTGAAAAGTCAAAAACGTGAAAATCTACACCTAAAGTATCGGCAACAATACGGGCGTTTTCAATATCCTCATTAACGCCCTCGAAGTATTGTCCGTCCTGCCACAATTTCATAATGGCACCCGATACTTCATATCCTTTTTCAATTAACATTGCGGCGGCGGCAGAGGAGTCAACTCCGCCACTCATCGCCACCAAAACTTTCTTTTGCATATTTTTCTCCTAAGGATTACTTACTACGTTGGTGGGGGTTCCGTTAAGATAATTCTTCACGTTTTGCACCGCCACCGACAGCATTCTCGACCTTGTTTCGTGGGCTGCCCAAGCGATATGTGGTGTGATAAAACAATTCTTTGCGGTGAGAAGGGGATTATCTGCTTTAGGTGGCTCGGTGGATAAAACATCCACCCCTGCACCGTATATTCTGCCCGAATTAAGAGCATCTGCAAGATCTTGTTCGTTAATGGTAGCCCCGCGGGATGTGTTGATAATTATAGCGTTTTTCTTCATAAGATCAATGGCGGATTTATTTATCATTCCCGTTGTTTCGGGGGTTAAGGGACAGTGAAGAGATATAATATCGGCAGTTTTGTAGAGTTCTTCTAAAGATACTTGAGGGTAGGGTAAATTATCCTTTTTACTGCGGTTGGCAAAGATAACCTTCATTCCAAAGGCGGATGCGATTTCGGCGGTTTTCTGACCGATACTGCCCATACCGATAATTCCCAAAGTTTTGCCCGTTAATTCATAGAGGGGCTTGTCCCAAAAGCAAAATTTTGCAGGGTCATTCCATTTTCCATCCTTTACGGCGGAGGAATGATGTCCTACGTAGTTGTAAAGTTCAAGAATAAGGGCAAAGGTGTGTTGTGCAACGGCATTGGTGCTGTAGGCGGGTACGTTGCAAACAGTAATGCCAAGTTTAGATGCGGTTTCAATATCTACCACGTTGTATCCCGTGGAGAAAAGACCAATGTATTTTGCGGTGATATTTTCTAAAAACTCTTTGGGCATATTTGTCTTGTTGCCGATGATAATATCCGCACCCTTACAACGCTCTACGGTGAGATGGTCTGGGGTATAGTCATATACGGTAAGATTGCCCATTTTTTCAAACTCGGTAAATGGTAAATCACCGGGGTTTGTGGTGTGTCCGTCAAGAATTACAATATTCATAAATTATCTCCTTAAAAAATATTGTGTTGCAAAGATTAAATTTATATGATAAAATTACCGGTGGTATATTATTTTCAATTTTATGTTTGGAAGTTTTATTATGAAACATTTACTTAATTTTATAAAGGGTATAATCGTAGGTATCGGTGGTGTTGCTCCCGGACTCAGCGGTAGCGTTATGATGCTTATTTTAGGTCTTTACGAAGATGTTATTGAGTGCATTAGCACCCTTTTCAAAAAGTTCAAAAAGAATATTGCCTTTATTCTTCCCATTGGTCTTGGAATGGGGGTTGGCATTTTAATTTTTAGTAAGATAGTGGATTATTTCCTTGGAAATTATGAATTTGCCACCAAATATTTATTCCTTGGACTTGTGGTTGGTACGGTACCGCTTTTTTATAAGTCGGTTACAAAAAACGGTTACAAAAAAAGTTATTACATAATCGTTGCGGCGGCTTTGTTTTTGGGAATTTATATCTTCACCTACAACAAATCATTCTTCCCAGCCATTACCAATCCCAACTTCGTGCAGTCGATGATTCTTGGCGTAGCGGTGGCAGGGTCATCTATTGTCCCCGGTGTAGATAGTGCCGCAATCCTTTCTTCCCTTGGACTTTATAAACTCTACGTTGAGTCCCTTGCAAATTTGGATGTTAAAATACTACTTCCTGCCGCTATTGGTTTATTGGTAGGTGCAATATTCATTTCGGCTATAATGAATTTCCTTATTAAGAAATGTTATGCCGTAACATTTTCGGTAATATTCGGTTTGTTCATTTCGATTATTCCAACAATACTTATGAATGATGCCAAAACAGGATATCTCGTTCCCGAAAATCCCGAAAAATTCTTGCTCGCCGCAGGACTCGCGGTGTTTGGATTCGCCCTATCATTCTATCTTGGAGATATCAGAGGCACCCATAAAAAGATAAAGAATGTTTTTGGTAAGAAAAAGAAATAGAATAAGTTGAATTAGACAACTCGGCTCCCTCTGATGAGGGAGCTTTTTGTATGAATATGAATTTAGTTTGATGCTTTTATCTCATCAATCTTCTCTTTGATTTTAACAAAATCCTCTAAAGCGAAGGGTTTATTGTTGGGGTTGCGAAGAAGGGCGGCGGGGTGATAGGTACCCATCATTAAGGTACCGTTTTTCTCTATCCACTGTCCGTGTTGCTGTGTTACCTTAAAGTCGGGGGATATAAGTTTTTGTGCCGCGACTCTGCCAAGACAAACTATCATTTTAGGACGGATAAGGCGGAATTGTTCCCTTAAATATCCAATACAGGCCTCCTGCTCTTCGGGTAGGGGGTCTCTGTTTTTTGGTGGGCGACATTTAACGATATTTGCAATATAAACGTTGCTTCTATCAAGGTCAACCGCCATTAAGAGTTTATCGAGAAGTTGCCCTGCTCTGCCTACAAAGGGTTCACCCTTAAGATCCTCTTGTTCACCGGGGCCTTCTCCTACAAACATAACAGGGGAATGCTGGTCTCCAATGCCGAAAACGACCTTGTTCCGGGTGGAAGCAAGGCCGCATTTCTGACAACTAAGACAGTCCTTTTTTAACTGTTCAAAGCTATTATACATTTTTATTATGCCTTTCCGGCACAGCCCAAAACGTTAATCAACTTATTGGTAACAACGGCTTCGATTTCGTTTCTGCCTTCGCCAAGATATTGACGGGGATCGAAGTGTTCGGGATGCTCTGCAAAATGACGGCGGATACCTGCGGTAAGAGCAAGACGAAGGTCGGAGTCGATATTAATTTTGCAAACTGCCATAGAGGATGCTTCTCTGAGCATTTCTTCGGGGATACCGATAGCATCGTTCATTTTGCCACCGAATTTATTAACGATAGCGATGTGTTCTTGAGATACGGAAGATGCACCGTGAAGAACGATGGGGAATCCGGGAAGTCTGCGGGATACTTCTTCAAGAATGTCGAAACGGAGTTGGGGTTTTTGACCGGGTTTGAATTTGAAAGCACCGTGGCTTGTGCCGATTGCAATAGCAAGGGAGTCAACACCGGTTTTCTTAACAAATTCTTCAACCTGGTCGGGATTGGTGTAGGAAGCATCTTCTGCAGATACGTTAACCTCATCTTCAACACCGGCAAGCTGACCTAATTCACCCTCAACGGTTACACCGAATTGATGAGCATAGTCAACAACCTTCTTGGTAAGAGCGATATTTTCTTCAAAGGGAAGATGGCTACCGTCGATCATAACGGAGGTGAAACCGCCATCGATACATGCCTTGCAGGTCTCGAAATCGGGGCCGTGGTCAAGGTGAAGAGCAATGGGAAGACCGGTTTCTTCTTCGGCTGCTTTAACGAGGGCGAGAAGATATCCGTGACGGGCATATTTTCTTGCACTTGCGGAAACTTGGAGAATAACGGGAGCATTATTCTTTTTGCAGGCATCAATGATACCTTGAACAATTTCCATATCGTTCACGTTGAAAGCACCGATAGCATAACCGCCTTCGTATGCTTTTTTGAACATTTCTTTTGTGTTTACCAAAGGCATTTTTAACAACTCCAATTTATTTATATTTTTTCATTGAAAAACTTGGTTAATATTTCGGAACATTCCTGTTCCATTACCCCGAAATTGAGTTTGGGTGTGTGGTTGAATCCCACTGCAAAGAGGTTAATAAGTGAACCTGCCGCACCGCCTTTTTTGTCGGCGGCACCGTAAACAACCCTATCTATTCGGGAATTTATTATAGCACCTGCACACATAGGGCAGGGTTCTAATGTAACATAAAGTGTGCATCCTGTCAATCGGTATCCGCCCAAAACTTCGCAGGCGGAATTTATTGCATTGACTTCGGCGTGGTGGGTGGCGTAGCCGTCATTTTCACGGGTGTTTCTACCCCTTGCGATTATTTTGCCGTCCTTGACTATAACCGCACCTACGGGGACTTCCCCCGCATCGTATGCCTCTTTTGCGAGGGATAACGCCTCCGCCATAAATACTCTATCGTAATCGTAAATCATAGTTTCAAAAATTCTATAACAGGGGGGAGTAAAAGAAGAATGGTTTGCCCTACGTAAATAATAATAGAAATAATTACGGTGGGGGCTGAAAAGAGTCCTTTTATTTTTTCACTGTTTGTAAGACAGGTTACGGTACCTTTTTGCAAAGCACCAAAATCTTCATCTTTTTTCTGCTTATTTTTAAGAATGAATAAGCCCACAAGTCCAAGGATGATATATACTGCATAAACAATTCCGTTGATAATAAAGACCATTAAATCTTCGGAGATATTACCAACAACACCCGTTATAAATGAACTTAAAGTGTTATATATTATTCCCGAAAAACAAGCAATGGTATTATTAACAAAATGGAGTGCCACCGCTATCCAAATATTGCCCGAACAAACGGTTATATATCCAAGGAAAAGACCTGCAGGAATGGTATTTACGATTTGAAGGATGTTGCCGTGAACGAGGGCAAACATCATAGTAGAAAAACAAATGGCAATTGCATCACCGTAACGGCGAAGAGAGTTTAGAATAACTCCTCTGAAAACAAACTCTTCAACCAAAGCGGGGATGGCAGCACTGTAAAGAATGAGGGATACCCATTCGCCATAGTTTGTGGGGTCGGCAGATTGAGCCAGCTCTAAAAATGCAGCGGAGGAGGGTAAGATGAATGAAACAATATCTACAAGCATTCCGCCGATTACAAGGAAAAAGAAGCCGAATAAAAACAAACCTAATCCTGAGGAGAAACTGACCTTCTTAAATGGAATAAGGTCCACAACCTTAAGACCGCAGGCCTTGGCGATAATAACCGCAGGAATAAGCAAAGCAACGGGGGAATAGAAGATATATTCAAGAGCGTCTTCCATAACACCGCCTTCACCGTTACCCCAACCCATAAACGATAGAAGAATAAGGGCAAAAACCGATGCAATAGTGCCAAAAACTTGAGTAAATAAAAGTTCCGAACCCAACCAATTAGCACGACGTTTAAGAATTTTCTTTTCTGCCTTTTTTTCAAAATATTCCGCAGGGAAGAAACGTATATTTTGATGTTGAATTGTGCCGTTTTGGGGAACAAAATTTTGGGGATTATAGTTATTTTCCATTTTGGCACATCCTTTCACAAATACAATATAACAAAATCATACTTATTATAACCGAGTAAGTAAAAAAATGCAACCCACAAAACCTAAAAATCCCACATTAAAAAAATCTTTTACATTTGTTGCAAAGACGATACGTGTGTGATATAATTTTTGACGAAAATATTTTGCAAAATTTGTCGGTAAAGGTATGTTGTTATGAACACCACAAAGAACCACAAACTAAATATATCCTTTCTACCCCTTTCGTTTTTATGCGGAATTTTTACGGGGGTTGCGGTATTTTTATTTAAGTATTTCGCCACCTACGTTATCCGCTTTTCAAAATGGGCATATACCCTTTCGGCACAAAAACCCCAATATATCCCTCTTTTGCTTTTAGGTATCACCCTTGTTTCGGTTATAATTTACTTTATTCTTAAAACCGAACCCCAGGTGAAGGGAGGGGGGATTCCCACGGCGGTTAAGTTTATTCGTGAGGGGAAATCCTTTAACGTAATTAAAAATATAATTCTTGTTCCCGTATCTGCCCTCTTTACCTTCCTTTCGGGAGTGCCTCTCGGTAATGAAGGCCCCAGCGTTCAACTTGGATGTGCTATGGGTGAGGGAGTTTCAAAATTTTCAAAGAAAAATATAGCCGAAAACCGATCACATATTATGAGTGCAGGTGCCTGTGCAGGATTTGGTGTAGCAACGGGTGCTCCTTTAAGCGGAATACTCTTTTCGGTGGAGGAAATAAAGGGAAAAGTATCATACAAAATGATGTTTTCGGTTATAATATCCACCCTCACCGCCGCCGCAACGGCAAAGGGACTTTGTTATCTTACGGGATCGGAATATAACCTCTTCCACATTGAAAAAAATGACGTACTCCCCATAAAATATATTTGGATATCCATATTAGTTGGCCTTATTACAGGACTTGCGGTGCTTTTTCATCGTGTCCTTTGCACCTTGTATGATGCCCTCGAAAAAAGATGGCTTCACAAAATAAATCTTTTTGTAAAAATTGAAGTTATTTTGCTTGTTTCAGCTATACTCGGACTTTTCTCTCAAATGTATATCGGCACGGGGCACGACATAGCCCACCACCTTTTAGAGGGAGAATCCGTGGGACTGATACTTTTAATATCCGCCCTTGTTTTAAGGATTATAATGCTCACCTTTGCCAACAAAACGGGCATAACAGGCGGACTTTTCGTGCCGTCCCTCGCCCTCGGTGCTTTAATCGGTATAATATCGGCAAACGTGCTTGGTATGATGGGTATCTTCCCCACAGAATATTCCTTTATCTTGGTGATAATGGGAATGACCGCATTCCTCGGTATTCGTTCAAAGATGCCCTTTGTGGCACTTTTGTTTGCGGTAGAGGCACTAAACGGTTTGTATAATATTATCCCCATTATCCTTTGCGTTGTTGTCGCTCAATGTGTAATAAAAATTAGTCAGTTAGCAAAGCAAAAATAGATTATAAAACAAAATGGTAGTGAGAATATCACTACCATTTTTTAATGTTTATTTTACTAATCTGCCATAATAATTTCATACAAACTTTCGGCAAAAAGTTCGTGCATTTCGGGAATGGGATGATTTATTCTGTTAGCCAAAAGCATTGTAACGTCCTGAGTTTTTGAAAGTTCCTTCCATTTTGAATAACAATCGCAAACGGTTATCCCTTCTGCTTTTGCAAGGTCAATGGCGGCATATATATATTCATCAAACTTACCGCTGTTTTGCATATCGGCAGTAACAAAGGCGTAGTCATAAAATTGCTTGGGGGTATCGGGGACAACCTGAGTATTCATCATATTTGGTGTCATAAAAATAACGTCTATGCCCTTTTCGGAGATTTTATTAAATATGGTTTTAAGGGAGTTAAGATAGTTTTCAAGGGGATAGTTTACGTCGTTAAGTCCGAAACATACAATGACCAAATCGGGATTATGATTTAACACCCAATTATCAATACGATACAGTGCCTGTGTTGAGGTGCTTCCCTCGACGGCGGAGTTTATCATATTGATAGGCATATAATCGTGAACCTTGTTTAACTTTTTCTTAAGACGATTCCAATATACGTTTTCGTAGTCAAAATATCCGTTAATGGCACCGTGAGAAACGCTATCACCAAACAAAACAATATTTATAGGTCCGTTTTCAATAAGACCGGGATTATCAAGCATAAGTTTATCTTTAACCTTCATAAACACAACAACCTTTCTATTATCTATGCTCTATTGTATCAAAGTATATCCCCTCTTGTCAATTACTAATAATATTATTATTGAATCGTATATTAAAGTATTGTATAATTAAACCGTTTGGAGGGATTATTATGTATCGAATTGTATATGAAAATCACGAGGTTTACGAGTTCGCCGCCGAGGAACTTTCTCGTTATTACGCTAAAATTTCGGGGGAACATCTTTGCCGATATCTGAATTCAACCGAGGGAGAGGGCATTCCCATATTTTTGGGAAGTCCAAAATTTTTAGCGGAAAATAATTGCATCGTTCCCACTGATAAACTTAAATATGACGGATATTTTTTGAAGGTTACCTCTGACGGAATTTTTATTAGCGGATTAGAAAAACGAAGCGTTCTTTACGGAGTGTATCGACTTCTTGAAAATGCGGGATGTAAATGGATGTTCCCCGGAGAAGATGGAGAAATCATCCCTCAAATTTCTAATCTTAAATTCAGTCAATGCGAAATTATAGATAATCCCGACTTTGAAGTTCGTGCATCCTGCGACGATACCCACGAAAGAGAAATTGTGGATAGTTACGTTGTAGAGACTATGGAAAAATTCGATTGGGCGTGTAAAAATCGTCTTAATTCATATTTTGGCGGACCTTCCATTCACGGCGATATATTTTTAAGTGATTGGTTTCTGCGTGAGATCACAAAAAGAGATTTTATTTTGGAAGCGGGTGGCCACGGCACCGTTAATTACGTTGATAAAAAATTGTTTGATAAAAACCCTGAACTCTTCCGAATGAAGGATGGTGTCCGCCGAGCCGACGGAAACTTTTGTTCATCCAACAAGGAAGCGGTTCAAATGGTGGTTGACGGAATTGGCAATTTGATTAAAAAGATACCCTCGATTAAACGGTATCACATCTGGTTTGCCGATACCTATGAGGGTAGTTGGTGCGAGTGTGAAAAATGCAAAAATTTATCCGCCGCCGAGCAATGTTTTCAACTCGTAAACGCGGTGGCAAAGGCGTATCCCGACCTTAAAATTGACTTCCTTTTGTATCACGACAGCGAGGACGTTTCATCTATTGCCGAAAAAATACCCGAAAACGTCTGTGCCGAATACGCCCCAAGGGAGCGTTGTTACGCCCACTCTATCGCCGATGATTCCTGTGAGAGAAACAAGGGATATTACGCCCGTCTTAAGGATGCAAAACAAAAGTTTGCATCTATTTATCCCTTCGAGTATTACGGCGATATGATACTTTTCAACAAGATGGGTGTCAATATGCAAAAGGTAATTAAGGAGGATTTTATCGACTACAAAAATCTTGGTGTAAATGCCATTAAGATTTTAATGTTCAATCGTTATTCCTGGTTTGCATACAAACTAAATATGATAACCTTTGCCCGTTTGTGTTGGGATATAAATGCAGATATTATGGCAATTAGAGATGAACTTTGCAAAGCATATTTTGGTAATTGCTACGATTATATGATGATTTTTTATGAGATGCAGGAGCGGTTTACAAACCGTATGTTTGAGTTTTGCGGATACAGTGAGGTCTTCGATATCCGCAATATAACCCCTCTAAATAAGGAGTTTGGCAAGAAGCATTTATCAGACATTGAAGATGGATTAAATATTTTAAGTGAATTGGAATTCATTCTTGAAAACGCAATTATAAAAGCGGATAACATTAAAGTAAAACGACTTTTAAGCAGTGAACTTGCCTGTCTTGATTTTACAAAGGATGAGGCAAAAACCACCTATAAATTTATGAAAACCCGCCACGCTGTCGCCTTTGAAGATTTGCCTAAAGATGAGTTCAATAAGATAATGGATGAACTGATAAACGAAAAGAATGCTTTGGCAAATAAGGGTAAGAGTGTACCGAATATTTTAACGGGCATTAACGGAAAATGCACCTTCCCCGACCATCTTTGCAAAGACCTCAGTGATTTTTATAATCATCTAAAAAACACCCCCGACGACAAGTAAATATCTATCTTATTATTTTGAATTGCATATTTTTTCTCTTTACAAACAACAAACGGAGTGATATAATAAATGCACCACACAAAGTTTAATATTGTTTTTTCTGGGGACTGCTTTTTTTATTTCGGTAAAAATGCAGACTCTTATTTCTCTTTCCCTGGAAAAGACGAAAAACTTTGTGTGGTAGCAAGTTAGAGTTATGCGTTTTTCGGTGTGTGTAACTTTAAGTTGCACACACTTTTTTATTTTGGAGGAGAAAAAATGGAAAAAGGTAATTTGCTATTTCAATTAGCAACAGCGGAGGATAAGGGACAAAACAAGACGTTGAACGCTTGGATTATGGTAGCATTTGTTATATTATGTATTGTAGTATCTTGTTTCGGAATGAAATATATGTCTGATTCTATGTATAATCAGTTTGACAACGATGAAAACACCTTGTTTTATATTCTGATTTTTGGTATATTCTTTGGAATATCCTTCGTAATCGTGTGGGTTTTAAATGAAAAGAGAAAAGGCGAATCATCACAGCTATACATATACGAACAATGTGTTGAAGGAAACGCTATAATGAAACCATACGGATTTAATACCACTTTTGAAAAGTTTTCTTTGTCATATAATGATATTATAAACATATCAACAAACGAAAAATATGTAATAATATATGCACAAAATCAAACATATAATGTTTTAGCTTTTAATAAACAAAATCAAATTATACATATCATTAATGAGCAAAAAACAAAACTTAATATAGAACAACCTTAATAGCACATGTAATTCACCGAATTTTACAAATATCTCCTCGTAAGCGGGGGGATATTTGTTTTCTTGTCTCCACTTTTTTCTTTACAAATAAATTTTTTTGTGATAAAATATTGAGGTATAGTTTTTTGTGTTTTCGCAAAAACTATTTTGTGGTCGCAAAGCGACGGAAAGGAGATATCTCTTTATGGCAAAACAACCTTTAACCATTACAGTTGAAAATTTCAAACAACTTATTTTAGAAAGCGAAAAACCTGCTCTCGTTGATTTTTGGGCTCCTTGGTGTGGTCCCTGCCGTATGGTAGGACCTATCATTGAGGAACTTGCCGAAGAACTTGACGGAGACGTTATCGTTGGCAAGGTTAACGTTGACGAACAACCCGACCTTGCAGCCGCATACGGCGTTATGAGTATACCTACCATTATTCTCTTCAAGGACGGGGACGAGGCCGACCGTTCAATCGGTGCCAAGTCAAAAGAAGCCCTTCTGGAGTTTTTGGGCAAATAAAATTTCTTTTGAAAGAGGAGAAGAATATGACTAATTTTGACATCAAAATCACCCGTACCGATGCTCCCAAGGCAAAACCTGCCGACACAAGCAAGTTGGGATTCGGTAAAATCTTCACCGACCATATGTTTATGATGGATTGGAATAGCGAAAAGGGTTGGTATAACGCCCGTATAGTTCCCTTTGAAAATCTTTCTATCCACCCCGCATCCACCGTGCTTCACTACGGTAGTGAAATTTTTGAAGGACTTAAGGCATATCGTCGTGCCGACGGCCAGGTTCAACTTTTCAGACCTATTGAAAACATCAGACGTATGAACCGTTCTGCCGAAAGACTTTGTCTTCCCGAAATCCCCGAAGATATTGCCCTTCACGTGCTTAAAACCTTCGTTGATTTAGAAAAAGATTGGACTCCCGATGCCGATGGCACTTCCCTTTATCTTCGCCCTTTTATGTATGGTAACGATGAATCTTTGGGTGTTCACGCAGTTCATAACGCAACATACGCTATAATCGCATCCCCCGTTGGCAGTTATTATCCCGAAGGCATCAACCCCGTTAAAATTATGATTGAAGATCAGGATGTGCGTGCAGTCCGCGGTGGTACAGGTTACGCAAAATGCGGCGGTAACTATGCCGCATCCAACCGTGCAGGTGAACGTGCCGCAAAACAAGGATATTCTCAAGTATTGTGGCTCGACGGTGTTGAAAGAAAATACATCGAAGAGGTTGGCGCGATGAACGTTATGTTCAAAATCGACGGCAAAATCGTAACTCCTATGCTTTCAGGATCTATCCTTCCCGGTATTACCCGTATGTCTTGCATCGCAGTTCTTAAAGATAAGGGCTTCGAAGTTGAAGAACGTCTTTTGAGCATTGATGAATTGGCGGAAGCTCTTGAAAACGGCAAACTCGAAGAGGCATGGGGTTGCGGCACCGCAGCGGTTGTATCTCCCATCGGTGAACTTTGCTACAAGGGTGTAAAATATCCCGTAAACAATGGCGAAATCGGTGCAACTACCCAAATGCTTTACGATACCTTAACCGGTATTCAATGGGGCAAAATTGAAGATACCTTCGGCTGGACCGAAAGTTTATAATCTTAATATAAACATAAATTAAAATAAAAGAGAGATGCAATGCATCTCTCTTTTTGCATTAACAATAATTATGCGTTTTCAAATAAAACTTGGTTGTAAGAACTGAATTTATGTGATATAATTTAGTTTATAAAAGGAGGGATAATATATGACTTCCAAAATCACTCCCGCAAGGGATACCACTATAGATACCGTAAAATTTATGCTGATTTTTGGCATATATATATTCCATTTTGGGACCGATGCCGGAGGATGGTATGGCTTTTTTGGACAATTCCACGTACCCGCCTTCTTTATGATATCGGGTTTTTGGGCGATGAAAAAACTTGACCGTTCCATTTGGGATTATGTAAAAAACGCATTTAATAAATATCTGTTGTTATGGCTATTGTGGGTATGCGTGTATCCTGTTTTATATATGATAACAGGTGGTTACGGAGTAAAAACAGGATTACTTCTCGTGAAAAAATTCTTTTTTGCAGTCCGTGCCAGCGGAATTGCCGGAATGTGGTTTGTCCCCGCGTTTTTCTTGGTGGGATTTTGTTATTTCTTGGTTGCAAAACTTTTAAGGAAAATCCCAAAACTAAACGAGACAAAACAGGCACTTTTGCATTTGTGTATCGCGTTAATCGTGACCGTGATTTTCCACTTGACCTTTCATTTGGAAAAAAGTTGGTTGTTTTCAATAGATCAAGTTCCCCTTCATTGGTTTTATTATGCTTTAGGCAGGGTTGTGTTTATCGGTTTTCAATGGATAAAAACAAAACCTAAGACCATAAGATATACAATATTTATAATATCTGCAGTTATAAGTATTTCCTATATGGTTATGATGTATTTCGATCCAAACCATCGTTTGTGGGGGATTGTTTCTGAAAAGTTACCTTTGCTTCCTGAGGTGATAGGTGTGGCAATGGCTTTGTGCGGACTATTCTGGATAGCAAGAATTATTCGTTGCAAATTTTTGGCTTATATTGGTCAAGCCACTTTAGGATTATGTCTGTGCGAAATAGCGGTTAAGATGCCAATCAAATATGGATTTGAACTTTTAGGATGGACGTTTTTTTCACCGTGGATTGCTATTTTGTGCAGTGCAATCGCTTTGCTAATAGGATGCTTTGTAGTTATGCCACCCATTAACCTTGTTCTTAAAATTATTAAGAAACCTATATTTAAATAGTGTAATAAAAAGAGAGATGCTAAGCATCTCTTTTTTTATTTTAAATTGAATTGATTATATCATAGAATTATAAAATTTCCCACCTAATATTGTATGGATTTTGTAAAGTAAAGCATTGGCTTTGCCAATATGAAGCACATGACCTGCAGGCACATGACCCGAGGGGCGTAGGGTTACTAAAATGTATGTTTTAAGGAAAATAATAGGATATAAAAATCCCATTGTCGCACATTGTCGATAAATAATTTGAAAAAATTCAAAAAAAGGGTTGCAAAGTCAAACGATATGGTGTATAATACCACTTGCACTTGAGAAAAGGGCATAAATATCGCGGGGTAGAGCAGATGGTAGCTCGTCGGGCTCATAACCCGGAGGTCGTGTGGTTCAAGTCCCACCCCCGCAACCAAAGAATCCTCATTCACCGTTTGGTGAGTGAGGATTTTTCTTATTGTTATGGACACTTGATTTTTATAACTATAGCAACAAGCTTTTCTCTCTGTTTGTGAAAGGATTGTTTTTTCGGTGTGTTATAGAGTTTGGTATCAAAATTCGACGTTCTCAAAAAATCAGGTTATTTTTTCTTGTAAGTAATTGTATCATTTCTTTCATCATCTTGATAATTCAATATCAATTTTCCAAAAGAAATTTTGTAATTAAATACCTTTCCGTCAATTCGCAGTCGACCATCATCGGCGTGCCAAGTTATATCATCTTGACTATAACTAGTATAGTTAATTATACCAGTTCCATCACTAAATAGTTCCAACGCTTTTGGTAAATCAACACGATATATGCTCGCTGAATATTTTTCCCATTCTTTCAAATTTGCGATTTCCCACCTACCGATAATGTTTTTATTTGGAAATATTGATATTAATAAAACTACAACAATCGCAATACATACTGTGGTTACAATTTTCCTGTTTTTGATTATAGATATTAATTTTTCCTTCATTTTTCTTTTTCTCCTTGTAAAAATAAAAAGTGCGCCAACCGAAGTCAGCGCACCGAAAAACGCAGACTCCAATTGTCGCCAAACAATCCATTCGAAGTATAGGTGAAACTACACAATGAAACGGGAGCTGCATTTTTTCCAAAATGAGTTCGTTTCATTATGTAACAAAAAGGTATAATATCCCTATAAAAGAAAATACACCTATAACTACGAATATTTAGATTGTTTGGCGAAAATATCATACCACAGTTTTCCATATTATGCAACACTTTTAAAAGAATAATATTTAAGTCCGTTGTTAACCCCCGCAACCAAAGAATCCTCATTCACCATTTGGTGAGTGAGGATTTTTCTTATTTCATATTCAATATTTTTGTTTCTTACTAAATATTTTGGTTTTTTCTTGACAAAATAAAAGATATGTGGTATTTTAAAATCCAATGAGGGAGTAGTAGGCGCAATAATGCGTAACAAGTCAACATCCTGGCCTTTTGGTCTGGCTTGTTTTAATTTGCGAGACTCATGTATGAATATCCATACATGGAGTCTTATTTTTTTGATCCGACACCAAGTGTGGTTGTTCCACACTTGGATTTTTTTTGGAGGTATGTAAAATGGATTTCTTTGGATTTGTATTTTTTGAATCCCTTTCGGGTGCTCCGCTTTTGGCGATTGCCGCAGGATTTTTCCTTGTTGGTCTTGTGCTTACAATAAAGGGCGGTGACTGGTTTGTTGATTCCGCTTCTTGGTTTGCAGAGGCAACGGGTATTCCTAAATTTGTTGTTGGTGCCACCATTGTTTCTTTTGCCACTACGCTTCCCGAACTTTTAGTTTCAGTTAGAGCCGCGATGAACGGTTCTGCTCAACTTGCAATAGGTAATGCGGTTGGTTCGGTAACGGCAAATACAACCCTTATTATGGGTGTTTCCCTTGTGGCTATGGCGGGTATTATAAGCAGAAAAAGTTTCTCCCTTAAAGGTGGACTCTTTCTTGGCGCTATTGTTGGCCTTACCGTACTCTCTCTTAGTGGATTATTACCCACTTGGTCGGCATTTGTTCTTTGGAGTATATTCGTTATCTTTATGATAAGCAACGTTGTAGAGGGTAAAAAAGGCGCCGTGGGAGATGAAATTGACTCCCACGAAAAGAAGGAAATTCCTTCAAAGATTTTCTTCTTTTTAATCGGCACAGCATCCATTGTATTTGGTGCAGAATTCCTTGTTTCTTCGGGTAAGACAATCGCTTCAGGTATTGGCATTAGTGAAACTATTATCGGTTTTACCGTTATAGCCCTTGGCACTTCTCTTCCCGAATTGGTTACAACCCTTACCGCTATTCGTAAAAAAGAGGCATCACTTTCGGTGGGCAATATCATTGGTGCAAACATTATCGACACCACCTTGATACTTCCCCTTTGTGCCGTTATAAATGGTTCTGCTCTTCCTGTTGAGAGAATAAATCTCGTCTTTGACTTCCCCGTTTGTATTGCGGCTTGCGCCGTTGCCGTTGTCCCCACAATTATTATGGGCAAATTCAAAAAATGGCAAGGTTTTGTACTTCTTGGAATATACGCTTTGTATATGTTGTTCTTGGTGCTTAACGAAACGGGTGTAGTTGCACTTTAAAAAATATAGAATAATATTAGTTCAAAAGGATATCCAATTTGGGTATCCTTTTTGATTATGTAACTGTGTTGAAAAGGCAAAATGGATATGATATAATTATAAAAAATCAAAAGGTGGGTGGAAAAATGTCGGGTGCAAAGTATATATCTAAAATATCCTTTGAAAACAATTTGAATAAGGATTCATATCTCAACAAACTGCCCGTTGTGAAGCATTTATCCAAAGAGAAAGAACTCTCTTTAGACGCCCCCGTTACCTTTTTCGTAGGGGAAAACGGCACGGGAAAATCCACCCTGCTTGAGGCCATAGCCGTTGCTTACGGATTTAATGCCGAGGGAGGGTCGCGAAACTTTTCCTTTTCCACCAACGAGACCCATTCGGAACTTCATAAACACCTTCAAATTGCCAAGATGGGATATCCAAAGGACGGATTTTTCCTTCGTGCTGAGAGTTTATACAACGTGGCGACAAATATTGACGATATGGACAAACAACCCGCCTTTCAGCCACCGATAATTGACGGATACGGTGGGGTATCGCTCCACAATCAGTCCCACGGAGAGAGTTTTTTATCCATTGTTCAAAATAGATTTTTCGGTAACGGACTTTATATTTTGGATGAACCCGAAGCGGCACTTTCTCCCCTGCGGCTGCTGACCCTCCTTGCCGAGATTGACTATCTTGTGAAGAAGGATTCCCAGTTCATCATCGCCACCCATTCCCCGATTTTGATGGCGTATCCCAATGCGGATATTTTGGAATTTTCTGTGGATGGGATAAAAAAGACCGACTACAAAGATACCGAACACTACAAAGTAACAAAAAACTTCCTTGACAACCCCGAAAAGATGCTGGGGATATTGCTTCAGGAATAAAAATAGCCCCCTTGTATAAAGGGGGCATTTGTATTGAAACCTCATTGACGTGTAGATTTGTATGTGTCCCTTGTCAATTTGGAAATATATATGTTGACAAAGGTGTTCGATGTATTAGATTGTGTTCTTTGTTAAAATAGTTCTACGATCAATTTCGCTTGAAATATTATTAATATATCCAATAGTATCAAAATCTTCATTATCAATGTTGTATTCCAACTCTATCAACATTTGTCGAATACGGGCATCAGTTTCTGTAATAACAGTATCGTTGGAAAAATGAAGTTTTTCTTCAATTTCGTCCAATTCTTTTTTGAAATTTATCGCATTCGGTTTCAACATAATGCATTTGACCAATTTACGTAATTCTAATATATTGTTCTTAGAATTTTGTATTGCAATATTGTCATTTTCTCTATTATCTGAAAACTTCCAAATAATAGTATCTATAATAAAAATAACAGCAAAAGAAATGCAATACCATCCTAAATACGAACCATACCCTTTCGGAAAACCTACAATGTATACCGCTGAAAGAAGTATTGATATTGGAACCATAAAAGAAGTAACGATAGAGGCAGCTACTTTTCTAGGTTCACCTTTTGAATAATATGCCATTGCAGTAACAATTGCTTCAGCAACAACAACACCAATAAGGGTTAAAAAACAAATGGTTTGCATAAAAAGATTTTTAAGTATAACAAAATACAAAATAATAGTAACTAAAATAACAACTACGCCAGTAATAATACTTATAGGTGTTTTTTTCATGATTTTCCTCCTGTTACTCCACTTTTGTTCCGCAATTACTACAGAATTTTGTGTCACCATTAAGTTCTGTTCCACAATTGTTGCATTTTTTTAACAATGGTTTTCCACAACCTGGACAAAATTTTGTTCCCGGTGCAATAATAGTTCCACAATCAGAGCATTTAAGTTCGTTTTTCTCCTCATGGGTATTTGCACCACAGTGAGGGCAAAATTTCAAACTTTCACCAATTTTTGAATGACAAGAGGGACATTCTTTCATCGCCTCTTTTGTTGTCATAACTGCATCCATACTACCAATTGCATTCCCGACAGTTCCTCCAATTCCAAAGCCAAGGCCAACGCCCATACCAGCACCCATTACACCACCTGCGGTACCTTGGTTTCCAGCTGCAGTGTTTAACGTATCGAAGGTTCTTTCTTGTTGATAGTTGTAACCTAGAATATCCATTTCGGCTCTCTTCGCTAGTGCAGCTTTAAGACGCTTAACGGCAGGATCGTTTTCAGGAACATTTATATCATTGATATAGAAAGAATGAACTTTTATTCCAAATTCGGCAAATTCTTGTTGAAGTTGTTCACTAAGAGCTGATGATATTTCATCCAAATGTGAATTTATTTCCAAAATCGAAATTTTAGAGGAAACGAGACAAGAAGACAATCTATCCTTTACACGAGTAATGTATAGTCCTTTAAAATACTCTGTTAATGTCTTAGTGTTGAAGAAGGGCATCGTGCCGACAAGCTTGATGAGAAATCTACGAGAATCCTCTATCTGTAACCCGAATTGGCCAAAAGCTCTTAAGGGCACAAATACACCGTATTTAGGGTCTTGTACTTGTATAGGGGTGGTGGTTCCCCATTTTATATCCAATGCAAAAGCTTTATTTATGAACCAAACTTCTGCAGAAAAGGGGGATTTTCCTCCAAAAGGAATGTTAATAAGTTTTTGTAGAATTGGAATATTATCGGTTGTAAGTTTGTAGTGTCCTGGTCCAAATACATCCGTTATTTGTCCATTTTTCACTAAAACTGCTTCTTGGGACTCGTTAACAATAAGTTGTGTCCAAGTTGATAATTCAGTGTTAGGATATTTCCAAGCAAAAATGCTCGCATCTGAATTGAATTTTAAAACATCAACGATCGCCATAAAGTTACACCTCTCACATAGTAATGGCTTTATTGTACAAGATTGCAAAAAAAAAGTCAATATTAATTTGTAAAAAACACTTGAAAAATAGTATATGCTGTTGTATAATGTAAAAAAAAATTAAGGAGATATTAATATGAGTAGTCTATGCCCTCAATGTGGTGCTCCTGCGCCCGAAAATGCAACCAAATGTGAGTATTGTGGTGCGGCAATTATAAATAATACATCTACTGCAGCTGCTCCTCAACCCCAAGTTGTTTATGTTCAACAACAGCCACAAAGTGCAAACCCTGAAAGAGCAAATTGGCCCATAAAAAATAAAATTGTGGCGGCTATATTAGCAATATTATTAGGTGGTATTGGTGTCCATAAGTTTTATCTTGGCCAAACAGGAAAAGGTATCTTGTATCTTTTGTTCTGTTGGACATATATTCCTTCTATTCTCGGTTTAATCGAAGGAATAATGATTCTATGTTCTAATGATGAGAATTTCCAAATTAAATATAAATGCCGGATAGGTTAAAGGCGAAAGCGAGGTGATTTTCACCTCGCTTTTTGTGTCAAGTAAAATATATGAAAGTTATCAAAACTCTTCCTTTCAAGTTGATCATAAAGAAAGGATTTGTAAAGGTTAAGTGTGCTTTTGTGCTGTAATGCGAATTCCTATTTAACTAAAAACCTAGTTGTTATATTTTATCTTATCATATTAGCAAGCCCCTGCCCTACAAAAAATGCAGTTTATGGTAAACGAAAACTCCTTAAAATAAAATTATTAAAAACATTCATATAACACAAAAGCGGAGTGAATTTCACTCCGCTTTTACTATTTTGTATTAACTTATTTAATTTCTTTAGTTGCGATTTCCAAGAGGGCTTTTGCCATGAATTCATCCACGGTGAGGGCACCTAAATCGCCTTCGGAACGGGAACGTACCGAAACGGTGCCGGTTTCACATTCCTTCTCGCCCATAATAAGCATATAGTTAACCTTATCGAGCTGGGCTTCACGGATTTTGTATCCAATCTTTTCGCTTCTTGTATCGCAAGTAGCACGGATACCCGCGTTTTTAAGTTTTGCGGTAACTTCTTCACATTGTTCTTTGAATTTTTCAGAAATGGGAAGAATTCTGACCTGTTCGGGAGAGAGCCACATAGGCATAGCACCTGCATATTTTTCAATGAGGAGTGCGAGGGTTCTCTCGTAACAACCAATAGAAGTTCTATGGATGATGCAGGGTGTCTTCTTAACACCGTCGGCATCGGTATATTCCATACCGAATTGAGCGGCAAGGAGTTGGTCGATTTGAATGGTGATAAGGGTGTCTTCCTTACCGTGAACGTTCTTGATTTGGATATCCAACTTAGGACCGTAGAATGCGGCTTCACCCACGCCCACTTTGTAGGGGATTTCAAGGTGATTAAGGATTCTTTCCATAAGTCCTTGTGCTTCTTCCCATTGTTCGGGAGTGCCGATATATTTTTCTTTATCGGCGGGATCCCATTGAGAGAAACGGTAGGATACATCCTCATAAAGTCCCAAGGTTTTGAGCATATAGATAGCGAGTTCCAAGCATCCCTTAAACTCTTGTTCCAATTGCTCTGGGGTACACATAAGGTGTCCTTCAGAGATGGTGAACTGTCTTACACGGATAAGTCCGTGCATTTCGCCCGATGCTTCGTTACGGAAGAGGGTAGAGGTTTCATTATATCTAAGGGGAAGATCACGATATGATCTTGCACGGTTGAGATATGCTTGATATTGGAAGGGACAGGTCATGGGACGAAGGGCAAATACCTCGTCTTCGCTTTCGGGATCGCCGAGAACGAACATACCATCGCGATAATGATCCCAGTGACCTGATATTTTATAAAGGTCGCTCTTTGCCATAAAGGGGGTTTTGGTAAGGAGCCAACCGCGACGTTCTTCCTCATCCTCAACAAAACGTTGGAGGGTTTGGATAATCTTTGCACCCTTAGGTAACATAATGGGAAGACCTTGACCAATAACGTCGCTGGTGGTGAAGTATTCAAGTTGACGTCCGATAAGGTTATGGTCGCGTTTCTTTGCTTCTTCAACGGCGGCAAGATATTCTTCAAGTTCAGATGCCTTGGGGAATGCGGTACCGTAAACACGGCAAAGCATAGCGTTGTTTGCGTCGCCTCTCCAATAAGCACCGGTGCATTGGGTAAGTTTGAACGCCTTTATAGTGCCGGTGGACATAAGGTGAGGACCTGCACAAAGGTCGGTGAAATCACCCTGTTTGTAAAGGGAGATAGCATCACCCTTTTCGGCGTGTTCGGCAATAAGTTCTACCTTATAGTTTTCGCCACGTTCGGTCATATATGCGGTGGCATCCTCGGGAGAGAGTTCAAATCGCTCTAAGGGGATATCCGCCTTAACAATCTTTTTCATTTCGGCTTCGATAGCAGAAAGGTCTTCGGGGGTGAATGCCTTGTCTACGTCGAAATCGTAATAAAAGCCGTTATCTATAGCAGGGCCGATGCAGAGTTTTGCATCCGGATAAAGATGCTTTACCGCCTGAGCCATAACGTGAGCGGCGGTATGGCGGAATGCCTTTTTACCCTCATCATCGGTGAAGGTCAAAATCTCAAGGGTGCAGTCCTTAGTCAAGGTAGTTCGTAAATCACAAACTGTACCGTTAACTTTGCAAGCACAGGATGCCTTATAAAGGCCCATACCTAATGATTTTGCTACTTCTGCCGCCGTAATGCCGGAGTCAAATTCTCTTACGTCATCACGGAGGGTAACTTTGATTTTTCCGTCCATTTTTTCATCTTCCTTTGTCTAATTTATGGAATATCGGGTGGAAACATACAAAATCCCCACCACGATATCATATTTTATCATTTTTTAATATCTGTGTCAAGCAAAAAGACACTGTGTAAAATGCACTATTTTATGGTTGCAAGGGTGTTTTTCATAAGAACGGCACGGGTCATAGGACCTACACCACCGGGAACGGGGGTGATGAAGGATGCCTTCTTACTTACACCCTCAAACTCAACGTCGCCACAAAGTTTGCCGTTTTCGAGGCGGTTGATACCTACGTCAATAACCACCGCACCCTCCTTTACCATATCGGCGGTAACGAAGTTTGCTCTGCCGACAGCGGCAACCACTATATCGGCATTTCTGACCTTTTCGGCAAGATTCTGGGTTTTGGAATGACACACCGTAACGGTGGCGTTTCGGGCAAGAAGCAACAGTGCCATAGGTTTTCCAACAATATTTGAACGGCCAATAACCACGCAGTCCTTACCCTGAGGGTCAATTCCGTAGGCGTCTAAAAGTTCCATTACACCTGCAGGGGTACAGGGTAAAAATTTAGCACCGCCTAACATTATTCTACCTACGTTTTGAGGATGAAATGCATCCACGTCCTTTTCGGGTGATATTGCATTTATAATGCTATCCTCGTTGATGTGTTTAGGTAGGGGGAGTTGAACTAGAATACCGTTGACGTCATCGCGGTTGTTGAGTTCATTTACAAGGGCGAGGAGTTCTTCTTCGGTGGTATCTTCGGGCATAGCATATTCTAAAGAGCCCATTCCGCATTCTTCGCAGTCCTTTTTCTTGCTGTTTACATATACACGGGATGCGGGATTATCCCCAACAATAACAACCGCAAGGGTGGGATTTATACCCTTTTCTTTATAGGATGCTACCTCTTTAGCAACATCTTCTTTAACCTTTTTTGATATAAGTTTTCCGTCAATTATCTGTGCCATTTTCATAAGTTCTCTCCTTCTTCTTCTTCTTCTTCGGTGATAATTTCTGTATTCTCTTCGGTTGTTTCTGTTTCGGTGTTGTTTTCTTCGGTGTATTCTTCTTCCGTCACAATAGAATCATAATCTCCGCTTTCTTCGCGAGTTTTAATTGCTTTTTTGCGGAATAGAATTATCAAAACAATTCCTGCAATCACACACAAAATTGCTATCGCTTGGGATATTCTGATGGGGGAATTGAAAAGATAAAGTGAATCGGTGCGAAGTCCTTCGATAATAAATCTGCCGAATCCGTACCAGACTATGTAATAGAGAAAAACTTCCCCTTTAAACACTCGTTTTTTGCTTAAAAAGTGGATGAGAACGAATCCGATTAAACACCACAGGGATTCATACAAAAAGCAGGGATGAACGGGGAGCATTGGATCGGTTCCCGTTTCGGGGTGGGACAGCAAATATTCATAGGTCTTTTCGCTATACATACCCCAAGGAAGTGTGGTGTTTGTGCCAAATGCCTCTTGATTTACGAAGTTACCCCATCTGCCAATGCCTTGAGCAAGTAAAAAGGCAGGACCTGCTAAATCTAAAGCGGAAAACAGGTTGACCTTGCGAAGTTTACAGGTTATTCCACCGAATATAATGGCAAATATTAAAGCACCGTAAAAGGCAAGTCCACCGTCGCGGATATCTATCATTTCGGCGAAAGACCAACTTCTGCCCGAATTCAAGACGTAATAAAGTCGTGCGCCGATTATACTGAATACCGCACCTACGAGAATAACGTCGATTAAAGCGTTTGTGTCGATATCGTATTTCTTGGCATTACGGAATCCGTAAATAAGGGCTAAAATAAATCCTGTGGCAATAAGCACACCGTACCAGTAAATGGGGAAGCCCTTTATGGGAAGGGCCTCCCTTGCAAGGGTGATATCAAGATCTCCAAAACTTACGACGTAGGTGCTTGGTTCATAAAATATTTTATCAAAAAAACTCATTTTTATCACCTTAAAAAACTATTTGTTATCGATTACCGAAAGGGCGGAATATTTAAGGTCGAAATCGGTTTTGAGTCGAGATACCAAATCTTCACGGGTAACGTTTTTGAGGATATCTCCCTCATCGAAAAGTCCCTCACCGGTGCAGGCACAGGTAACGAGGGAATCTCCCACCGTTTCAACGTCCTCAAAGTCCATAATATAGTGACCTAAGAATTGACGTCTAACCGATTCAAATTCCTTTTCATCAATGCCTTCGGTGGCAAGTCTTGTAATTTCATTTTTAAGTTCATTTGCTATTCTTTCGGGATCTTTTGACTCACCGCTGAAAAGCACCGATGAAAAACCTCTGCCCTCAAAATATTCAGAAGAAAAATCACGGTTGCAAATACCCTCACTAACCAAGTGATTGTAAAGGGGAGATTGATGTCCCGAAATAATTTCAAGGAGCATTTCGGTTTCGACTCTACGTTTAACCGATTTATCCTCGGCATCTTGTTTAATACCAAAGGCAAATAAGGGTTGTGCCACGGGCATTTTTTGCGATATAAAATCTTTAACAATTTCTTTTGGCTCATCAAAGCCCTTGCTCTCAACGGGGATACCCTCCTTGTCGGCAAGGAATTTATCGCACATTTCCAAAACCTTGTGGGCATCGGCATTACCCGACACAACGATAAACATATTATTTAGGTTGTAAAACGTTTCGTAGCATTTGTAAAGAAGTTTTGCATCTATCTTTGCGATGGTATCTTTAGTCCCTGCGATATTTATTCTAACGGGATTATTGTGATACAGAGCACAAAGAAGATTGAATAAAAGCACCCAACCGGGGGAGTCATCATACATACTAATCTCTTGACCGATAATTCCCTGCTCTTTTTGTACCGTTTCTTCGGTAAAGAAAGGATGCTGAACGAAATCTAAAAGTATCTCAAAAGAGTCATAGAAATTGTCGGCACAGGTGAAGAGATAACAGGTTTTATCGAAGGTTGTATAGGCGTTAGCCGATGCACCCGTAGCGGAGAAACGGGAGAATGCATCCCCCTCTTCGCTTTCAAAAAGTTTATGCTCAAGGAAGTGGGCAATACCCTCGGGGACACAGGTATATTCATCGTCTTTAACGGTTTTGAAGCAGTTGTCGATTGAACCGTATTTAGTGCCGAAGATAGCGTAGGTTTTGCTATAATCCTTCTTCTCACAAATATATATTTTAAGACCGCTTTTGTGGGTAGCAACAATATACTCTTCCCCCACGTTTTCGTTTCTGATTATTTGTTTATTCATCGCCCTCAACTCCTTTCAAAAGATAGATAGTGTCAAGGTTTATGGTGTTTGCGGCGGCAATAATTTCCTCGCGGGATACTTTATTTATCCTCTCGACAAACTCTTCGGGGGTGAGGGGGTTTTTATCGAAAATTCTGGTGAGATACCAACCCTCAAGTTCGGCGTTGGAATCGTATGCGGACTTAACGCTGTCGGTAAGTCCCATTTTAGATGCTGTGATAATTGCATCGTCGAACTCACCGTTTTTAATAATATCTAATTGGTCAAGAATACCCTTTTTCGCCTTATCAACGGTGTCAAATTCCACACCGCTATCAACGCAAACAATGCCCTTAATGGCAAAGAGTCGAGCGGTACAGTAGTAGCAAAGGGATTGTTTTTCTCTAACCTCGGTAAAGAGGCGGGAATAGGGGGAGCCACCGAAGATATCCACCATCATACGAAGGGGGATGTTATCTTGATTTAATGAAGATACGCTTGTGCGGAATCCCATTACGAGTTTGCCCTGAGAAACCTCCATACTTTCACTGAAGGTTTTAACCTCATCCACCGAAACGGGGGTAAATTCGGGTTTAATATCTACGGGAGTACGACCAATATTTTCAAATTTTTTCGAGATGCTTTCAAAAAATACGTCGGGACTGCCTTCGCCCACCATTGTTAAGATGACGGGGGAGGTTTTTAGCACATCTTCAAAAAATTCTCTTACCGCTTTTGACGTGAGTCTTTCGGCATCTTCACGATAACCTTCGGTGGGAATACCGAAACTGTCCTCTTTGCACATATTTTCAAGCATTCTGGTAACGGCATATCCACGTTTACTGTTTATTCTGCCGTCGATGGTGTCGAGAAGTTGATTTTTTTCAATGATAAAATCTTCCTCGTCATATCCGTCCCCCGAAAGTTTTGGACTAAAAATAGCATCCTCTAAAAGAGCGGCACAGGATGATATCAAATCTTCGTTGTTGGGGGTATATTTAGGGGCTAAACATTCGGCGGTGAATTTAAGCATAACCTTGTTGCCCATTTTTGCACTTCCGCCAAATATTCTTGCACCATAAAGCATATTGAGGTGGCGGGAAAGTTCCAAGTGGGTGGGATATTTTGCGGTGGAACGGGTTAAAAGTTTGCAAAGGAGAGCAGATGCAGGAAGGGTGAAATTATCTGCCTCGGCAATGAAAGATACCGACATTCTCACCGTTTTGAATTTATTTGACTTTATATATTTTGTTTTAATTCCTAAAGAGGAAAGGTCTTTTTGAATACTCATAATAAAACCTCCTAAACATTCAATATATTTTACCACAAAACCCCGTCTTTTACAACCGAAAATTGATATAATATTTTATATGTATAAAAAAATAAAGTTTTTGTGGACTTTTTGAAAAGAATGGTGTATAATAACTGAGTTAATATCATATAAGGGTATTTTTGCCCCTATGGAGGATGAAAATTATGAGATTTTTTGCAAGAATTTGTGCTTTGCTTCTTTGTATGGCAATGTTATTCACTATGGGTGCTTGTCATAAAAAAGGCG
The DNA here is from genome assembly GCA_017474205.1 of Clostridia bacterium. Classification (GTDB taxonomy): domain Bacteria; phylum Bacillota; class Clostridia; order Oscillospirales; family Acutalibacteraceae; genus UMGS1484. The sequence goes on along the minus strand of JAFVID010000106.1, from coordinate 2,965 downwards.
AAACCGTTATGACTATTGGTGACGTTGAAATTTCTTCGGGACTTTACCTCTCATTCCTTATCGATGCTTTCAACGAATTTACCCAACATAAAGATATATCTGAAGCTATTGGTGATACCGCTGTTTCCAGTGCAAAGGACTATTTTGAATATGAACTTGAAGGCAAGGATGCTATAACTTGGATTAAAGATAAAGCCAAAGATCTTTGCAGTGAATATGCTGCAGTTAAAAGCTTCTTCAAGGAATATGACCTTTCCCTTACAAACGAAGAAATTGAAGCAATCGATTCTTACGCAGATTACTACTGGGAAAACGGTTATGATGAATACTATGGCGGTAATGGTGTTAGCAAGGAAAGTTATCGCGAAACCCTTACGTTCTACACCATGAAGAACGTTGTATTTAACTACTACTACAGCAAACCCAACGAAGAAACCGGTAAGGGCGGTATAAAAGAAGTTCCCATGAGTGAACTCCTTGTAAAATTAGAAGAGGATTATCTCCTTGTTGAAACCCTTAGCATTTCCACCGAAGAAACCGATGATAAGGGTGCAACCGTTTCTAAAACCGACGCTGAAATTAGCAAAGATAAAGCAAAACTTGAAGGTTATGCAAACCGTATCAATAAGGGTTCTGCTACCTTTGATGAAGTTAACAAAGAATATCAAAAGGAAATCGGCAAGAGCGAAGAAAGCACCCAAGATACCACAACTACCGATGATGGACACAATCACGAAGAAGGCGAAACTCACGAAGAGGAACTCAAATCCATCTATCCTTCCACCGCAACCCTTTATTCTATAAACGATACCGATTCTAACGGTCAATCTGCTACCGAAAATTACGAACGTTTCTTAGACATTAAAGAAGACAACAAAATCGAGTATGGTAAAGCAACCGTAGTTAATGAAGGTACAAACCAAACCCTCGTTATCTTCTATGACCTTTCTAAGGATGAATATTATGCCGACCAATGTCGTGCAGCCCTTCTTAAGAGTCTTAAAGAGGAAGATTTTGAGAAGATTATCGACGAGAAAATCGGCACCCTCACCATCAACGCCAATAATTCATTGGTTAAATACTATTCACCCAAGAAGTTAAACTTTGGTGAAGAAGATAACCACAATCATTAATCTTTTGTTGTAGAATTTATCAGTTAACGAACATCGGCATAACTTGAAGAAATTCGGCTATGCCGATGTTTTCTTGTGTGATATAAAAAATCACCTCGTAAAAAATGGAGGAAACCATAATGAAAAATAAACGTTTAACCGATACCCCCCGCACCGCAGTTTCGGATGCTTATAAAATTCATCACGACCGCGGACTTATTTATAATCCCTTATCCCGTAATATAAATAAGGAAGAAACCAAAAACAAATATAAAGACGTACCTAAATACGAAGGCAGATTAGAAACCAAAACCGGTAATGCTATCACCTTTAGCGTACCCACCGAGGTTACCGCCTACGATATGGTACCTATTGAATATGCTTTTGTTAATCCTGCCGACGTTACCCACGAAAAATTAACCTATTGTGAAACAATCCATTTTCTTGCCACCGCCGCAGAAGAAATGGAACGAAAAAAGGGCAAGGAATTTTACAGTAATATTTTGCCCGGTACAGTCAAGGTGGATTTTGACTTCTTAGGATTTGTTTCTGCCGACAACAGAGACGAACACCGTGCCATACATCACGGTAATTTTGAAAACGATAAAATGGCATCCAGATATCCTCAATACGAAGCCACCGACCTAAGAAAAAGCGGTGTAATGCAAAAAGCCGACTATTTTTGGCTTAAATTCCGTTACAAAAACACCGGTGATACCATTCTCAGCGTAAACGGAAACGGTACCTTCTGTTTTGAACCTATGCTTCAAAAACAGGATGAAAACGGCGAATGGTATGATTATCGTCGTCAAAACAATTTGTTTGTTCGACTTCTTGACGATTTTTATCCCGATGAAGAAAGAGAAATGTATGTAAGTTTTGAAAACCCAAATACCGTCGAAGCAGGACATTATCGTGCCATTATCAAGTGTATTGTTCGTAACGAAACATCAAACCCCGAAAACTTTACTATTAATATGTGGTCGGGTCGTGTTTACGAAACCGCATATTTTGAGTTTGATATTGAAGATACCTTCCGTCAAACCGAACCCAGTGAAATCACCTATACATACAAAGCCGAAACACAACGTAACACCTGGCTTCACACCTACGAAGAATTCCTTACCTCCTTCGATAGTTGGCTCAGCACCTTTGAGGTTGATCCCGTTCGTACCGGTAAACAGGTAATGTATGTTCAATGTTCTCCCTTTACCGACTGCATCACCCTTAAACTTTTGACGGGAGATTTAATGGATCAGGTTGCAATTTCTATCCCCGTTAAGGTAGAAAGCGACTCCATTAATGTAAAACTCGATACCGAGCATCTTAACTACGTTATAGATGATGAGGGCAAAAGACAACCTGCTATAATTGCACAATCAATGTGCGATATGCGTGTTAACGTAGCATTAGGACCCGAAGCCGATCAAACCTTGCTTAACGAACTTATCGATATGAAGGAATGTGGTGTAAACTTAATCTCTACCACCGCTGCCTTTGAAACCTTCTTAACCGAAGAAGATATGAAGGCATTCACAAGGGAAGCTCCCAAAATTTACAGTCACAGTGCCGATGCTCACTGGTTTATGTGTGATGCCATTAAACAACTTGGAATGAAACTTGAGGGCTGGATATCCTACCCCTACGATTCCGAAGGCAACGTAGTAAAGGCACGTTGGATAACCGGTGATAAAAAATACGATCCCAAAAACGTAACGGGTGTTGACGATCCCCTTCTTGCCGAAGCAAACGGTGTTAAGACCGCTTATCAGTTTAAGCGTTGGGGCGATAACTACTTCGTTTTGGGTAACGGCAAGGTGCTTGTTGTGGGTGAAGATACCCGTGGTTGGCAT
>JAFVID010000105.1 GCA_017474205.1 Clostridia bacterium | reverse complement strand
GTCTATAGGCAATGGCTCATTACAACACTTACGGCTTAGTGCATTTAAACTTTCAAGTCGCCACAGCTTATTGCCGCCCGGTGTTTCTACACGGCGGCTTTCGGTAATAAGATTTCCGTCGGCAAATTTCATTGTAAGCACAATACTTGCCGTTATAACCAAGACATTAGTTTCGGTCGCACCATAGGCTTTGCCCATAAGCGACAACGTGTTCTCCACACGGCGAACCTCGCCGCCCGAGCACATCATCATCTCGCCCATATCAAGCAGTAAATGTAAAAGTTTATATTCTTCTGCCTTTGTAAGTGTCATAATCTCACCTTCTTTACGCCCAAATAATTTAACATATATTTATTCGTTTTTCAAGATAAACTTTGTCTTAATTTATTCGGTATAAAATATGTCTTCTTTCCACTTTGAAGGATTACTGTCTATGTATTGCCAAATTTCTTTATAATCATCTTCCCCACGGATTATGTGGTCGTGGAAAGAACGTTGAAATATTTTTTTGCCCGGCGTTTCCAACAATTTATTTATTTCTTTGGTAGCCATATATTTAAACCATCCCATCGCTCTATCTATCGTAGGGGAGGGGTTTCCCCTCCCGTCATTTTTTAGAGCAATCACCAGATGTATGTGATTTGGCATTATTACATATTTATCTATATTTATTTCTTCATAGCGTTCGGTTATCTCTAATAACAGTCTTTCGGTAATTTCACCGCACTGTGTAAGTTTCGGGAGGGGGAACCCCTCCCCTACAGTTGACAATATATTCTTGCGATTTTGGGTACATACTGTTATAAAATAATATCCGTCTTTGCTGTAATCGTAATCTTTGAGCCTTATCCGTTTTCTTTTAGGTAATTGCATTTATATCACCAAATACAAAATTTATTCCTATCAAACTAAATTATAATAATTCAAATCCCTTTAAATATAGTAGATTTTGAATAATCCACTGACCTTTCCACCAATTTTCACTTACTGCCCATTCATCAGGGTAATTGCCACCCCAATTCCAACCTATATTCCAAGAACCATCTTGAAGTTGTGTATCTATAATATATTGACATTCATAATCAGCAATCTTTTTATTCGCTGGATAATACTCACTTTGGTTTGAATTAATAAAACAAGATGGTTGACATACATATCCGCTCCATTTTGTTGTATCCGTTTCAATTAATTTATGTATCGATTTGTGCAATTTTTCTTTTAACTCATCAAAAGCAATATATTGGGTGGCATTTGCCTTTTCAAACAACTCTGCCATTCGCATATAGCAGGTACACGTGTGCATATCTATGATTTCATCTGGTGAAAGCGCACCAACAGCCTCGTTAGCAACTCGCACTCCCAGTTTAAAAATATCAGCATCTTTATCGGCATATCTTACAATAAAACCTGCTATTTGCGCAGTTCCATTATAATCGGTATGACAACTACTAACACTGTCAGTATGCCACCAAGGTGCGTGCGGATAATCATTATTACTTGGTATTGTTATTTCCCAAGTTTTACCATTAAAATGCGTACCGCTATTATACCACTTTAAAAGGCCTTTAATAACAGGATTATTACCATCCTCAAAATCAATTTCTCGTATTATTTCACTTGCCGTATTTGAATGTAGTGGCGTTGAATTAGGGTTCCAACAATCTGCCTCCACCGCATGACCAAAGCCGCCATCTTCGTTTTGATAATAAGACAACACATTCATTACGGCTTCCTTACTACCATTTTCAAAATGATACTGAAAACGCGCTAAATCAATTGGTCGTGCATTACGATACATAAACGCTCTTGCTTTTTCATATGTTGTATTCATTTGGTACAACCCTTTCACACCTTACTTTTATAAAATCTTATCACAAATTCGAATGTTTTACAACATTAAAAAGAGAGATAGCAAACACTATCTCTCTTAAAATTTATTGTGTGTTTATTAATACATTCCGCCTTGGGCTGCGGCGGCTGCTGCAGCGGCGTTTGCTGCGGCTACATCTTCGGGCTTGTCGGCAACAAGGCTTTCGGTTGTAAGCACCATTGCGGCAACCGAAGCTGCGTTTTCAAGTGCTGAACGTGTAACCTTTGTTGGATCAACGATACCTGCGTCAATCATATCGGTATAGGTTTCGTTATAAGCGTCAAAACCATAATTTACTTTGCCACTGCTTAAAATCTTATCGATTATAACAGAACCTTCGATACCTGCATTATAAGCAATCTGACGGATTGGAGCCTCAAGTGATTTAAGAACAATGTTTACACCTGTCTTTTCGTCACCTTCGGTTTTGCTTGCAAGTTCTGCTACTGCAGGAATAGCGTTAAGAAGTGCTACGCCACCGCCTGCTACGATGCCCTCTTCAACTGCGGCTTTGGTAGCGGCAAGAGCATCCTCTATGCGAAGCTTTTTGTCCTTCATTTCAATTTCGGTTGCGGCGCCAACCTTGATTACTGCAACACCGCCTGCAAGCTTTGCAAGACGTTCTTCAAGTTTTTCACGGTCAAACTCGCTTGTTGTAACTGAAATTTCATTTCTGATTTGAGCCACACGGTCTTTGATAGCGGTCTTGTCGCCTGCACCGTCAACAATAACGGTGTTTTCTTTTGTAACCTTAACCTGACGAGCACGGCCAAGCTGCATAACGCTTGCATCTTTAAGCTCAAGACCCAATTCTTCGGTAATAACCTCGCCACCTGTAAGGATAGCAATGTCACGAAGCATTTCTTTACGTCGGTCACCAAAGCCAGGAGCCTTTACTGCAACGCAGGTAAATGTGCCACGAAGCTTGTTAACGATAAGGGTAGAAAGCGCCTCGCCCTCAATATCCTCGGCTACAATTACAAGCTTTTTACCCGACTGAACAATTTGCTCAAGAAGCGGTAAAATTTCTTGAATATTGGCAATCTTTTTATCGGTAATAAGAATAAATGCATCGTCGATAACGGCTTCCATCTTATCGGTGTCGGTTACCATATAAGGTGTGATATAGCCACGGTCAAACTGCATACCCTCTACAACCTCGGAATAGGTTTCGGCGGTCTTGGATTCCTCAACGGTTATAACGCCATCGGCCGATACCTTTTCCATAGCTTCGGAAATAAGTTTACCTATTCTTTCATCGCCGGAGGAAACGGTTGCAACGCGGGCAATATCCTCAGAGCTTCCAACCTTCTTGGCGTTACTCTTAACGGCCTCTACAGCGGCATCAACAGCCTTCTTGATTCCTTTCTTAAGAACCATCGGGTTAGCGCCGGCTGTAACATTCTTCATACCATCGCAAACGATAGCCTGAGCGAGCAGGGTAGCGGTTGTTGTTCCATCGCCGGCAACATCATTAGTCTTGGTAGAAACCTCTTTAACAAGCTGAGCACCCATATTTTCAAAAGGATCATCAAGCTCGATTTCCTTAGCGATGGTAACGCCATCGTTAGTTATAAGGGGAG
>JAFVID010000104.1 GCA_017474205.1 Clostridia bacterium | reverse complement strand
ATCGTTGTTATATACTCTGTTGAATGCAAAGGTTACTATTCTCGACAGATAATAGCTACCCGGAACCTGCGGAACATTATCCACGTTTTCCATCTGTTTAAAGAGTTCGGTATATTCACTGCTGCTCCAGGTCATATTGCTAAGCGCCTCAGTATTAGCCGAAGCAACCTTTGCGCAAGTACCTAAGATACTTTCCATTTGTATCGCATATTTACCCTGAACTTCGGTGCTCATAAACCATTTTAAGAACTCCCATGCAAGCTCTTTGTTCTTGCTGGAATTCATAATAACAGTAAAGGTTGAGTTACCAACCGAAAGGTTATTTATATTACCATCTTTATCCATAGTTCCCGGAATCGGTACCATTTTCCACATACCCTTAATTTCAGGGGCAAATGCGGTTAATTGATTATATTCGGTATAAGCTGCGATAGCTAGCGGCAATTCACCGCTTCTGAATCGGTTCGCAAAATTATATGTAACAGGACAATCATAAAGGGTGAAAAACTCGGTTAGATTTGCAAACGAAGTGATAGAAGTGTAATCATCAAGGTTTGTAGCATAACCGTCGCCCTTATACAATTTACCGCCGTTCTGATAAAGGAAAGTAGTGTATGCATCCAATGAGTGAGGCATACCAACCTCCATACCGTTTCTCTGGAATGCGGGTATCATTTCGCAAAGCTCATTCCAAGTTTTTGGCAAGGTGTATCCGTATTCAGCGAATATATCTGTTCTATAAAACATCATTAAATACGAGAAGGTCTGCGGCATACCGTAAACCTTATTTCTGAATTTAGCAGGTTTTATAGAAGCCTCTGAAAATCTTGAAAACACTTCCTCAAAATCCGAAAACTTCGTTAAATCCATAGTTGCGTTTCTGAGAGCGTATTCAAGCGGAAGCGTTTCGGCACAATCGGTTACAACATCAGGTGAATCTCCTGCTAATACCGATTGCAAAAGTCCGCTTGCTACAACCTGAATTTTTACCGAAACATTATCATTTTGTTTAACAAAGGATTCATCAACCAACTCGCGTATTACTTGAGCCTGGTCTCTACCTGTTTGAACCCAAACGGTTAAGGTTTCTTTTTCTTTGCCTGAGCTTTCGCCACCAATGCTATTATAGTCGGTAGCAAAAGAGAGAATGAAGCTCTTGGTATTAAACCATAAAGACTTGAAGAATCCTGCATCAGCCTTCGGGATTTCATTTCCAGCAGGCTGAATATATATTTTATCTAATTTAAGAGGTTGTTCGGTAGCGCTTAACAACCACTCACCGAGCGAACCTAAGTTAGATTGAAAACGGGTTAAATATTTAGGAATAAGACGAGGAGTTTCGGACATTATTTCAAGCTGGAATATAACCTTTTGAATAATCGAAACGAAACTACCGTTGCTTCCTGCCTGTTCATTTATATAATCAACCGAAGCTTGCAATTCTTTGCGAATTTCAGCCATTTCCTTTATTTCTTCAGGGATTAAGGCTTTGAAATTATAATCGCGGTTTGTATCCACCTTAT
>JAFVID010000103.1 GCA_017474205.1 Clostridia bacterium | reverse complement strand
GGGGTCGTTGGTCACACGGGTGACCAGCTTGCCCACAGGAATGTTGTTCAGCTGTTCGTGGCTCAGACTCTCGATGTGTCTCCCCCGAATCCTTTTCGGGGGACGGCGGTGGAGACGCTGTATCCCGTGCTAATATTCTTATTGAACAGGGTGCCGATGTTATTGATATTGGTGGATGTTCCACCGCACCTCATCACAAGGAATTTGTGAGTGAAGAAACAGAACTTGCCCGTGTTTTACCCGTTGTTGAAGCACTTATTGGAAAGGTTTCGGTACCAATTTCGGTGGACACCTTTCGCCCTAACGTAGCAAGGGCGGTGGCAAAGCTCGGTGTTCATATTATCAATGACGTCAGTGGTATTATAAACCCAGAAATGGCAGAGGTTGTAAGGGAATTTAATTGCGGATGGGTTATCACCCACACCGCTGATATTACCACAAAAGATACCGCCACCGAGGTAAGAGATACCCTTGAAAAAATGGCTAATGATGCCGTAAATTTAGGTGTTCCAAAAAGCAACATTTGCGTTGATTTAGGCATCGGTTTTAACAAAGAAAATGACCTTAGTGCCGAAATTATTAAGGATATTAAAAAGATATCTACGCTTGCATATCCCTTAATGGTTGGACTATCAAGAAAAAGGGTGATTGGGGAATATTCGGGCATTGAAGTTGCCGAAAAAAGGGATGTTGCATCCCTTGCCGCAAATGCATACTGCGCCGAAAGGGGCGGAAATATCTTCAGGGTACACAACGCTCAAATCACCTCTCAATTTTTTAATACTTGGGGAAAAATAAATGGATAGAATTATTGTAAAAGGACTTAAAATATTTGCATATCACGGGGTTAATCCCGAAGAAAAGGTAAGCGGTCAGGAATTTATTATCGATGCGGTTTTGAATACCGACCTTTCTGCTCCTTGCAAGAGTGATGACCTTAATGATACCATCAACTATGCCAAGGTCGTGAAGGTTATTCGTGCCGCCATGACCGATGAAAACTACGATTTAATTGAACGTGCCGCCGAGGAAATTACACAGCGTATTCTCGCACAGTTTGAAAAGGTACAAAGAGTGGAAGTTTATCTCAAAAAACCCCACGCTCCCGTTAGCGCCGACTTCGACTATATGGCGGTAAACATCATTAGAGAGCGAGGATAAAGATGATATTTTATATTGCTCTCGGCAGTAATATGGGTAATCCCCTTGAAAATTTGCAAAGTGGAATAGAAAGTTTTAACCTTATTCCAAATACAAAAGTTTTGGCGGTATCGGGCATTTACGAAACTCCCCCCTTTGGATATGAGCATCAGGATAATTTCTTAAACTGCGTTATTAAGGGGGAAACTAAACTTTCTGCAACCGCACTTTTAGGTGCTTGTTTAGGCGTTGAGGCAGGTTTTGGCAGGGTTAGAGAAATTAAAAATGGTCCTCGTATTTTAGATGCCGATTTGCTTCTTTATGAGGATGAAAAAATAGATACCGATGAACTTATTCTCCCCCACCCTCGAATGTTAGAACGTGCTTTTGTTATGGTGCCTTTAATGGATATTTATGACGGCGGTCGATATGATGAATTCAAAACTATTACTGCTTCCCTTTCTAAAGAGGGTATAAGCAAAATTAAATAAAGTAAATTGGACATTCACTAAACTAAAATAGTGGATGTCTTTTTTGTTTTTTCCCGTAAAACCCTTGACAAAAGGCGAAAAATGGTGCATAATATTTCTATCGCTTTAGCGATTAAAAGCACAAAAACTTAAAAGCGCTAAAGTAACACAAAAATAAACCACATATTTGTTGACTAAATACCCCGTTTATAGTAAAATATTGTGTGGTATTTCTTAAGGAAAGGAAATATACAAAATGGATCTTATTTGGAACAAAGCTGCCGAAACAATGAAAAGGGCAGATATTGAAAAACTTCAACTTGAACGACTTCAACATATCGTTAAGTATTGTTACGAGAACGTGCCTTTCTACACTAAAAAGTTAGATGAGGCAGGGGTTAAACCCGAAATGATTAAAACCCTTGAGGACATTAAACTCATCCCCTTAACAACCAAGGAAGATTTAAGAGATAACTATCCCTTCGGTATGTTGGCTGTGCCTCAAAATAAAATTGTAAGAATTCACGCATCCAGCGGTACCACGGGTAATCCCACCGTTGTTGGTTATACCCAAAAAGACATTGACGTATGGGCTGAAGATATGGCTCGTCTTGTTTATGCTGTTGGTGCTAATTCCGATACCGTTGTTCAAATATGCTTTGGTTACGGACTTTTTACAGGCGCTTTGGGACTTCACTACGGTCTTGAAAAGGTTGGCGCTTCGGTTATCCCCGCATCTTCGGGCAACACCGAAAAACAACTTAAACTTATGCGTGATTTTGGTACTAACTGCCTTGTATCTACCCCTTCTTACGCTCTATACTTGGCAGAAAAATCCAAGGAACTCGGTTTTTCTATGGATGAATATAAAATCCGTTTGGGACTTTTAGGTTCCGAAGGTACAACCCCCGAAATGAGAGATCAAATCGAAGCCGCTTGGGGTATGTTTGTTACCGATAACTACGGTATGTCCGAAATCGGTGGTCCCGGTATGTCGGGTGAATGTATGGAAAGAAACGGACTTCACATTAACGAAGATCACTTCCTTTGTGAAATTATAAACTCCCAAACCCTTGAGGTGTTGGGTGAGGGTGAAGTAGGCGAAATGGTTGTTACCACCCTTACAAAAGAAGGTATGCCCCTTCTTCGTTATCGCACTAAAGATATTACCCGTATTACATACGAACCCTGTCGTTGCGGTCGTACCACTGCCCGTATGGATAAGATTAAGGGCCGTTCCGACGATATGCTCAAAATCCGCGGCGTAAACGTATTCCCCTCTCAGGTAGAGAGCGTTCTTATTGGTCTTGATGATATTGCTCCTCACTATCAACTTATCGTTCGCAGAGAGGGATTCCAAGACACATTAGAGGTTAAGGTGGAACTTCTTGAAAACGTTCCCCTTGAAAAATTCAGTGCTTTGGAAAAAATTCAAAGAACTGTAGAATCTAAACTTCAAACCGTTCTCGGCATTAAGGCAAAGGTTACCCTTGCAGAGCCCAAATCTTTGGAACGTTTCCAAGGCAAAGCCAAGAGAATTTTAGATTTGAGAAATCAATAATCGAAAGAGGAATGAACATAATGAAAGAACTTATGCTGGGCAATCAGGCGGTTGCCCGTGGTATTTATGAGGCAGGTTGTAAAGTGGTTTCAAGTTATCCCGGTACTCCCTCCACCGAAATCACCGAATTTGCCGCTCAATATGAAGAAGTATATGCCGAATGGGCTCCTAACGAAAAGGTTGCTGCCGAGGTGGCTATTGGTGCCGGTATTCAAGGTGCTCGTTCACTTTGCGCTATGAAGCACGTTGGATTAAACGTTGCTGCCGACCCCGTTTATACCGCATCATATACAGGTGTTAACGGTGGTGTTGTTATCGCCGTTGCCGATGACCCCGGTATGCACTCATCCCAAAACGAACAAGATTCCCGTCATCACGCTATTGCATCTAAGATTCCTATGCTTGAACCCAGCGATAGTGCGGAATGTCTTGAATTTACTAAACTTGCTTTTGAACTTTCAGAAAAATTTGACACCCCCGTTATGCTTCGTCTTACCACCCGTGTTGCTCACTCAAGAAGTCTTTGTGAACTTTCCGAAAGAGAAGAAAGAGAACTTGTTCCTTACGAAAAAAATCCCGCTAAATTTGTTATGATGCCTGCTATGGCTATTAAACGTCACGTTTTTGTTGAGGATAGAATGGCTCGTGCCGCCGAGTGGGGCAACACCGCAGAAATTAACTTTATTAAGAATAATAAAAAGGCAGAGTTTGGTGTTATTACTTCGGGTATCTCTTATCAATACGCCCGTGAAGCACTTGGTGATAAGGCATCTTTCCTTAAACTTGGTATGGTTAATCCCCTGCCCACTAAACTTATTTGCGACTTCATCGACCGTTTTGAAAAGGTTTACGTAATTGAAGAATTAGACGGAATTATTGAAAGTTTCTGCCGTGCCAACTACAAGGGCAATACCAAGATTATTGGTAAAGATTTATTCTCACCCCTTGGTGAACTTTCTCAAAGCATTATTGCGGATAAAATTCTTTACAACACCCCTGCATCGGTTGAACTTGATGAAACTCTCCCCTCTCGTCCTCCCGTTTTGTGTGCAGGATGTCCCCACCGTGGTCTTTTCTACACATTAAAGAAACTTAAACTCACCGTTAGCGGTGATATTGGTTGTTACACTTTGGGTGCTCTCGCTCCCCTTTCATCCCTTGACTCCTGTATTTGTATGGGTGCTTCCGTTTCTGCACTCCACGGAATGGAAAAGGCAAGAGGCGAAGAATTTGCAAAACGCTCGGTTGCAGTTATTGGTGACTCTACCTTTATGCATTCGGGAATTACCGGCATTATCAACACCGCATATAACGGCGGTAATACCACCACTATCGTACTTGATAACTCCATTACAGGTATGACAGGACATCAACAAAACCCCACCACCGGCAAAACCTTGAAGGGTAAAGATGCTCCTCAAGTTAACATTGTTAAACTTGCCGAGGCGGTTGGATATAATCCCGAAAACATCGCGATTTGCGATCCTTATGATTTAGCACAAACCGAAGCAACCATTAAAGCACAACTCGAAAAGGATGGTCCTTCCCTTGTTATTTCACAACGTCCTTGTGCCCTTCTTAAAACCGTTAAACACGCTCCTGCTCTTAAGGTAGATAGCGACAAATGTATTGGATGCAAAATGTGTATGAGAATCGGTTGTCCCGCTATTAGTATGAAGGATGGTAAAGCGGTTATCGACTCTACCCAATGCGTTGGTTGCGGTGTTTGTCAACAAATGTGCAAGGTTGGCGCTCTTTAATATTTAATTTGAAACTATCTATCCGAAAGGAATTTTTGTATTATGAAAGATAATCTTTCCATTATGATTGTTGGTGTTGGCGGTCAGGGTACACTCCTTGCCAGTCGTATTTTAGGTGCCGCCATTATTAAATCCGATTTGGACGTTAAGGTAAGCGAAGTCCACGGAATGTCCCAACGTGGTGGCTCGGTTGTTACCTACGTTAAGGGTGCAAAGACCGTTAACTCCCCTATTATTAACGAGGGTGAAGCCGACGTTATTCTCGCATTTGAGCAATTAGAGGCGGCTCGTTGGCTTAAATATCTTAAACCCGATGGCCATATCATCACCAACATCCAAACCATTGACCCTATGCCCGTTATTACAGGCACCACCGAATATCCCACCGAAATCATTAAAAAAATCGAAGATAAAGGTGTATCTATTCAAACTGTGGATGCTCTTTCCCTTGCCCGTGAAAGCGGTTCCGAAAAGGTGGTTAACGTTGTGCTTATTGGCGCTATGGCAAAGAAAACCGACATCCCCTTAAACGTATGGGAAGAAGCCCTTAAATCCACCGTTCCTGCTAAATTCCTCGATATTAACCTTACCGCATTTAGCAAAGGATACAATCTATAATTCAAAATTATTTAGAAAGGAATATTGTTAT
>JAFVID010000102.1 GCA_017474205.1 Clostridia bacterium | reverse complement strand
TTTATCGTAGTAAGCGTAAACGTCATCGGGGGTGATATCAAGGGTATCACGATATTCGCCCTCATCGGTAACGATATATAAAGGCATAACGGTAATATCATATTTTTCAACAATTTCGGGAGTGAAGTCCACCGTGCTGTCGGTGGTAATTTTAACCTTTTTAACAGACATAATTTTTCTCCTAAAATACAAATATATATACAGTAAGGGCAAAAAAGGATATTCCACCCCATATACTGTATCCATAATTATACCATAACAAACCTACAAAATCAAGGTGAAAAAGTGTGATATATATATTGACAAATTATGCTTTTTTTGAGATAATAAAGGGTAAAGTAAACAACTATGCCCTAATGGGCATATTGCGAAAGGAAATAGATAAAAATGGGAATGAATATTGCTGAAAAAATTATCGAAAAGCATATCGTTTCGGGTGAAATGGTAGTTGGTTCCGATATCGGTCTTAAAATCGACCAAACCCTTACCCAGGATGCCACCGGTACTATGGCATATCTCGAATTCGAAGCCATGGGTGTACCCCGTGTAAAGACCGAACGTTCGGTTGCCTACATCGACCACAACACCCTTCAAAACGGTTTTGAAAATGCCGATGACCATCGTTTCATCCGCACAGTATGTAAAAAACACGGAATATATTTCTCCCGTCCCGGTAACGGTATCTGCCACCAGGTACATCTTGAAAGATTCGGTATCCCCGGCAAGACCTTAATTGGTTCCGACAGCCATACCCCCACCGGCGGTGGTATTGGTATGATGGCTATGGGCGCAGGCGGAATGGACGTTGCCGTTGCTATGGGTGGCGGTGAATATCATATCGCAATGCCTTCTGTTATCAAGGTAGAACTTAAAGGAAAACTTCGCCCCTACGTTGCCGCAAAGGATGTTATTTTAGAGGTTCTTCGTGTGCTTACCGTTAAGGGCGGTGTTGGCAGAGTTATCGAATACGGCGGCGAAGGTGTTAAAACCCTTACCGTACCCGAACGTGCCACCATTACCAATATGGGTGCCGAACTCGGTGCCACCACCTCTATCTTCCCCTCTGATGAAATCACCAAGGAATTCCTTGAAGCACAGGGAAGAGGCGAAGATTGGGTAGCCCTTTCTGCTGACGAAGATGCAACCTATGAAAGAGTTGTTGAAATTAACCTTTCCGAACTTGAACCCCTTGCAGCTATGCCTCATAGTCCCGACAAGGTTAAAAAGGTTAAAGAAATCGGTAAAATCAAGGTTGACCAGGTTTGTATCGGTTCCTGCACCAACTCATCCCTTATGGATATGTTAAAGGTTGCCGCTATTCTTAAAGGCAAAACCGTTGCCGATACCGTATCCCTTGCAATCTCCCCGGGCTCTCGTCAGGTGCTTGATATGATGGCACAAAATGGTGCTTTATCCGATATCATCGCAGCAGGTGCCCGTATTCTCGAATGTGCTTGCGGACCTTGTATCGGTATGGGACAATCCCCCAACTCGGGCGGTGTATCGCTCAGAACATTCAACCGTAACTTTGAGGGTAGAAGCGGTACCGCAGACGGACAAATTTATCTCGTAAGCCCCGAAGTTGCAGCCGCATCTGCAATTACAGGATATCTTACCGATCCTATGGAACTTGGTGATTCTCTTGAAATCACAATGCCCAAGAAGTTCCTTATTAACGATAATATGATAGATGCTCCTATCGAAGCCGATAGAATGAACGAAGTGGTTGTGCTTAAAGGACCTAACATTAAGGATTTCCCCGTAACCGATGCACTTCCCGAAGATATTAAAGCATCCGCTGTACTTAAGGTTGGCGATAACATTACCACCGACCACATTATGCCTGCAGGTGCAAAAATTCTTCCCTATCGTTCCAACATTCCTTATCTCTCTAAATTCTGCTTCGCAGTTTGTGATGAAACCTTCTCTGAGCGTTGTAAAGAGGTAGGCGGCGGATTCGTTATTGGCGGAGAAAACTACGGTCAGGGTTCCTCCCGTGAACACGCAGCTTTAGTTCCCCTTTATCTCGGTGTTAAAGCGGTTGTTACTAAATCCTTTGCCCGTATTCACAGAGCAAACCTTATCAATGCAGGTATTCTTCCCCTTACCTTCGTAAATCCCGAAGATTACGACCGCATCGACCAAGGTGATGAACTCGCTCTTGAGGGTATCCGTAATGCCATTGAAAATGATGGTGTTATTACCCTTAAAAATATTACAAAGGGACTTGAGTTTGCAGTTGAATGTCCCCTTTCTGACCGTCAAAAGAATATGATACTCTGTGGCGGACTTCTTAACACCTGTAAATAAAATATAAGTGAGGATATAAAAATGGAAAAGATTATTGCTGAAGCATCTGCAAAATTTGAAAAGGTTTTGCGTGAGCAACTTGAAAGGGTTGACCGCATTAAAAAAGATGCAGAATTTGTAGATTACGAAAAGTTAGATAAAATCATCATCGGTATCTGCGGTGGTGACGGTATCGGCCCCATCATCGCAGGTCAATCCGAAAGAGTTCTCCGCCATATGCTTAAAGATTTAGAGGCAGAAGGTAAGGTAGAATTCCGCAATATCGACGGACTTACCATCGAACGCCGTGCCGAGGTTGGCAAGGCAATCCCCGATGATGTTCTTGAAGAACTCAAAGCTTGTCATGTTATCCTTAAAGGACCCACCACCACCCCCCGTGCAGGTGATAAATGGCCCAACATCGAAAGTGCCAACGTTGCAATGAGAAAAGAACTCGACCTCTTTGCAAACGTTCGTCCCGTTAAGGTTATCGAAGAGGGCATTGACTGGACCTTCTTCCGTGAGAATACCGAAGGTGCATATACCCTCGGTTCCAAAGGTGTTGTGGTAAATGATGATTTGTCTGTTGACTTCACCGTAACCACCACCGAAGGTACCGAACGTATTGCCCGTCTTGCTTACGAATATGCTCGTAAGAATAAGAAGGATAGAGTATCCATCATCACCAAGGCAAACGTTATTAAAACCACCGACGGTAAATTCCTTAAGATTTGTCAAGAAATCGGTAAAGAATATCCCGAAATCACCACCGATGACTGGTATATCGATATCACCACCGCAAAACTTATCGACAAAAAACGCCGTACCGACTTCAAGGTGTTCGTTCTTCCCAACCTTTATGGTGATATCATCACCGACGAGGCCGCTGAATTCCAAGGCGGTGTAGGTACTGCAGGTAGCGGTAACATCGGTAAAAAATATGCTATGTTCGAAGCAATTCATGGTTCTGCTCCCCGTATGGTTGACGAGGGTAGAGGCAAGTATGCCGACCCCTGTTCTATGCTCCGTGCAACCGTAATGCTTCTTTCCCATATCGGTATGCAAGATAAGGCAGACCGCCTTTCCGATGCATTGGATGAATGTATGTTTACCGAAAAGAAATACGTAATCACCGGTCGTGATACCGGATGCACCTGCGAAGAATTTGCAGATTACGTAATGTCTAAACTTTAATCTTTGATTTAACTTTCTCCGAGGGATACCCATATTCCTCGGAGAATTATTAGGAGAAACGTTTATGTTGGAAGAACAAAAGATATCCATATCGGTAGTAAAACGTTTGCCCCGATATTATCGTTTTTTAGAGGAACTTAAAAACAACGGAATAAATAGAATATCTTCCAAAGAATTGTCGGCAAGAATGGGACTTACCGCCTCTCAAATAAGGCAAGATTTCAACTGTTTTGGTGGATTTGGCCAACAAGGATACGGTTACAACGTAGAAAAACTTTGTGACGAAATCGGTGAGATTTTAGGTCTATCTGCCAAGCACAAAACCATTCTTTTGGGTGCAGGTAACTTAGGACGTGCCGTTGCAAACCACGTGTTTTCCGAATCAAAGGGATTTACCCTTATCGGCATTTTTGATCGCAAGGAGTCGCTAACAGGGCAACTTATTAAAGGTATCCCCGTTCGTCATATTGACGGTCTTTACGATTTTTGCCACGATAATTCTCCTACTGTAGCAATAATTTGTCTGCCTCCCGATGCGACCCGTGAACTTTGCCCTGAACTTATTAAATTGGGCATTACTGCTATTTGGAATTTCAGTAGTTATGACGTGTCGTTGCATTGTCCAAATATCCCCGTTGAAAACGTTCATATTGGAGATAGTTTAATGACAATATGCTACAAAATCAAAGAATATAACGAAAAAGGAAAGGATGGGGAATAAATGATAAAACAAATTTGTCAAGAAGGCGTTGTGCAGGTAGTCCCCACAAATTCCGGAATTGTTTTTGCAGTAAAGCAAAGCGGATCGGTGTATGATGATTATATGAAAATCGCCTATCGTATGTATAGTTGCGATTCAGGAGAAACAAGTGTTGTAACCCGAAACGTATTTTTGCTTTCAAAGTTTGGCAACAACTTTGCCAAGGTAGAAAATAATCCTAAAGAGTTTATAGAAAGTAAAACGGTATCCCTTCCCGACCACAGTGTTTTGATTGTGGATTCAAAGGGGGATGCTGAACTTATTAACTTCGACGGTAAAATAAAATGGAAGGGCAATTTGTGTTATAAAGATTGCATTCCTGAAGCACTTTGTGCTACCGAAGAGGGCGTGTGGGCATCCTACAAAAAAGAGGGAGCAATAATTAGATATTCTCCCCTTAATATGCGTCCCGAAATTAGAATCGGCGGAAACGGTGGAATACTCCGCCCCGAAGGAATATGGGCAGAGGAAAATAGAGTCCTTGTTTGTACCACCGCCGATAACAGCATTTTAGAAATAGATGCAAAAACCTTCAAAACCAAGATTTATCAAAAATTTAATGGAACTCCTCACAACTACTACAAAATCGGTGCAAATGAAATTGTATTGTTAGATTCAGGATTATATAGACTATAATAAATCCACAAAAATCTAAAAACGAGGTGAAACAAATGGCAGGTAAAAGAAGAATAGACGAAATGGCGGTGTATGAATACATTCGCAAATGTTCCGGCGGAGTACCTCCCACAGTAAGAGAGATAGCCGATGCCTGTGGAATAAAATCCACCTCAGGTGTCCATTCCTGCCTTTGTCTTTTGGAGGAGAGAGGTCTTATTGAACGAGACCCAAAAAACTCCCGCTCTATCCGCCTTCCCGGAATAGAAATCGAACCTGTACCCGTTGTGGGCAGAGTGGCGGCAGGTGTTCCCATTCTTTCGGAACAATGTATAGACGGATATATTCCCATCTCAAAATCCTTTGCCCGAAATCGTACCCTTTTTGCCCTGAAGGTTAGAGGGGACAGTATGATAAATGCAGGTATTCTTCCCGATGATACCTTAGTTTGCGAACAAACCGAAAGGGTAGAAAACGGGCAAATCGGTGTGGCTTTAATAGATGACGAAGCCACCGTTAAGAGAATATATTTTGAAGATGATCACATCCGACTGCAACCCGAAAACGATGCCTACGAACCCATCATTACCCGTGATGCACAAATTTTAGGCAGAGTAGTTTCTTGTATAAGAGAATATAAATAGAGAAAACGTAGGGCAGGGGCTCAGCACCTGCCGTTATAAATACACAACAGATAACCCCACCGTTCACAATATCGTGAACGGTGGGGTTTAGTGTTTTTTGTCGGTTGTGGCTGGGACTCCCTTTAGGCAAGTGAGGCCAATTATAAATATACTTTATCTTTTCCCTGTGCCGTTGCAGAGACTGCACAGGGCTGTTCCGTCGCAAATACTGCAATTACCTGTAGAACCGCACACAGCACAGTTGTCATATCTTCTGCCACCGCAGGAACGACAATCTCCTGAACCGTTACATCTGGAACACTGAACCTTTTTGAAATTTAATCCCGTCCCTCGATAGGTGTAACCACTGCCGCCGCAAGAACCGCAGTCTCCCATACCAATACAGGTAATGCAATCAAATCTACCTTTTCCGTTACAACTTGGACAATGACCAAATACGCAATGATTGCAGGCACCGCTTCCTTTGCAAAGGGAACATTTTTGAGAGGTAACATATGATGAGGTGCTATGTTTTGAAGAATAATTGTTTGCATTTTCATCACTATCTTTTATTTTTGTGGTGCAGCTTTTTGCATCATTAATCTTCAAAAAATGGGATTTAACGGTATCACCAATTTTTTGTAATTTCTGCCAATTCTTTTCCTCGGTGGCGGTACCTCCGTCGCTTCTGTAAAACTGATAATCGGAGGGCTCGGTGTAAATATAATAATTGTTACTATCCTTTGCAAAAACCTTGCTGTTGGGATAATCCTGACCGGACATGCTGCTGAATTTGCTAATTTTAGTGTATCCAATTTCAAACAATAGACCTAAGGATTCATCCATATCCATTTCCGATTCAAGTTTGGATGTCTTTTCATAAACACGAAGTAATACGTTGTAAGTCTTTCCGCTTTCAGACTTTTTCACAACCGCAAGTTGTGAGGCATATTCTTTAGGTATTCCAATTTTAGCAACGCTAAAACTATAGATTTTCATGTCATTTGAGGTGGTAGAGGATGAATTTTTTGAAGTATCCTTCGAAGAGGTATCTTCCTTTGATGAGGTTCCATAATATGATGAATAATCGCCGTAATAAGAACGACCGCTGTCGTCGTCTCGTGAACCGCCACACCCTGAAAATGCAACCAACACAAGAAGCAAGACAAGTATTATTTTTGTAATTTTTTTCATTTATATCACCTCATTTTGATTATATCATACATTCAAATGGAATGCAAATGTTACTCGCCATAAAGCGAATACAACTAAAAAACTCTTTGAGATTTCCTCAAAGAGTTTTTTGAAGATACCGCCTAATTTTGATACAAAAATCGGCAGGGGGTGCATTTTGCTTGATTTTCGGGGGTGCTGGGTGCAAAATCGCTGTTTTTTGACCCGCAGGGGTGCAAATGCAAAATCGAGTCATTTTTACACCTCATCTTTGTACGGATCAAGGGGCGGTTTGTACTTTTTCAGCATCTCCTCTTTGCATAAATGCAGTTCTTTTTCGTTGATAATACCACGGGAGTGCATCACCTTGAACATAATGACAGCGTTCATATAGTGGAGCTGTCTTTCGGTTTCTTCGGGAGTCATCCCCGGTAATGGGCTTTGGATTTTCATATAAGCACCTCTTTCAAAATATTAGCCTTGCGGCTTGGTTTTATAAAGATGCTCAAAAATTCCGAAAAGTCAAGTCCCCCAAAAAACAAATCACCGCGCCTATTATAAGTAGACGCGGTAATTGATAAATTATTGTGAACAGTATTTTTGCGCAATTTTAGATGTCAGTTCCTAAAGAACCGGTCAATGTTTCCATCATTAACCTTCCGCCGAGCCGGAACCCGTATGCAAATATCTCACGCTCAATAATGCCGTACATTTCGTTAACGCAATCATCGTATTTCGCCAGGGTTTCTTTTTGTTCTTCGGTAAGCGTTGCGGAAAGGTTGTCCCGGTTTTTACCCATAAGGTTCAGGAGATTTTTGATTTCCCGATTATTTTCGGTGCTCTGCTCCTGGGGATTGATGTTTCCGTACCAAAACTCCTCAAGTAACGTTCTCATAATTTTCCTCCTTCCGCACATAACAAAACGACCGCATCTCCGAGATTATTCCCGGTGATACGGTCGTTCGTTTGTTTTTAGTTGTCTGTTTCGGTTTTGTTTTTATACGTGGCATAATGCTGCACCTCCTTGTAGCACAACACTATACCGCCACATTCCCGAAAAGTCCAGTTATTTATTCCACAAAAAGCAGCTTATACGGCAATGTTTTGCCTCAAAATCAAACATTTGTTATAGTGCCGTCTTTT
This sequence comes from Clostridia bacterium, assembly GCA_017474205.1. GTDB lineage: Bacteria > Bacillota > Clostridia > Oscillospirales > Acutalibacteraceae > UMGS1484. The sequence continues at coordinate 10,039 of JAFVID010000102.1, read as the reverse complement.
ATGTGATAAGCTTTATCATTGTTTTCGCAGTATTCAATGACTCTTTGAGCACAAGTATTAAAGAACTTCTTAAAATCTTTATATTCAGATACTTTTTTGTTGTAATTCAAGCGCCCAAAAATAATCTTATCACAAAAACCAACCGCTTCAAAAATCGCATTCAAATCCTGCTCGATAAAATTAGGGGTTGGATACGGTTCCATGCTCACCCATGTTCTGCAACCAGCATCGTGTAGTGCTCTAAGGGCTTGGATTCTTTCGGCAAATGGTGCTGAATTAGGTTCCATTTCTTGACGGAAATCTTCGTCAAGGGAGACCAATGTTATTCCATACTCGTTTTCCGGCGAGAGTTCAGCAAGAACAATTGGTAAAATGCCTTTTGTCAAAACAGTACATTTAATTCCCGCATTGTTCAGTTTTCTAATGATAGAGATAGACATTTCTGCTACTTCCTCATATCCATACATAAACGGGTCAGAGGTAAAACAAAGATGAACAGACTCAATCTTATCTCTGAGCTTGGGAATTTCAGTGTCTAATATTTCAAGTGCATTTTCCACAAGTTTGGGTTCGCACCATTCCTCATATGTTTTTGCCTTACCAAATCGTTTTGCCATAGACATTGCATAACAGGGGTACTTACATCCATGTGCGCACCCCTGAATATGGTTTATGGTATAGTCTCCGTATTCGACGCCCGTTTTGTAAAGCAACGAACTGCGTTTTATCTTTTCCTTAATCTTCATTATTTGCCACACCTACAATGTATTTATCTTTTTTGTAATTGCTTGAACGATTCACATAGCCCAACTTCTTCACTTGACCGTTTTGAATTAATGGTTTCAGAACGTGTTCAAGAATTTGGTTCCCATTGAGCATAGTGTTTTCAATAATAAACTCTTCAATCGCTATGTATTCGATTTCTTTATCGTTGGGGAAATGCGCCAACAATAGCTCTTTGGCAATGGCGGAGTGTGATTCTATACGCCAATCTTTCTCATCGTCTTGGGTAAACAAACTCATTTGCTCCGCATCTTGCTGTATTTGATTCCGATGGAACTCTTTTCCGTTAAAAGTATCCCACAAGGCCTCTTTTAATTTTTCGAGCCCTCTAATATTAGGTGTAAAAAACATAATTTGATAGAGTTCCATATTTGTTATCGTCTTAAACTCGTATGCGAATGAATATTTAATGTGACCTACTTTTAGCTTGCTGGTAATTTGCTGAACCATAGCTTCTTTAGTCGTACAGGAGATATTTTCCTCTTTACAGAACTTTTTCATTTTTTCTTTGTCTTGATTTCGGACAAAGTCGCTTGTAAATATATTGAAGATTAATTCGCAATACGCCTTAGATAAAAACTTTTCGAGCACAGATATTTTTACGGTGCAGAAGTTATATGGATCCACAAACACTAAATTGGATGAGCGTTTGGGATAACAGTTAAAGTATTGAACAAAAAACTTCTCGTCGCTTAGGAATGCGTTTACATCCAGATTGCACGTTACAATATTAATGTTTTGTGCTTTGACACCGACATAATCATTAATGATGGTAGTTATGATACAAAGCCTGTCAGGACTAATATCATTCAAAATCAGGTTAAAAGTTTTGTCAGGGTGTTGCAATGCAAAATCATTGAACAACTCAAGCACTTTTATAGCCGTACCTTTTCCACCGTCAGTGTAAATACCCGCATTGCACATACAATCAATAAAGTTGATGTTTTTCACTTCATCGACATTGGACATGACGAAAAGCCACTTCTCAACGTATTTCGAAACATATTTAATTTTATAAGTGGTCTGTGACTTTTTCTCGTCTAACAAATGAGTGTTGGCGAGTAGGAACTCTGCAGGGACAAAACTTTTATCTTCCATTTATCTATCCACCTTTTGATACTTTTTTATCTCATTCATGTTTGTCTCTCATTGCCTTCGAAATGTTTTTCGCAATTCTTTTTATTACTCGTACACATACCGTATTGCCACATTGCTTATATGCGTTTTCAAGAGAAATGCCTTTGAATGCATAGTCTTGTGGATACCCTTGGAACGCAAGGCATTCCATAGGCGTTAGTTTCCGAATACCGAAATCATCTCTTATGATTGGGACACGGTCATGATATGTTCCCATGTTGGCTTTCAATGTCGGGCAAATATTCCATTTACGTGTTGCAATACCGCTGTCATCAATTCGGTAGATACCCGTTTTATTGACAATTTTCGCATCGAGTTGTTTAAAATATCGGCTCCCCGAGCCGTAATAATAAATATTGTCGTGCCTGACACTGCGGTCGATAATATCGTCGATAGTAGTTTCAAGGGGAATTGGTTCGGGAAATACAAATCTGTCACAATCACCAATATCCCGAAATGCCACAATAAAAATACGAGCGCGATTTTGCGGGATATTGACATCGGTAGCGTTTATAACTTTGTATTTTACGGAATAGCCAAACTGTGCAAGTGTGTTATAAATCACAAGGAATGTTTTACCGTTGTCATGATCCATTAAATTTTGAACATTTTCAAGAAATACAATTCTCGGCATTTTTGCATCAATAAATCGTGCTATTTCAAAAAATAGATTGCCTCGGGGATCTTTAAAGCCGCGCTGATATCCCATAACAGAGAATGGTTGGCAAGGAAACCCGGCAACCAAGACGTCTATTTCGGAAAGGCTTTCGGGAATGACTTCACGTATATCGTCCTCGATAAGTAACGTATTCGGAAAATTGTGTCGGTAAGTTTTGCAAGCGGCAGCGTCAATTTCATTTGCCCATACAATATCAAACCCAGCTTGTTCAAAGCCAAGGTCAATGCCGCCGATTCCGGAAAATAAACTTCCTACTTTCATGATCAACGTGTATGTGTGTTGAAGCGTACCGAAAGATTCAAGGGGAGATAATACTCGCCGTCAATTTTTATAATGCGACTCCATACATACTTATCGGCACTAACATACTCGAAATGTGTATTTTTATAAAGGTAATCACGGAAAGATTCTCTGTCATTGGAATGATAACAGATTACATCACCATCATCCATAACGACAATATATCCACCATTTACTTGTTCTTTGCCGTCCCATTCTTTACCTGCAGTCATCCCTGTGAATCCAGCCATAAGAAAATCCTTGATTGCTTTCTCGTAATATACACGAGCGCCCGGAACACCGAGTGGATTCGCCGCAATCATTCGTTCAACCGTTTCCATAACCTCAAAATGACCGGGAGAATCAATTAAACGATCTTTTACGCACCATGCCATGATTTTGGCCATTGATTCTCTAACCAAGAAAAGGTTGTCGTTATATATGGGGTTTTGTGTGCGAGCAAATTCCATAGTAATGCCGTGATCGGCGAGATAAGTTTTGCACTTGGACCAACCGCGACCACCATTTTCAGTAATGTCATTAAACTCATTCATCATCACATCGTCGCAACCCGTAAGTTTATAAAGAAATTGCGAAGAAGAACCAGCATTGAAAAGAGTAGGATTCTGACCGAACTTTGATTTGATGGAGAATCCCATAATAGAAACGATTGCTGTCTGTCCATCTCTTACTTCAATAAAAATATCATTTTTGCCGCCGAATTGTTTTTTCAAAGCTTTAACGGCAGGCGCTTTGGGTTTACTTACGTATATGACTTTTGCAAAATCGCAAACGGGATCAGGTGCGGGAACTGAACTTCCTTTTACATCTTTAATACCGTCAAAGAGCATTTTTGCATAATTGTTGAAGTCGTCAACAGGCATTGTCACCAATGCGGTATCATTGTCTTGCGGCTTTACAATAACAGTAGAACTGTTCTCGTCAATGATATATTCCAAAACTTGAGTTTCACATTCTTGACGAATTATTTTGAGAACATCCAGATAACTCTGATAATTCTTTTGGAGGAGTTTGTTGGCTGTGTATAATCTGCCTTCTCCGAGCAGTTTCATCATTACATAGAATTCTGCCCATTCGCCTTTGTTGAGCTTTTTGCCTTTTATAGACTCAACCATTTAAAACCCTCCTTATTTCTCTTGCGATAGCTTCTATTACATTAACGGTAACGCTATTGCCGAACTGTTTATAAAGATGTGTGTCTGCGAGAGGTAGTTCAAAACTGTCAGGGAACCCCTGTAAACGCGCCCACTCACGGGGTGTCATTTTGCGGATCCCTTCTTTATTGATCTTGCCCTTGATATGCGTGGTTGGTGTAAGGTCTTTTTGTCTCTTGTCAATTACAAGATTTCTTTCGCGCCCCATACCACCGCATACGATAGCTCCTGCTACATCGCTCCAATCGCGGATTTCATAACCAAAACCATTACCTTTGGATTCATGACGAGCCTTGTGTCGACGGAGTGTTTCCACATATACATCACTCAAATAATACTTTGCGGGGACAGGCTTTTCCTCACGGATGTCCCACAGGCGTTTGGTGTCATCGGTCATCTCGGGAAACTCAAATGTTTCGGGAGCGATATCGTTTCTGAATGCTACCACATAAATTCTTTCTCTGTTTTGAGGCACCCCAAAATTCTTGCTGTTGAGTACTCTGTGGAATACCTTGTATCCGAGATCTTCAAAGGTCTTACAAATAATCTTAAAAGTTCTACCTCTGTCGTGGATTACAAGTCCCTTCACGTTTTCGCAGAAGATAACCTTGGGTTTATGGTATTCACATATACGAGCCACATCCATAAAGAGCGTACCACGGCACATACCTTTATAGTTGTCATCAAATCCCATGCGTTGCCCTGCAAGACTAAACGCCTGGCATGGAAACCCTGCGAGACAAATATCAAACTCGGGAATGTCTTTCTCATTGATTTTTGTTATATCACCGGCAATTTCAAAATCATCTTCAAAATTCGCCTTGTAAGTTTTTTGTGCGTGTTCGTCCCATTCACTGACAAAAACGGTGCTGATTTCATCACCGAAAGCGTTGTCGAAACCAAGCCGAATGCCACCAATACCGGCAAACAAATCAATAGACTTCAGTTGATTCATTTTGAATGTACCACCTTTTCTATAATATCTGCGCATTGCGCCGTGCTCTTTTTAATCTCATTTCCCCAAAAGCGGAGAACTGTCCATCCTTCGGATTCGAGTTTTGCCGTTACTTCTTTATCGCGTTCAATGTTACGCTCTATTTTTGGAATCCAAAACTCTTGGTGAGACTTAAAATCTTTTTTACGCTCTTCCCAATTGTATCCGTGCCAAAATTCGCTGTCACAAAAAACGGCTATTTTCTTGCCTATGAATACAATATCGGGTTTGCCAAAAATTTTGGTTGAATTCTTTCTGTAACGGATCCCGCGACTCCAAAGTTCTTTTCGTAACAATAATTCGATTTGTGAATCCTTGTTTTTAACGGCCTGCATATTCCTTCGCCGTTGTTCGGGTGTGTGTTTATCCATTATTTTTCTCCGCTGGCATCGGGTACCATTTCCATGATTTCGCCTATGTCAACATTTAACGCACCGCATATTTTAGAAAGAACATCGGTGGATACGTTTTCATCTCTACCCATCTTGGCAATGGTTGTTCTGCTGATGCCCGCCTGTTCGATCAGTTCTTTTTTCTTCATTTTACGGTCAATCAACAGCTTCCATAACTTATTATACGAAACAGCCATAATGCACCTCTCATATAGTGATGGAAATATTATAGCATATAAATCGACAAATATCAAGTTCAGGTGAGCGCATTTGTGGACTTTTGTGTATAAAATGCTTTCAAATGTTCGCGAACGCTTACTTCGTTTTGGCTTTGAAACTTTTTATATTATACACCACCTCGGTAGCGCAAGGAAGCGCTTTCCGAATTCATAACCTGTTATGTTTTCGGTGTTCGTTTACGGGAGGTTTACTCGTTTACGGGAGGTTTGCTCGTTTACGGGAGCAAATCTCCATTGTTGGGCAGAGGGCGAAAATGCTGGTTTGTGGCATTTTTCGGTAATGTGGTAACTTTATATTCCCGATATAATTTTAGTACAAAGCTCCGTTTTTACAGCGCCTTGTACAAACAAAAGCACTAATAACAGGCGAAAAAGCACAAAAAAATTAAGGTTGATTCATTTTGAATCAACCTTAATTAGTATTGGAGCTTGTGACAGGGTTCGAACCTGCGACCTGCTCATTACGAATGAGCTGCACTACCGACTGTGCTACACAAGCAATTATTTATTTTGCTGTAACATTATATCAACAAAACCCATTTTAGTCAAGGTGTTTTTCGCGGAGATCTATACAAAAAAATATCTCTATAATCAGTCATATCCCATCTCCTTTTTGAATATAAATATCCCGAAAGGAGCGAACTGCTTATGGAATACAATATAGAAAAGAAACGCATAGGAATATCACAAATTATCAAAGAGGAGTTGCAGGAACAGCCGTTGGAGGCAGAGTGGAACCTCCCCGACTATTGCTCCGATATTGAGCGGGTGCTTAAGTGCCGTGGAGAGGTGCGAATTTCCACCCGTAGGGTAGTGGGGAAAACCGCATACGTAGAGGGATACACCTCCATTACTCTTATTTATGCCGATAGTGATAAACGTGTGTGTTCCTACGATCAAGCTATCCCATTTTATAGAGAAATTTCATTAGATAGTGATAACGTTGCCCGTGTTGAGGTTGATGGCGTTGTAGATTATCTCAACTGCCGTGCCACCTCACCAAAACGAATTGAGGTAAAGGGGGCAGCGGGACTAAAAATCTCTATTTTCTCTGAAATCGGTGCCGACGTTGTAACCAATGCCACCGGAGAGGGTCTTGAGGTACATACAAAAAATCAAAATCTTACCTCGGTAATCGGTGTTTTTGACAAATATATGACGGTAAGCGATGAGGTGGAAATCGGCGAAGGATCAACACCTATCCGTTCTATTATTTCGGGCAAGGCAACGGTATGTGATGCCGATATTAACCCCATTACAAACAAAACTATCGTCAAGGGAAATGTTAAGGTCAAGATGCTTTACTGCACCAAAAACGGTGGTGCAAATACCTTAGAAGCAACCCTTCCATTTAATCAAATTATCGATACCGACGGTGTGGATGAACTATGCCTTTGCAATCTTAAAACCCAGATTACGTCCCTCGATTTAAGGGCAAGAACAGGGGTAGATGGAGATGTTCGTGCAGTAGGAATTACTGTGGGACTTCTCTTAACGGTAAGGGCGGAAGAAAATGTTGACTGCGACCTTGTCCTAAATGCCTACTCAACAAAGTATAACGCTCAACTTACACCCTGCGACCAAAGAGTTTATTCCTTTAAGGATAAAATATCCAAACGTATTACCCTGCAAGAGGAGATTGAACTTTCTCTTCCCACCGCACAAATTTTTGACGTGTGGTGCGACCAAAATAACGCCTATATCCAAAAGGATGAGGTTTTCTCCTTAAATGGTAACAGTGTGGTGTCTATTCTCTTTGAAGATAAAGAGGGCAATCCAGTATATATTGAAAAGGATGTTGCCTATAACTTTAGAAGTGATATGGCAATTACCCCAAATGCTCTTTGTCAAAATACGGTATCGGTGCAGGATGTGGGATACACTTTAATTAGCGACACCACCGCCCAAATTCGTATGACGGTAGAAGTTACCTCGGCGGTATATGAACCTATTGATGCAAATGTTTTGTCTGGGATTATTTTGGATGAAAATAGTCCCAAGGTAGTGGATAAACACCGTTCACCAATTGTTGTGTACTATCCATCGGCAGGGGAAACCCTATTTGAAATTGCCGCAAGGTATAACACCTCGGTATCGGCGGTAAGAATGGCAAACGATATAGAGGATGACAACACCGATTTCAAGGTGCTTCTCATCCCCATTCAAAATTAAGGGAGGATATATTATGGAAATGGGAAATATTTATAAGGATATAGCCGCCCGCACCGAGGGCAATATATACATAGGGGTTGTAGGCCCCGTAAGAACGGGTAAATCCACCTTTATTAAACGATTTATGGATACTGTGGTTATCCCAAACATCGAGGGGGATTACAAAAGAGAACGTGCCAACGATGAACTTCCTCAATCGGCGGCAGGGCGTACCATTATGACCACCGAACCAAAATTTGTTCCCGAAGAGGCGGTAAAAATAAATATCGATTCCGCATCCACCTTGAATGTCCGTATGGTGGATTGCGTAGGATACATCGTTCCAAGTTCCCTTGGATATATTGAGGATGAGCAACCCCGAATGGTTAAAACCCCTTGGTTCGATCACGAAATCCCCTTCAATATGGCGGCAGAAATGGGTACAAAAAAGGTCATTACCGAACATTCTACCATCGGTCTTGTTATTACCACTGACGGAAGTATCAGCGACATTGACCGCAGTGAATACGAAGAGGCGGAGGAAAGGGTTATTGGTGAACTAAAAGAGATAAACAAACCCTTCATCGTTTTGCTTAACTGTATGTATCCAAATTCAACCGAAGCAAGAGAACTCGCAAACCAAATGAGCAATAAATATGGTGTAGGGGTTATCCCCGTAAACTGTCTTGATATGGATGAGGATGAGATTAAAAACATCATCGGTCAGGTGCTTTATGAATTCCCCCTTAAAGAGATAAACATCAATCTCCCCGAATGGATAACCGCACTAAAGGGTGATCATTGGTTAAAGAAGGAACTTATCCAAACGGTTAGAACCTCGGCAGAAAAAATTTGTAAAATAAGAGAATTGTCAAACCTTTCCGATTGTCTATGCAACCAAGAAAATGTAACCGTGGCTCGTCTTGGTGAGGTGAACTTTGGTAGCGGGGTTGCAAACGTTGAGGTAACCTTAAATAACGATTTATTCTATCAAATTCTCACCGAAACAACGGGGCTCGATATCTGTTCCGACGGAAATCTTATGACCTGTCTTGTTGAACTTGCCGAAATCAAAAAGAAGTACGATAGGGTAAAATATGCCCTTGAAGAGGTGGAGCAAACGGGATATGGTATCGTAATGCCCACCATTGAGGAACTTACCCTTGAGGAGCCCGAAATTGTGAAGCAGGGCAGTCAGTACGGAGTAAAACTCAAGGCATCATCTCCATCAATTCATATGATGAGGGCAAATATCGAAACCGAAATTGCCCCCGTTGTGGGATCCGAAAAACAGTCGGAGGATTTAATCAAATATCTTCTTTCGGGATTTGAGGATGACCCCTTATCTATCTGGGATTCAAATATATTCGGTAAATCTCTTCACGAACTTGTAAACGAGGGGCTTCACGCAAAACTTTCCCATATGCCCGCCGATGCAAGGGGCAAATTACAAGAAACCATCGAACGTCTTATCAATGAGGGTTGCAGCGGACTTATCTGCATCATACTGTAAATACATAAAAAAAGGGCACACGGGTTATAATCCGTGTGCCTAATGCAGTAAATATACACAAAACAGAAGGGAATAGGGTAAGATGATGAATTAAGATTTTCATCATCGTATGAGGGAGTTGCAAATACATATTACCACAATTGGAAATATTTGTAAATACCTTATTCCCGATTTTTATAAATAATCGTTCGACAAACAATTACTAAAAATATAAATTATTGTGCCGTTTGTTTTTTACTCTTCATTTTCTTACAAAATGCGAAAATTGCCGAGAGGACAAGCCCCACCACTATAGCAACCACCAAATTGAAAACAACGGTGAGTACACAGGTGAGGGTAAGAACAATAATATCCAAAACCTTTTTAGATTTAAGAATGTGAGCAAACTCTCTCCACTCGCTCATATTGTAGGCAACTACAATGAGGATTGCGGCAATAGCGGGCATGGGGATAAGTGCCGCATAGGGGATGAGGAGTAACAAAACAAGGAGAAGAACAATAGCGTGTACCATAGCCGAAATAGGTGAACGACCGCCGTTTTTAACGTTGGCGGCGGTACGGGCAATAGCACCTGTAGCAGGGATACCGCCAAAGAGTACCGATACAATGTTACCTGCACCTTGGGCGATAAGTTCCGCATTGGGACGGTGTTTATCCTTAATCATACCGTCAGAGACAACGCAGGAAAGAAGTGATT
>JAFVID010000101.1 GCA_017474205.1 Clostridia bacterium | reverse complement strand
TTCATCATCCTTAAGAGCGGGAAGTTCAAATTCGTCAAGTCTTAAGTCGTTTTCGCCGTGGATTCTGACTGCTTTTGTTTTCATAACTAAAACACATTCCTTTCATATTGGTTAAAGGGCATATTTTTCACCTTAACCACACTATTATACAACACTTTTTCACAAATGTCTACGGGTAAATTCAACTATTTTGAGAAAACCTTTGCACCTTTGCACTCTAAAACGAACTTTTTGAAGTTTTCATCGCAACACGAGGTGATAGATGCCTTAATTTCGCTACCTTTTTCACAATCCTTGAGGATTTTAAATTTTACCGAAAATAGGTCTCCGCCATCTATGGGAGGTTCGAGGGTAACAAGTGCTATTTTCGCCTTACCCAATTCGGGAGAATTTCCCATAATATATCCGCTTTGAAGTTTGTAGATTTGCTTCGTTTCAACGTATTCAAGGGTAGATGCATCATACTCTACAACAATATCGGATGCGGCAACGGGGGTATCTTTACCAAGTTCAAATATAACCTCTACCGTATCACCAACGGCACCACTTGCATCTTTTCCGAAAAGTTGATTTTTAGCAGGGGGTGAATATTTAGAAACTTCGGTTTCGTTGCTCTCACCGCCACATCCAAAAAGGCAACTACAAAGGCAGATACACATCAAAATACAAATAATCTTTTTCATAAAATATCACCTCTAAAATTAACCTGGAGGCCAAGCAAGGGAACGACCTGCCAACATATGAAAATGTAAGTGGGATACGGTTTGACCGCCATCTTCACCACAGTTGGTTACAAGACGGAATCCTTTTTCAAGATTTTCATCCTTGGCAATCTTTGCGGCAATCTCAAAAATGTGGGCAACAACTTCGCTGTTTTCACCGTTTATTTCGGCGGCAGATTTAATGTGATTTTTAGGGATAATTAAGATGTGAAATGGTGCTTTTGGGTCAATATCCTTAAAAGCAAGAACCATATCATCCTCATAAACCTTAGTGCAGGGGATATCTCCCGCAACAATTTTACAAAAAAGGCAATCCATAGTTTCATCTCCTTTTTATACAATATAAAACTATTGTATCATAATCAACTTTAATTTTCAACCGATAAATTACAAATCTTCGTTTAAACATTGGAAACTTTATCAAGTTATTTGTTGACTTTTATATATAATAATGATAAAATAAATTGGTTAAGATTTTTATATTTTTTAGGAGATGAATCCAAATGTCAAAACCCGTTCTTATTGAAACTTCTGCACGTCATATTCACGTGTCCGACGCAGACCTTGCTATCCTTTTCGGTGAAGGTTATACCCTTACCAAGAAAAAAGACCTTTCTCAACCCGGTCAATTTGCTTGTGAAGAAAGAGTTCGCGTAGTAGGACCTAAAGGTGAATTTAAGGCAGTATCTATCCTTGGACCTACCCGTCCCGCCAGCCAACTCGAAATCTCCCTTACCGACGCTCGTTCCATCGGTGTACAAGCTATGATTCGTGAATCCGGCGATATCGAAGGCACCTTCGGTTGCAAATTAGTAGGCCCCTGTGGTGAAGTTGATCTCGATAAGGGTGTTATCGCTGCAAAACGTCATATCCACATGACCCCCGAAGATGCTGCTGAATACGGCCTCACCGATAAACAAATCGTATCTGTTAAGATCGCAGGTACCGGCAGAGAAACTATCTTTGGCGATGTTGTTGTTCGTGTAAGTGATAAATTTGCCCTCGCAATGCATATCGACACCGATGAAAGCAATGCTGCAGGTTGCACCCCCGGTATGACCGGTGAAATCATCCTCTAATTTGGTGGAGAAAAACTAAAAAATAAAGCGGTGGAAAATGGTTTTCCGCCGCTTTTTCTTACATTATATATAAGGGATTATTAAACGCTATATAAATCCACAAGAAAATCATCCACGAGTTCGGGTAGAATATCAGGATTAAAATCGTTGCGGTTTAGCACATTGATAAACTCATCGATTCTATCACGGTCCGATGTGAGAGAAGGGAAAGAATGACAAACGCCATTCATGCGTGTTTCTAGCCCATACATTACAATATTGTTAATATACTCACTTGTGATGAAAATAGAAATTTGTTTGCTAATCATTTGTTGCGTTCCCTCCACAAAATAAAATGTGAATTTCATTAACATCATAATAATACAGTACAAATCGTTTGTCAAGAGATATTTTGAAAAAAATAAACGATTTTGCAATATGATAACCGCCCTTACATTATAATAATAGGGGGCTAAAAAATATTTTAAAAAAATTAAAAAAAGTTCTTGACATTTCATTTGTAATTTGTTATTATAGCGGGGTCGCGTTCGAGCGACACAAAATTCAGGCACTTTTCTTGAGTGGAAAAAGAAGGATTACGGTCCTTCAAAAAACTTGAAAAAAAGTTAAAAAAACTTAAAAAAAGTACTTGACAAAGGGAATTCTATGTGATAGAATGAACTTCCGACGTCGCGAAAGGGCGTCAAACGGACCTTGAAAATTAAACAACGATTTAGGAACCCGAGATTTTTTTGAGAAGTTTTAAAAAAGGAAAAACTACTCCTTAACCAGTAGAGATTAAATCTCAACGGAAAGAAAGTCGGTCTGAAGAAGACCGCAATACGCA
>JAFVID010000100.1 GCA_017474205.1 Clostridia bacterium | reverse complement strand
TTGATGACTATTTTAACTGTCTTACCGTTGGTTCGGTTATGAGACCTGTTACCGACAAATTCAAGGTTTCACACTCTAAATTGGCTTGGATTATTGACTCTACCGCTGCTCCTATTTGCATTATTGCTCCTATTTCTTCTTGGGCAGCAGCTGTTTCTGGTTATCTTGATGGCAACGGGTTCGTTGTATTTATGAAAACTATCCCCTTTAACATCTATGCAATTCTTACCATTGTTATGGTATTTACCTTCTGTTTCCTTAAGATTGACTTTGGTAAAATGAAGAAAAATGAATTCATCGCAGAAACCACCGGCGATCTTAACGCAGGTGAAACCGATCTTCCCGTTTCTGAAGATAGTTCAATTGTTTCTAATCCTCGTGGAAAGGTTTATCACCTTATTGTTCCCGTAATTATACTCATCCTCTCTTGCATTGGTGGTATGATCTATTCCGGTTTCTATTACAATTGGGATGAAGGCACCTATGGTACTACCCTTCAATCTGCAAATATTATGGAAGCGTTTGCAAACTGTGATGCAGGTACATCCCTTGCCATTGGTTCTACCGTCGCTTTAATCATCGTTATCGCTTTCTATATGATCACAAAGATTATTTCTTTCAAAGAAATCACTGAAAGCTTTACTCAAGGTTTCAAAACAATGGTTCCTGCTATTCTTATCCTCACCTTTGCTTGGTCTATATCAGGCATTATGGGTGCTAAGGGAGGTTATCTTGATGCGAGAGCATTTGTAGAAACCAATATGGCAAATATCCCTGCTACAATTCAATCTTTCTATCCCGCTATCTTCTTCCTTCTTGCTTGTGGTATCGCCTTTGCAACCGGTACTTCTTGGGGTACCTTCGGTGTACTTGTTCCCGTTGCTGTAACTTTGCTTGGTGCAAACGGAACTCTTGTTATGCTTACCATTTCTGCTACCCTTGGCGGTGCGGTTTTCGGTGACCACGTATCACCCATTTCCGACACCACAATTCTCTCCTCTACCGGTGGTAGTTGCAACCACATTGACCACGTAAAAACACAGTTACCTTATGCGGCTGTTATTGCAGCAATTTCACTTGTTACATATATCATCGCAGGATTCGTTACCACTTTGGTTTCTTCCGCTTTAACCATTGCAATTATGTGGGCTATTGCACTTTCTTTGTTTGTTGCTATTGTATTTGTAATCAAAGCATTTTCAAGAAAAGCAAAACAAGCATAATCTAAACTTATATTAAAAGACGGTCGATAAGGCCGTCTTTTTTTCGTAATAAAATTTGCTTGATTTTTATCGTTTATATGGTATAATATCAATAATAATTTTGATTGGAGAATATTTTATGTTTAAGAAAATTCTTTTGGCTGTATTATGTTTAACTCTTGCATTAACCTTTGTTGCTTGTAAAACAAAGAGTGAACTTATTGGTGCTTGGGACTATAATAACAATACCGAATATTCATTTGAAGAAGACGGCACAGGTGCTCTTACGGTTATTCAAACCAATAACGGAAAAACTGAAGAAAAAGCTTATGAATATACATACAAAATCAGTGGTAACCAAGTTAAAATTGATTTTGAAGCAAACATTATTCAAGATTGTTCTTATACTTTCACCGTTGAAGGCAACAAACTTACTTTTGTTGGTGGCGAAGGTACCGATAAAGGCACCTATCAATTAAATAGAGTTAAATAATTCTATTTAGACATGTTATTTTAAAACACGGAGCGCATTGCTTTCCGTGTTTTTTATCTTGAAATTATATAAGTTGTGGGGGGAATTATTATGAATAGATTAACTAAATCGGAATGCTTATTTATTTGCGTTGCAATATCAATTATAATATCCCTACTTTTATATAATGTGTTTTATTCTCCCCCGCTACATCCCGAAAAAGAACCAACTTCATCTAATTCGGCAGAACAAAACAACATTTTAGACGATGAAAATTTTAATGAAGATATAATCTCTCAAGAGGAAAATGGAACAAACTCATACTCAGATAGCAACAAAGTTGATATGAACCAAAAATCAAATTCAACCACATCCAAGGTAAAACCTACAACAGGGAAAATAAATATAAACACTGCATCGGTTGAAGAACTTGATGAATTGCCTGGTATTGGAGAGGTTCTTGCACAACGA
>JAFVID010000099.1 GCA_017474205.1 Clostridia bacterium | reverse complement strand
ACTGACGGTCCTATGGCTCGAACCAAAGAACACATCCTTCTTGCTCGCCAACTAGGTGTTCCCTCTATCGTCGTATTCATGAACAAATGTGACCAAGTTGACGATCCCGAACTTCTCGAGCTCGTTGAAATGGAAATTCGTGAAACCCTTTCTTACTACGAATTCCCCGGTGATGATATTCCCATCATCAAGGGTTCTGCACTCGGTGCTCTTAACTATGAAGGTGGCGACACTGCAAACGCAGAAGAAACCAAATGTATCCGTGAACTCATGGATGCTGTTGACGCTTACGTTCCCACTCCCGATCGTAAAGCTGACCTTCCCTTCCTTATGCCTGTTGAAGACGTTATGACCATCACCGGTCGTGGTACTGTTGCTACCGGTCGTGTAGAACGTGGTCAACTTAACATGAGTGATGAAGTAGAAATCGTTGGTCTTACCGAAGAAAGCCGCAAGGTTGTATGTACCGGTATCGAAATGTTCCGTAAGCTCCTCGACTATGCAGAAGCTGGCGACAACATCGGTGCTCTTCTCCGTGGTGTACAACGTTCTGAACTCAAACGTGGTCAAGTTCTTGCAAAACCCGGTTCTATCAAACCCCACACCAAGTTCCGTGGCCAAGTTTACGTATTGTCCAAGGAAGAAGGCGGACGTCATACTCCCTTCTTCAACAACTATCGTCCCCAATTCTATTTCCGTACCACCGACGTTACCGGTTCTATCACCCTTGATGACGGTGTAGAAATGTGTATGCCTGGCGATAACGTAGAAATGAACGTTGAACTCATTACTCCTATCGCTATCGAAGAAGGACTTCGTTTCGCTATCCGTGAAGGCGGCCGTACCGTAGGTTCCGGCGTTGTTATCGCTATCAACGAATAATTCTTTTACCTAATAAACACAAGGGAACGGGTAACCGTTCCCTTGTGTTTTAGGATTTTGTGAATTCACGAAATCCCGAAAGATATAATATAATAATTATAAAAAGTTTCAGGGCGGGGTGAAATTCCCCACCGGTGGTAAAAGCCCACGAGGAAGAAATCCTGATTCGGTGAAATTCCGAAGCCGACGGTTAACCGCTTAGCGGTTGCGTTCTAAACGTAAAGTCCGGATGAAAGAAACGATATACTCGATATTCTAATTTTGAATATCGACCATTCGTAACGCTCTGCACAAAAATATTTGTGCAGTTTTTTTATTCCGGCATCATATTTTATAAAAGGATGTCGCAACTTATGAAAAATCTTTTAACCAACAAAGAAACAAATAAAACCTATATAATTACCTTTACAGGAATACTTTCAGCACTTGCCATAGTGCTTATGCTTTTCGTTCATATTCCCCTTTTCCCACCTGCAGCGTGGCTCGAATATGATTTAGCCGATATTCCCATTTTACTAACCACATTTTTAATCAATCCCATAGCAGGATTTATAGTATTGCTTGTTGTATCTGCAATTCAAGCGGTTACAGTTAGTGCATCCAGTGGAATAATTGAATTCATAATGCATGTTGTAGCATCGGGTGTGATGCTTTTTGTATCGGGAATAATCTTTTCTCTTTTTGAAAAAGGCAAAAAAGATAAAAAGAGATTATTTGTCGGTTTAGCATTGGGACTAATTTTAGGCGGACTCCTTATGGCTGCCATAATGTTACCTTTAAACGTTATTTTTACACCAATGCTTACAGGAATGCCTAAAGAGGCGGTTATAGATATGTTAGTCCCCTTCATTTTACCCTTCAATTTAATCAAAGCAGGGGTAAATTGCGTGGTAACTTACATTTTATATTTTGTTATTAAACCATTTTTCAATAAACTTATTTATAAGAGATAATATGGAAATCAAGAAAAACAGTATTGTAGAAATTTATATAGATGATATGACGGTGGAGGGTGCCGGTGTCGGACACATCGACGGTGCCGCCGTATTTGTTGACAATTCGGTTGTTGGCGACCATTTAGAGATAATTATAATCAAAGCCGCCAAAAACTATTTCGTTGGTAAGATAAAGAAGATATTAAACCCATCAAAATTGAGAATAGAAAACGATTGTGCATCATTTCCAAGGTGCGGAGGATGTGCTTTCCGTAATATATCCTATCAGTCGGAATGCGAAATAAAGCAAAAAAGAGTGCTTGACTGTATCAAAAGAATTGCAAAAAATGATACTGTTCCTAACGATATAGTTGGATGTGAGAGTACATCGTTCTACCGCAATAAAGCGCAGTATAAATTTGCTCTCGATAGAGATGGAAATATCCAAATTGGCTTTTTTGCAAGGCATAGTCATCGTGTAATCGACTGTGAAAACTGTCTTTTGCAACCAAAAGAGTTTGAGAAAATCGTCAAAATAGTCCGTAATTATGCCGAAAATAACAATATTTCGGTGTATGATGAAACAACAGGCAAAGGACTTCTTCGTCAGCTCTATATCCGCAAAGGTTTTGCCACAAATGAGATAATGGTTTGCCTTGTAATAAACGGAAACCGACTTTACAACGGGGAAGATCTTGTGTCAGAACTTACACAAAATATTCCCGAAATTGCCTCAATTGTAATAAATATCAATCGGGATAAAACCAACGTAATATTGGGGGATGAGTGTCAAACTCTGTATGGTAAAGACACAATTTCCGACATTTTCTGCGGAGTAAAATTTTCTCTTTCGCCCCACTCTTTTTATCAGGTGAACCCCATTCAAGCTGAAAAACTCTTCAAAAAAGCGGAAGAATATGCCGACTTTAAGGGAGGGGAGACCGTCCTCGACCTTTATTGCGGAGTAGGTGCAGTAGGACTTTGTACCGCCAAAAATGCGGGTAAACTTATCGGCGTAGAGATAATTCCTCAAGCGGTGGAAAATGCAAAGCAAAATGCCCTTGCAAATGGCATAGATAATGCCGAATTTATTTGTGCCGATGCAACAACCGCCGCCGAAATGCTTGCAAATAGAGGAATAACCCCCGACGTTGTAATGATAGACCCACCCCGTAAGGGATGTACCCCCGAACTTATTTCCACCGTAACGGAGGATATGAACCCTAAAAGAGTGGTATATATATCCTGCGACCCCGCCACATTGGCACGTGATATAGCAATTTTTGAGGAAAAAGGATATAAACTAAAAGAGATTACCCCCTTTGACCTTTTCCCCCGAACACCACACGTTGAAAACGTGGCACTTTTAGTGCGATAATAAAAAAATAATTATAAAACCTACTCACTAAAAAAAGAGTAGGTTTTTTATTTGTAATTCTTATTTAATTTATAAAGGAATGTGTTTTTATTAAAATAAATCCAAAAAAATTAAAATTAACAAAGAAAAATGTTAATTTTTTGTTGTAAAGGTATTGATTTTTTTGGTAAATGGTAGTAAAATTGTATAAAATGGTATAATATGTGTAAAGGAAAAATGAATTATGAAATGCATAATTAACGGTCAAATAATATTGCCCACCGAAGTAAAAACGGGTATGGCAATTATCTTTGACGAAAAAATAGAAAACATTGTAAAGGCGGATGAAATCGACCTTTCAAAATATGAAGTTATTGATGCAAAGGGTAACTACGTTGCCCCCGGTCTTGTAGATATCCACATTCACGGATATATGGGTTGCGACACCTCAGACGGCGATGCTAACGGCATTAGAAAAATGTCTGCAGGACTTGTTAAAAACGGTGTTACAAGTTTTTGCCCCACCACAATGACTGTATCTCAGGAAGAAATCGAAAAGGCGTTTAACGATGCCCGTGAGGTTAAGGCAGAGGGTGCTAAAAACGGCGCAAAAGTGCTTGGTATTAACTGTGAAGGTCCCTTCATTAACCCCTCTAAAAAGGGCGCTCAAGCAGAGGATCATATTAAAAAGCCCGATGCTGATTTTATTATAAATAATGCCGATATAATCAAGGTTTATACTATCGCCCCCGAAATGGAAGGCGGTCTTGAATGCGTCGAAAAGGTATATAATGACGGTCGTGTGGTTGCATCAATCGGTCATACAGGCGCATCCTTTGATGAGGCAAATGCAGGTATCAAAAAGGGTGTCCGCCATACAACACACCTCTTTAATGCTATGACATCCCTTATGCACCGTAATCCCGGTGTAGTCGGTGCGGTGTTATCGGACGAAAACGTCAGCGTTGAACTTATTGCCGATACCTTCCACATCAACCCCGGTCTTTACAAAATGGTGGCAAAATTAAAGGGAGATAAACTCTGCCTTATCACCGACTGTATGAGAGCAGGAGGTATGCCCGACGGAGATTATACCTTGGGTGGACAACCCGTTAAAAAGGTTGGTATTCAGTGCCTTATGCCCGACGGCACTATTGCAGGAAGCGTTTTAGACCTTAATAAAGGTGTAAAGAATTTTTATGAACATTCGGGAGTATCTTTGCCCGAAGCATTTGCCGCCGCTTCCCTTAATCCCGCCAAAGCAATAGGGGAGGACGATAAAATCGGTTCCCTTGAAGTAGGAAAACTTGCGGATATTATTATCGTGGATAACGATTTCAATATTATAAAAACAATCATCGGAGGACTAGAAAAATGATAAAAGCATACTCAAACGGAAAAAATGACGGAATTAAAGTATTTGTAGCCGATAGTTACGAAGATCTTTCCACAAAAGCCGCAACTATTGTTGCAGGTGCAATTGCAAACAAACCTAAATTCCTTTTGGGACTTGCCACAGGCACCTCTCCCATCGGCCTTTATACCGAACTTGCTAACCTCAACAAAGAGGGTAGAGTAGATTTTGCAGGCGTTACCACCTACAATCTCGATGAATATTATCCCATCGACCCCGCAAATGACCAATCCTATCGTTATTTTATGAATAAATATCTCTTCAACAATGTGAATATCGATATGGCGAATACCCACCTTCTCAACGGACAAGCCGATGATTGGAAGGTAGAATGTGCAAATTATGATGCCGAAATCAAAGCCCTCGGTGGCATTGACCTTCAGGTTCTCGGTATTGGTAATAACGGTCATATCGGCTTTAACGAACCCGGTGAAGAGTTTATTT
>JAFVID010000098.1 GCA_017474205.1 Clostridia bacterium | reverse complement strand
CTTCTTTTTATTTTCTTCTTTTTCTTCAGCCGATGGTACACTTATAAAACGTTTAGCATAGGTTTTCATAAGGTATCCATTATCGGCTCCTGTTATGGGTGCATAAGGAATTGTATCAATAATTTCCGCTTCGGTTTTTGCCATTTTGCGGAAGACAAACATATAAACCGCAAGAATAACAACCGCAATCAAGAATACGATAACACCTATACCAAGTCCGGGAGTATTGTAGTTAAAACGGATATCGTGAACCTTTCCGTCGCCCTTTACTTCAACAGCCATAAATCCTACGTTAACCTTTTCAACGTCAACCTCTACACCATCCACAGTGGCACTCCAGCCCTTTTCATAGGGGACACTAAAGAATACCAAATTATCTTTATTCATAGGTTTTGTAGCAGCAGAGAATCCTTTGCTATCTATCTTAAAGGATGTACAGGCGGTTTCAGCACGTTTGTCGCACTCATTCAAATATTCAGCCACGGTGATTTCGGGAATATAATCCTCTGCGGCTACCGATTTATCGGTTGATTCAGATATATGTTTTAGGGATTTATTATATTTGGAAGCTTGAGCATCATCAAGCAAAATCGCCTTGACCATAAGGGCACTGCGTTCTTTTTCCATTGCTTTATCGCAATCTTCTTTGGTCATATAGTAATTATAGGTGAATCCATAAGGAATGAAATGGTCATTTTTATAGATATAATAATCGTTTTGTTTTGCATCATCGACGTTTATTTTTCCGTCCTTATTGATATCACCATTTGGTGTATAGGGCGAATACCCTTCCATTTTGAAGGTATAACTTGTTGTACCGTCCGTATTTAAGTTAGTTTCATAAAATTTCTTGCTATCTTTAGAGTAGTCAAGAACGTATTTAACCGAGGTAAGTCCTCTTATTCCGTAGTAATCTACCTCGGGACGAGAACCAACAGTTCTTTCTACACCGACATATTTATAGAAATCCATTACTGAACCGGGGACAATACTGTGGAATGCCTGTATTCCGCTTATTCCAAAGAACATTGCGGTATTATCCATTCCCTCGTAAACGTCTATTCTTAAATTTTCAACATCCTCGGTGGAAAGCATATTCCCCTGTGCATCCTCGAGATGGATAGTATCGTCGTTTTGGATAAGGGTGGGGACAATATATTCCTTTGAGTCATAAGAACTCTTTTTACCGGTGGCAACAAAATAATGAGAAAACAAAAGTGATATTACACATACCGATACAATTGTGGAACGAATAAACACCTTTGGTGATTTCTTTTTCATCCACAACAACAAAAGGAAGATAATAGAAGAACCGAGGGCGATAGAAGACGTAACCCAAAAACGATCAGCGTAATCTTCAGAATAAAGTCCAAATCCTGTAAACCTACCGTCGGCATACTGACCCTTTGGGAAAAATCCTATAAGTAGGGTTATTGCTAAAGTAATGCCAAAACTCCATCCCCAAGCGGGACCCCATTTGACTTTATTATCTTCCAGTGCCATCACCGTCATAAGAACCATTATTAAAATAGGCATAAAGAACCATCTGGCGTAGTAAGAATAGTTAAAAGCCGAAAATGCACTGTTGAGAATAGGAATAAAGGCGATAATCATACTTATATTGATAAGTCTTTTTTGCCAAGAACCTTTTTTGTGGATAAGGAAGGCAAATACACCCGTCATACCAATCAAGGGCAACCATCCTGCCACTGATGACCATTTTACATCAGCATTGGGGAAAAATACGGGGCGTGCAGGAAGATCGGGTGGGAAGAAGAAACACTGCAAAATGTAGGAATAAATTTGATTACGGCTATATACAAGGCCATTCCATCCTGTAAGATAATTGCCTACACGACTATTATCGCTTATTGCAAGTACTGCGGGAAGTAATATAATAGCGCTAATAAACAATCCTAAGAATGCTTCTCCCACGAGAGAAACTATCTTCATAAGGGTGCGGTTTCTAAATTTGGGGGTAAGTTTGAGATTCCATTTACCCGACATCAGTCTGAGTATTACATAAATAATAGAGAATATTGCCATGCCAAAGGCAAAGTAATAGTTGCAAATAAGTATTGCGGCAACCATTATTGCAAAGTAGCCACGTTTGCCATCCTTCATAAGAAGTTCAATAGACAAAAGAACCAAGGGGAAAATAATTATTGCTTCGTGGAAGTGATTAAAGAAAATGTTATAAATTGAGAAACCAGAAAAAGCATAGAGTATTCCACCAAGAAGGGCAAGTTCCTTATTCTTTACAAATCGGGTAATAAAGGCATAGGCGGCAAGTCCTGCACAGGCGAATTTAAGTATAAAGAGTGGTCCCATAAGGGCGGGGACAAAATCGTTAGGGAACGGAAGGGTAAGCAAAAAAAATGGACTTCCCAAAAGATAGAAACTATATGAACCGATAAAGTTTGCTCCTAAATCGGTACCCCAATCCCAAAAGATATTTCCCGATTTAACCGATGCGTGGGCTATTTTGTAAAAGGGCACCTGTTGAACGTTATAATCTCCATAGAAAAGGAAATATCCGTTATCCATAAAAATATATGGAACGAAAAGTGCCATTGCCAACACAAGAGACACTAAAAACGTTTCAAAATATAACTCCCTTTTCTTTTGCAAAGGGCTCTCACTTGCTTTTTTGAATAATCTCATTTTTTTGACCTCGTTTATATACATATATACAAAATAAGTATACTACTTAATAGAATTTTTTTCAATGTTATTTTAATAAAATTATTAAATATTTTATTCTAAAAAAAGACAAAATCCTTCCTCAAAATTACAACGTTTTAATTATTTTCTTGATTTATTTCCCTTTCGTGGTATAATAAGGAATGTTATACTTTAGTGAAAAAGTCTTGAAAGGATGTTTTTCTATGTCTTTTGATGCTAAAAAAACCACCGAACTTGTGGTGGATTGGATTAGAGATTGGTTTAGCAAAAACGGTGAAAACTGCAATGCAGTTGTGGGTATTTCCGGCGGTAAAGATAGCTCCGTTGTTGCCGCTTTATGCGTCGAGGCACTTGGCAAGGATAGAGTTATCGGTGTGCTTATGCCCTGCGGTGTTCAGCACGATATAGATATGGCTAAACTTCTTGTTTCTCATCTTGGTATTAAACATTATGAAATAAATATCAAAGATACACGAGATGCAATAATCAAGGAATTAGAAGATCAAGTGGAAATTTCCGAAATGACCAAAATAAATTTATCTCCCAGACTTAGAATGTCCACCCTTTATGCCCTTTCTCAATCGGTTAACGGCAGGGTTGCAAACACCTGTAACCTTTCGGAAGATTACGTTGGATATTCTACCCGTTACGGCGATTCGGTGGGAGATTTCAGTCCTCTCTCCCGTTTCACTGTGCAAGAGGTTAAAGAAATCGGCAGAGTTTTAGGGCTTCCCGACGTCCTTGTAGACAAGGTCCCCATTGACGGTCTTTGCAGTAAAACCGATGAAGATAATTTAGGTTTCACCTATGCTACTTTAGATAAATACATCCGCACAGGTGTTTGTGAAGATAAAGAAATCAAAGAAAAAATAGATAAAAAACACAAGGCAAATCTTTTCAAACTTGAACTTATGCCCTGCTTTGAATACGGTGGATTTGTTTACGAAGAAAATTAGTATCATAAAAGCTAACATTCTTAATTACAATCGTTTATATTCTCAACGCTTTCAAGTGTTGATTTTGATATAATTCTTTTGTTATTTTAGAAAAAATAATTGTGAGGTGCTGCCAAATGTGGTGTGAAAATTGCAAAAGACAATTCGAAACTGAAGAAAAAAATTGTCCTGAATGCGGTAAAGAACTTATTGACTACACCCCTATTTTAGATGAAGATGCCGACCTTTCGGGTATAAATGATATCCCCGACGCTCTGGCTGAAGAGGTTACAGAAGAGGTTCAAATTGATATTGAAGCTACTTCTCAGCTTCTCGTTACCGTTATTGGCGAAAAAGAGGCAAAGAGGGTTATCTCTCTCCTCGTTGAAAACAACATACCTGCCTTTGAGAAGGCATCGGAAGTTCAAACCCTTGATGAACTTGACGGCATTGAGTGGGATGATGATCTTGAAGACGATGAATTTGATGATGATTTTGTTGATGAGGATGTAGAGGTTGAAATCCTTACTCCCCCCGAAACCGAAGATGGTGAATTGCTTTCAGCCGATGAAACCCTTTACGATATTTTCGTTCCCGAAGCACAGTTCCCCGAAGCGATGTCTTTAATGCTTGAAAAAGACAAGGATATGGATGCCACCATCATTGATGAACTTGCCGAAATTATTCCCACCGAAGAAGAATTTGAGGAAAGTTTTGAACAAGTAATTGAAGAAGATGTTGAAGAAGAAATCGCTGAAGAAACAGAAGAAGTAACCGAAGAAACCGAAAAGGTTGAGGGTGAAAAATCTAAAGGCGGATTTTGGAATCTTTTTAGGAAATAATAACAACAAAATTCAACCCCGCCCAAGTTTGGGCGGGGTTGTTTCGTATATTTAGCTTAAAATTCTACAGGAGTAAGGAAATAACATTCATCAGGGATAGTTGTTATAGCAACATTTTGATCTATGGTAATCTTGTCGACCGACGCATTTAGAATATCGTTAGCATCATCAATATCAACATAACCATCATGGTTAGCGTCTGCCGCCAGTTCAGCAATAGCGATAAAATTAACTTTATATGTTGCATATTGTAAAGTTAACAATGCATCGGCACCTTGAATCAAGCCATCCCCTACATCACCGCTACCTGTTACGTCGCCGTACAAAACAACAAAATACACATTCACTATTCTTCCAATAGAATCTTTTTTTACTATTTTTTGACCTGTGGCAGCAACGGTAGTGGATGTAACATTTATAAGTTCATTTTCCCAGGTATATGCCTCTAATGTGTAATCCTCTTGCGAAAGACCGTTCATCAATAACTGTAAACTGTTTGCTTGTCCATATTGAACACCGGTTACAATAGAAGCATTATAAGCAACTACATTAAAATACTGACTAAAAATTTGGGCAGAGTTATTACTTGTAAATGCAAATCTAATTGAATATGTCCCAGCAGGTATTTTCGCAGCAATTGACCAAATAGTACTATATCCATAATTTAAATCTGAAAAATTTATTTTAAAATAAAAACCATTTATTGTACTTTCCAAAACATCTGAAGTTGATTTAGTAAAAACGAACTCATTATTACCCATTGTTAATACCAAAGTATCATAAGCGCAAGAAACTACGGCTTTCATTTGGATTTTATTACGGAAGTCTTGATTTTCATCTATCACGCTAGCACTATATAAAGGTTTTGATACACTAAATTCAAAATCGCCGCACTGATAATCATGCGAAGTCAATCTAATATAATAAGTTTCACCAGCCGTTAACTCCCTTAATATTCTAAATCCTATATTGCTTGATAATTCTTCCATAGATGAATTATACAAAGTTCCTGACATACATTCCAAATTTGAATTTGTATAGAACAAATACTGTCCGCTTTCTGTGGGAGTAAATTTGTAATAGTCGTAATCACTCTCGTCTTTTAATGTTTTTTCTGATGTGCTATGTAATTGAATTTCTCTCGCGGTACTAGGTGAATCAGCATAATCAACTATCACTTCGCACATATCGTTAATTTCAGGATTTCCCTCAACGTAACAAGTAATATTGGCTGTTCCATCTCCGACACAATTTACCAAACCTGTAGGAGAAACGGTAGCAACCAATGTGTTCGAGGATTCCCAAACAACCGACGGAAAAATTTGTGTGGAAGGATTTATGTTTACACTTAATTGCTCAGATTGGCCAACTAGAAGATCACTTATACAGTTTTTATTCAGATATATTTCTGACAAGTTCTCTCCATAATCATAAAACACCAAATTATCATTGTCAATTTTTGGTTGTTTCCCAAGTTCTTTTAATACATCTCCATTTGCATTTAACCATCTTATTTTTTCAATTGTCGTTACTAAATTAGTATTAGCAAAATTTGTAACTTGTATCTCATATATAGTGTCTGAATCACCTAATATTTTTCCATAATCAAATACAAACATACAGTCTTTATATTTACCGTTTGATTCTCCATCAAATCCTAGTGAACCACCTTCATTTCTAAATAATATAGTTGCATCTGTATTCCTGGCAGAATTCGGTTCACTTTGTGAACAAAGTAATATTTGGAAAGCATTTCGTCTTTTTTGCTCTACGGTAACTTCAACCATCAATGTTGGTTCTACGTTTTCAACCTCCATATAATAATATCCATAATTATCAATGAATTCTTTTCTAGGCCCTTTCTTACCGCCATAATAAACATCAGTCTCTATATTTTCAGGGTTATTGACATTATCCAAAGATTTGTTATTCAAAGCATCATACATTAACCATACTAAGCCATTGTTGTGTCTACATGCATTTGTTCCCCATGAATTCGCAATAAGCAATGCACCAATTTCAGTGCTTTCAATATTGCCATTCCCATTAATATCGCATTTTACCGTATCATCATAACCAACTATAGTTAGTGAATGACCTACAGAATTCGACTCATCACCATCCGGATAGTTTTCTCTACCATATCCAATAGCCCAATCACCCCCATGTGAACCGCTTGAGTCTAATTGACGCATTTCCCAACTACAAGTTCTTGTTGAGAAAGTCAAAACATTTTCACTACATAGGTACTCCTTTATCTTATTAAGATTTCCATCATCAACACTGGTTATTGGTGTTTCTTCAGCATTATCACCACTAATGGCAGCAAAATTCAAGTTGTTTTCAATTTTATTTACAACTCTGTGCTTTAATGCGTTTTGAAGAACAGTGGAAGTGTTTGAATTTATATCAGTACCATACCAATCAAAAGATAAATCTGTTTGAGGAAAATCAGCCCAACTTATACATCCATATTTTGATAGGAAACTATAGTATTGGTCTCGTGATGTCCCTTGGTCTCTACCCTCATTAAAATAGTTCCAAACATATTTTGGTGAGGCAACGTATTCATCATTTTCCTTTGCGTTCCAATTATTCAATTTTGCTACTTGATATGTGAATTGATAATAAGTAGTTGCCCATGCAGAACAAGAACCACCTTGTTGACAACGTATAGGTGGGAAATATTTACTTTCGCTTAAATCAACACTTTCCCGTAAAACACTTCTGCTACTCTTAACGTTACTATCAAGGTTAAATGGATAATCCGCATCAACATCGCCATACAATCGAACATTTTCACCTTGACTATTTTGGGGTTCATTCTCATCTGCTAAAGACCAAACAGGCATAATCGAAAAAACAATCAAAGCTGAAAGAATTCCAACTACAACCCTAATTAGTTTTTTTGATTTGAAACAGTTTTCTTTTTGCATTTGTAACACTCCTTATATGGTTTTCCCCACGGAATATTGAAGAATAGCTAATGCATCAGAAGCATCCACCACACCATCTATATCCATATCGGCAAACAATTTTTCGTTTTCTGTTAAGGCGATTTTTTCTACTGAAGCTTGAAGCGTTAATAATGCATCAGTGGAATCGGTTGTATTATTTGAATCCACATCACCATTACTATAAACCGTAACAACACATTCATTATATGCAAGTAAAAAATTGTTATTTCTTTTCACTACAAGCTTATATATACCAGGTCTATACATTGTAACGTTGACATTATCTCTTTCTAAAGACGGACAAGTATAAGGTGCTCTACCAATATCTACATTCCATCTCTCATCTGTTACAATATTCCAACTGTACCATACGTCATTTAATGGAACAGGAGCATCGCCAAATTCAATATTAACATTAACGCAACCTTTTTCTTTTGCCAAGGCATTTGCAATTTCTATTGCTTGGTCTCCGCTTTCAACAACCGCCAAATACTGATTAACCTCGCTTTTGGTTCCTTCTAATGCAAAGTTATCTGTTACAAATTCATAACAGTCCCATTTAGATACATAGGATTTAGGCCAAAAATGTTCTACACCATATTTTGAAAATACATCTTTTGTTATTGTATTAACGCCCATCATTGAAGGCAATATAGTAAACTCAACGCCAACTTTTCTTCCAAAATAATGATCACTTTTCCCACCGGTTACTTTTATTTCAACCTTTTCACCAACCTTCATTTCGTATGTTTGGTGATTTATAGTAACTTCTTCTTTAATTTTCCAATAAAATTCATCGTTTTCAAATACTTTAAGAAACTCTCCGCTTTCTTTAGCATTCGCAACAGCGGTTTTTACTGCCTCTTCACCCTGTCCATTTAGAACAAGCACCAATACGTAATTAATACTTCCATCATCTTTAGTGCTTTTTTCTACAATACAAACTCGTTTGCAATCTACCTGAGGAAAATCATCGGGAGTGAAAACTATATTGTCATCAGGAATATAATCTTTGTAAACCACCCATATACTGTTGGAATCATCCCATTCCATAGTAGAATAATCTTCGTTCACCTCTGCAGAGATCGTGATGGGTAATATAGGCAAAATTAACACCATCACTATCAACAGAACCAAAATCCGTTTTGTCTTTCCAAACATATAATCTCCTCCTAATACCAAAATATGCCACTTTTCAAAAAATGTCAATAATGTAGCAATCAATTATATCACACTTCACTATGAAAGTAAAGTGTTTTTTTATATTATTACGCAAAAGGAGGCATATTTATATCTACTTGGAGTTATTGGTATGTAATTCGTAGTAAGGTGCATCTATTTCAGTTTCGCCACATTAAGAAAGATTTCTCCCTTTTCGGTTATGTCGATGAGTCCATAGGTGCTACCGCTTCCGCCGTGGCGTGAAAGGGAGCCGGGGTTCATAACGTTTATATCTCCATATCGTGTATCGGGGGTGTGGGTATGTCCGTAGAGGACTATATCTATTCCTTTTTCTTTGGCGTTGTTTATCAGATATTCGGGACTATATTTCACCTTATATTCGTGGCCGTGGGTCATCATTATCTTTTTACCGCCGAGATTTAACATCCTCACCGTCGGTTCAAAGGAACAAAAGTCACAGTTTCCCGATACTATGTATAGGGAAGGTTTTATTTCTATATCTAATTTTGAAAAATCTCTTTCACCATCACCTAAAAAGAGGATAGCGTTAGCATCATTGTGCATTTCTATAACCTTTTCGAGGGAATGAATATCTCCGTGGGAGTCGGATAGGACTAACAGTTTCATTGTAATATCTCACTTTTTATTTTCATATATTTTTTTTGAAAGGATGATTTTTATGGCAGGTAATAATCAAAATAATTTCGATAAGGAAAAGTTGATTAAACAGGCATCTATTAGTCTCGGTGCCGACGAGGAAAGGGTAAAGAGGGCTATTGATTCGGGAAATTTTAAGAATTTTACCGATAATTTATCCCCCGAAAAATCACGACAACTTAACGAAATTCTTAACGACGAACAAAAACTAAAACAGATGCTTTCTACGCCTCAAGCCAAGGCATTGTTTAAGAAACTTATGGGTTGATTATATCATTTTGTATTAGATTTTTCAAGGGGTGATGGATGATGGATGCCGACCTTTCTTCTATGCTTTCGGGGATACTTAACAATCCTCAGGAAATGGAAAAATTAAAAAGTATGGCAAATAATTTGTTTGGTGGTGAGACAGGGTTATCTTCCGCTCCTCCCCCACCCCAAAATCCAACCTCATTTTTAGGGGACGTATCCCCCGATGATATCGCAGGTATTATGAAAATCGTGGGGGCACTTAAAAATAACGTGTCCGACCAACGAGTAAATTTGCTTGTATCGCTTAAACCCCATTTATCTGAAAAAAGGCAAAAACGGGTGGATGATGCGGTGAAAATACTTCGACTTATCTCCCTTTTACCTATGCTTAAAGAATTAAATATATTTGGGGGGATTTAAGTGGCAAATTATTCTCAAAATGATATTATGAAGATGCAACAGGATGCCACCAAACGAGTCCTTGAAATGCAAGAAAGGGCGAAACGTAGGGTGGAAGGTACGTCTTCCGAGCCCGTTGTTTCGCCCAAAGTCAATGTATCTAATGAAAAGAGAAATATTCTCGATTTAATCAACGTTAAATCGTTACTTAAAGAGCAAGATACCACCCTGATTGCCGCAATACTGCTTATGCTATCAAGTGAAGAGACCGACCCTTTTTTAATACTTGCTATGCTTTATGTTTTAATGTGATTAAAACATCTTCTTAACTGCCTTTGTAAGGGGGGCGTAGATAATGCATCCACCAACAATACAAAGAATAAGGTTGGGAAGCATATATCCGCCGTTGTAGGCGATAGAATAAAGCCATACGGGTTCAAATGTTGCCCAGGTATCGAAAAGAACAACACCCGAAATAAAGTGAAGCACAAAGCGGGTGAAGGTGGCAATTACCATACCCAAAACAAAGGTGGTAAAGTCCATTCCTTTAGAAAGGGGCTTTTTCTTTGAAAGGATATCACGAAGAAGTCCCGAAAGTCCCAAAGAAGTATAGGCAAAGATGTAGTCAATGAACACCGTTGCAACTACTACTGTGGGGGTGAGTCCCCAAGAAAGAACACTGCCGATGCTAAGTAACATTTCAAGTAAAGAATAGGCAAAACAGGCAATTAAACCGTATTTTGTACCGAGGTAATATCCAATCAACATTACGGGAAGCATTGCGCAAAGGTTAACGTCTCCACCTAAAGGCATTTGCCAAAATCTTGTGGTTACCGAAAGGGTTAAAGATAGGGCAATCATTATTCCGCAAAATGCAATTTTGAAGATTTTTGATTTGTTTTTGATTTTTTCCATTTTACACACTCCAATAAAAATATCAGAATACGCCAAAATAAGTTAGGTCGCGTCTTTACACAGGATGTTCCGCGGATATTTGGTGAAATTACCTTTACAAACTATTCGAACTCATTTGCAAAGGTCATAAACTCCACACAAAAAACAAGAAACGCCCTGCGGAAATACCGCAGGGCGAAATGTATATAACGATACAACCATTTCCTACGCCGGCATTATCCGTACAGGTTCGAGGGTCCCGAACTTAAAGTTCGATCTCAGCCGCAAAGCAGCACCCCTTGTTGATATTTTCCGACTATTTCGTCGGTTTTTCTGCATTATACCCCCGAAAGTTTACTTTGTCAAGGGGAATTTTGAAAAAATATTATTCCATTGTGGATTGATGTAATACCTCATCTACCAATTCCTTTAGTCCGTCAAGTGACACAAGATTGGCACACTTTTCACGAAGTTTTGCCGCACCTTTGTATCCCTTAATATACCAAGAAGCGTGTTTTCTCATTTGAAGCATGGCAATTTTTTCGGGCTTATATTCACACACGAGTTTGCCCTGCTCTAAAAGATAGTTCATCTTTTCCTCAACGGTAGGATCGGGTAGGATTGTTCCGTCTTTGAGATATGCATTTATTTGAGAGAATATCCAAGGTGTACCCATAGCGGCTCTACCCACCATAACCATATCGCATCCCGTTACTTTGATCATATTCTCGGCGGATTTGCCATCCACCACGTCGCCGTTACCAACAACGGGGATAGACAC
This sequence comes from Clostridia bacterium, assembly GCA_017474205.1. Lineage (GTDB taxonomy): Bacteria > Bacillota > Clostridia > Oscillospirales > Acutalibacteraceae > UMGS1484. The sequence goes on along the minus strand of JAFVID010000098.1, from coordinate 37,233 downwards.
CGCCCTTTTAACGTCGGCAATAGGTTCAAGTTTTACAAAGGGCGCATACTGTTGAGCACGTGTTCTACCGTGGACGGTTATCATAGATGCCCCTGCATCTTCAATTATTTTAGCGAGTTCAACCGCCACAATATGGTCATCATCACGACCAATGCGAATCTTTGCGGTTACGGGTACATCCACCGCATTTACCACCGCTTTTACTATTTCTCCTGCTAAGGGGAGATTATCTAAAAGAGCACTACCCCCACCGCTTTTGGCAACCTTTGGGGCGGGGCACCCCATATTTATATCGATAAAATCGGGCTTGTATTCTAACGCTTTGACCGCCGCTTTCGCCATAACGAGAGGATCATCACCAAAAAGTTGAGACGCCATTGGGCGTTCTAAATCGGATATTTTAAGATATTCTTCGCTCTTTTTATCGCCCATGGTTATTCCTTTGGCGGAGCATAGTTCACCCACCGCAAAGGCGGCGCCGTTTCTTATGCAAATCTCTCTCATGGCACGGTCAGCAACCCCCGCCATAGGAGCGAGGGCTACTTTGCCTTTTATTTCGAGATTTCCAATAAACATTTTATCACCACTTAAATTACCATAGGTCTTATTTATTCTATCATTATTTTTTGAAAAATCAACAAAATTTGTCAAAAAATCTTATATACAAAAGGATCAAAATATGGTAAAATGAATATATATTTTGTTTTTTAAGGTGGCACAAATTATGAAACTGCTGTGTTTAGACGGAAACAGTATTATCAACCGTGCATTTTATGGCATTAGACCTCTCACTACCAAAGAGGGGCTTAACACTAATGCTATTTTCGGGTTTATGAATATTCTGAACAAGTTAGAAAACGCTGTATCTCCCGACGCTATTGTTGCCGCTTTTGACCTTAAAGCACCCACCTTCCGTCATAAAATGTTCACCGACTACAAAGCAGGTCGAAAACCTATGCCTCCTGAACTTGCGGAACAATTTCCATATCTTAAAGAACTTCTTTCCAACTATGGCGTTACCGTTTGTGAGAAAGAGGGATTTGAGGCGGATGATATTTTAGGTACCCTTGCAAAGATTTGTGCCAAAAAGGGCGATTACTGCTACATCGCCACCGGTGACCGCGACAGTTTACAACTTGTTTCTAACAATACATCTGTACTTCTTGCCGCCACAAAGGGTGGACAACCTATACTCACCGAATATAATGTGGATAAAATTAAGGAAGAATACGGTATTACTCCCCCTCAACTTATTGACGTTAAAGCACTTATGGGAGATACCTCCGACAATATCCCAGGCGTGGCGGGTATTGGTCAAAAAACCGCTCTTGACCTTATTCAAAAACACGAAAACATTAAGAATATTTATGATAATTTAGAGTCCTTACCCGTTACTGAAAATCTTAGAAACAAACTAAGCGCAGGTAAAGAATCCGCCTTTTTGAGTTTGGATCTTGGTAGAATATGTTGCGATGCTCCCGTTGAAACCGATTTACAGGTATATCTTGACAAGAAAAGAGATACTACATCCCTTACCTCTATTTTGGTTAAACTTGAATTTTACAAACTTATTGAGCGTTTAGGACTTGATGCACAAAGTGCGGTTGCAGAAGAGGTTACCTCCCCTGCTCCTGTTCTTGATTTTATTTTTAATCCCGATTTAAGCACCGTTTCGGAAAATAAAATCTTTGCCCTTGTTGAACCTTCTCCCCTTGGCACCCTTAACCTTTTTGTGAATACTAACGATAAGGTTGCTTTATTTGAAAATATCCAAAATGAAGATATTCAAAAGATTTTTGATACCGCTCCTCTTTATACCTTCGACGTCAAAAACTTATATCGTCAGGGATTTAATCTTTTAGATAATTCCTTTGACGTTATGCTTGCGGCTTATCTAATTAACCCCTCCGCCACCGACTATTCTCTTTCCCGTCTTATGGCAGAATACGGTGTGGTTTTGCCCGAAATTAAGGATTGTCCCGAACATTATTTATCCGACGCATCTTTGGTAGGCGTTATGCCTTTGCTTTGTGATAAATTATCATCAAAAATGGATGCTGACGGACAAACCGAGTTATTTAACACCATAGAAATGCCCCTTGCAAAGGTTCTTGCGTCTATGGAAACCGAGGGTTTTCTTGTGGATGCTGCGGGGCTTAAAAACTTTGGTGAAAAACTTGGTAAAGACATTGATCTCATTGAAAAAGAAATATATGATTTGGTGGGATATGAGTTTAATCTTAACTCTCCTAAACAATTAAGTGAAGCATTATTTATGAAACTGGGTCTTACCCCCGTTAAGAAGACTAAAAGCGGTTTTTCTACCAATGCCGAGGTGCTTGAAAAACTGAAGAATGAGCATCCTGCCGTTTCACTTTTGCTTGAATACCGCACCCTTGCTAAACTTAAATCCACCTATGCAGATGGGCTTCTTAACGTTATTGGTGGGGATGGTAGAATTCATTCCACCCTTAATCAAACCGAAACAAGAACGGGGCGAATTTCATCATCCGAACCTAATTTACAAAATATCCCCGTAAGACGCGAACTTGGCAAAGAACTTCGTCGTTTCTTTATTGCAAAAGAGGGTTGTGTTCTTGTGGATGCCGACTATTCTCAGATTGAACTTCGCGTACTTGCTCACATGGCAGAAGATGGCAATATGATAGATGCATTTTTATCTGGTGAAGATATTCACACCGCCACCGCTGCAAAGGTGTTTAATATGCATCCTGAACTCGTTACCCCTCTTATGCGTTCCCGTGCAAAGGCGGTTAATTTTGGCATTGTTTACGGCATTGGTGCTTATTCTTTAGCCAACGATTTAGGAATAGGTTTTGGCGAGGCAAAGAAATATATTGACGGATATCTTAAAACCTATAGCGGTGTTGCAAAGTTTATGGATAACACTGTATCCGACGCTAAACAATCAGGATACGTTTCTACCCTTTTCGGCAGACGGAGAAATCTTCCTGAAATTACCGCATCTAACGCTATGGTGAGGGCGGGGGCTGAAAGAATCGCCCGTAATATGCCCATTCAAGGCACCGCTGCAGATATTATTAAAATTGCTATGGTAAACGTTTACAAGGCCCTTAAAGATGCAAATATGAAGGCAAAACTTATTCTTCAGGTGCACGACGAACTTATTATTGAGGCACCAATTGAGGAAAGAGAAAAGGCGGAAGAAATTCTTAAAAACGAGATGGAAAATGCGGTTAAAATGTCGGTACCGCTGACGGTAGATATTTCATCGGGCAACAGTTGGTTTGATACCAAATAGCGAAAGGATTACATTATGGCTGAAACAAAAGGCGTAAAAATTATAACTAAAAACAAAAAAGCGTTTCACGATTACTTCGTTGAGGATAGAATTGAAGCAGGTATTGAACTCTTTGGCACCGAGGTTAAATCAATTCGCAACGGTGGCGTAAACCTTAAGGATGCTTGGTGTTCTATTGATAACGGGGAAATATTTGTTAGAGGTATGCACATATCCCCTTATGAGAAGGGCAATATTTTCAACAAGGATGCCTATCGTGAGCGTCGCTTGCTTATGCATAAAAAAGAGATTATTCGTTTATTCTCTTTAACCAAGCAACAGGGCGTTACACTTATTCCCACCACCCTTTATTTTAAGGGTTCAAGGGTTAAGGTTGAGGTCGGTATTTGTCGTGGTAAGAAGCTCTATGACAAACGTGAGACCGCTGCTAAACGGGATGCAGAAAGAAATATTGACCGTGCCCTTAAAACGGCTCGTGCAGGTGGTTAAGGGATATGATTTATCTTTTAGATACCCGTTTTCTCAACCTCGAAAATAAAGAATTATATAAAGACTTGCCTACCGAGAGAATTGATAAAATCAACCGGTTAATGTTTGAAGAGGATAAAAAGTTATCCCTTGGTGCAGGATTGTTACTTAATTTTGCGGTTAAAGACTATTGTGAAAAAAGAGGACTTAACTGTCCTGTTTTTCCCTTGGATATCATTAAAACTGAATATGGTAAACCTTTACTGAAGGTAAATGCTTTCGACTTCAATGTGTCGCATTCTGGTATTCATGTTGTGTGTGTGGTAAGTGAATATTCGGTGGGGGTTGATATTCAAAGGTTAGATAATTCTCCCACCGATATTCACGAAAAGGTTATGTGTGAAAAGGAAACTACTATATTCGGCAATGACCGAGAGTCAGTTTTGAAAGTGTTTTGCATTAAGGAAGCAATCCTCAAAAAAACAGGTGTTGGACTTGTCCATGGTCTTAAGAATATTGAACTTACTTGTGAAAACAACAATATCTTCAGTAACAAAGCAATCTTAACACCGCTAAACGATGATGGAGTTTATTCCGTTGAGGGTTTAATTGAGACCATTTTCACCATTAACGGCAAGGAAAAAATATCCGTAAGCACCGCCTTTTTAGAGGATAAAGATGGGGTGTATTTAATAGCTCAATGCTAAAAAATTATATCTTGACAAAAAAATATCTCTATGATAAACTAAACTAAACCGTTGAGGAAGAGTAAGTAGGTAATATTTCTTTTTCCAAAGAGAGTCGCAGGCGGTGGAATTGCGATGTTAAAGGTATTATTGAATGGACTTCTGAGGGCGAACAGAACGGGTTTTGCCTTAGTATGTAAGACGGAGCAGGACTCTCCGTTATTAAAGGTCGGCATATTTTTTGTATGCTTTAAGTGGGTGCAAAATGCACCAAGCCGGGTGGCACCGCAGGAAAGATTTTATCCTGTCCCAGCAGAAATTACTGTGGGACAGGTTTTTTATTTATGTCCCCGCAAAACGATTTTTCGAAAGGAGACAAAATTATGTCTGAAAAGAAAATCCCTTACAAAATTTATTTGGAAGAAAGCGAACTTCCCCGTGCATGGTATAATCTCCGTGCCGATATGATTAACAAACCCGCTCCTCTGCTTAATCCTAAAACCTTTGAGCCCGCTACCGCTGAAGATTTGGCTCCCGTTTTTTGTGATGAACTTGTTAAACAAGAACTTGATGAAACTACTCCTTATTTTGAAATCCCCGAAGAAATTCTTAACTTCTATAAAATGTATCGTCCTGCACCCCTTATTCGTGCATATTGTCTTGAGGAAAAGTTAGGTACTCCCGCAAAGATTTATTACAAATTCGAAGGTAACAACACAAGCGGTAGTCACAAACTTAACTCTGCTATTGCTCAAGCATATTATGCTAAAAAACAAGGTCTTAAGGGTGTTACCACCGAAACCGGTGCAGGTCAATGGGGCACTGCTCTTTCTATGGCTTGTTCATATTTTGGTCTGGACTGTAAGGTATTTATGGTTAAATGTTCTTACGAACAAAAGCCCTTCCGTCGTGAGGTTATGCGTACCTACGGTGCATCGGTTACCCCCTCCCCCTCCTTCGACACCGAAGTAGGTAAGAAAATCAATGCTGAACATCCCGGCACCAGCGGTAGTTTGGGATGTGCTATCTCTGAAGCCGTTGAAACCGCACTTAACAAAGACGGTTATCGTTACGTTTTGGGTAGCGTACTTAATCAAGTTATGCTTCATCAAACCGTTATTGGTTTAGAAACCAAAACTGCCCTTGATAAATACGGCGAAAAGGCAGATATTATTATCGGTTGTGCCGGTGGTGGTTCTAACCTTGGCGGTCTTATCGCTCCCTTTATGGGTGAAAAAATCCGCGGTGAAGCCGATTATCGCATTATCGCAGTTGAACCTTCCTCCTGTCCCTCTCTCACAAGAGGCACCTATGCTTATGACTATTGCGACACCGGTAAGGTTTGTCCTCTTTCTAAAATGTATACTTTAGGTTGCGACTTTATCCCTGCCGCTAACCACGCAGGCGGTCTTCGTTATCACGGTATGAGTTCCATTCTTTCTCAACTCTATGATGACGGTCTTATGGAAGCTGTATCGGTTAAACAAACCGAAGTATTTGAAGCCGCTGAATATTTTGCTCGTATTGAGGGTATTCTCCCTGCTCCCGAAAGTTCCCACGCCATTAAAGTGGCTATTGATGAAGCCCTTAAATGCAAGGAAACCGGTGAAGAAAAGACCATCGTTTTCGGTCTTACCGGCACAGGATATTTCGATATGATGTCTTACGAAAAATTCCACAACGGCGTTATGACCGACTATATCCCCTCGGATGAAGAAATCCAAAAATATACAAAAAATCTTCCCGAAATTAAATAGTTAAACCTTTATCGGCAATCCTTTTGGGGTTGCCGATATTTTTTTGCGAAAAATTATTTTATTCCCCTTGACAACATTTTTTAGGGGTGATATAATACACCCATAGTAATCCTTTTGAGGTCTTGTTTATGAATATTCTTAACTTTGCAGCTGAATATTTTTACTTTTACTTTTTTGGTTATTTCCAAAGAGGTTAAGTTTTGCTGCAAAAATTTATCGTGGACTTATAAATTTTAAGCCCTTCGCAGTGAAACTTGCTGCGAAGGGTTTTTGTTTTAATATTTATTCAATTTTCACACATAGAAAGCTGGAATGAAAAATGATTTTAACAGTAAAAAAAGATGCGAATCCTACACAACTTGACGGTCTTATGGAATGGCTTAAGGCACAAAACGTTGAGGTGCATATAAGCGAAGGTACCTACAACTGTGTTTTGGGTCTTGTAGGCGATACAAGTCATATTGATATGGATTTAATATCCGGTCTTAATATTGTGGAAAACGTTCAAAGAGTTTCTGAACCATTTAAGAACGTTAATCGTAAATTCCACCCTGCTGATACTATTATAGATGTTTGCGGACATAAAATCGGTGGTGGGAATTTTCAAATTATCGCAGGTCCTTGCTCGGTTGAATCGGAAGAACAAATCTGCACCATCGCAAAAGACGTTAAGAAAAACGGTGCAAATCTCCTCAGAGGCGGTGCTTTTAAACCCCGTACCTCCCCTTACGCTTTTCAAGGGATGAGAAATGAGGGGCTTAAACTTCTTCTCGAAGCAAAGAAAGAAACGGGAATGCCCATTGTTACCGAGATTATGGATCTTTCCCACATTGACCTTTTCGCCGACGTTGATATTATTCAAGTTGGCGCCCGTAATATGCAAAACTTTGAGCTTCTTAAGGAATTAGGTCATTCAAAGAAACCTATTCTTCTCAAACGTGGTCTTGCAAACACTTTGCAAGAACTCCTTATGAGTGCGGAATACATTATTGCAGGGGGCAATGAAAATATTATCCTTTGCGAAAGAGGTATTCGCACCTTTGAAACTGCCACTCGAAACACTTTAGATATTTCCGCTATCCCCGTACTTAAAGAAAAATCTCATTTACCTGTAATTGTTGACCCAAGTCATTCGGGCGGTATTGCAAGACTTGTTCGTCCTCTGGCACTGGCGGCTACTGCAGCAGGGGCTGACGGACTCATTATCGAGGTACACAATGATCCTGCCCACGCATTATGCGACGGACCTCAATCCCTTACCCCCGACGAATTTGCCGAAGTGGTTAAATCGGTTAACGCCGTAAGGGAAGTTATCTAACTTAAGGTTGTGATTTTATGAATATTGGTATTGTTGGACTCGGTCTTATTGGCGGTTCTTTTGCAAGGGTGCTTAAACAAAATGATAACAACAAAATTTTTGCTGCCGACGTTAATCGCAGTGCCTATCTTGCCGCTTGTATGACGGGCTCTTGCGATGATGAATTAACTGCGGATAACATTGGTTTATGCGATTATATTTTAGTTTGTGCATATCCTGAGGCGTCGGTAAATTATATTATTGAAAACAAAAATCGTTTCAAAAAAGGTGCTGTGGTTATCGATTGTTGCGGTGTTAAGAGGGATATTTGCAAACGACTTAATCCATTAAACGAAAAAAATGATTTTATCTTTGTTGGCGGTCATCCTATGGCGGGAACTCAACAATGGGGATTTAATCATTCCCGTGCATCACTTTTTTCGGGTGCATCTATGATTTTAACCCCCGATAGCACTGTGGAAATTTCCATCCTTGAAAAAATTAAGGCATTTTTTCTTGATTGCGGTTTTGGTACGGTTGTATTTACATCACCCGAAGAACACGATAAAATTATTGCCTTTACATCACAACTTCCTCACATTATCTCTAATGCCTACGTTAAAAGTCCCTCGGCACTACAGCACAAAGGATTTTCGGCAGGAAGTTACAAGGATATGTCCCGTGTTGCCAAACTAAACGGCAATTTATGGGGTGAATTATTTCTTAAAAATTCCGATTATCTTATAGATGAATTAGATATATTTATTGAGCATTTAACCGAATATCGTGATGCTCTTAAAAACAGTAATGAAAAAGAATTATCACAGTTATTAACTGACGGCTCTGAATGTAAGTCAAAAGCAAAGTAAGGTGTAAGTATGCAAAAGGTTATGGTTTGTGCCACTAAAAGTGAATATTTCGTACACATTGGCAAGGGACTTTTATCTGACCTCGGCAACATTTCAAAGGATGCTGCAGGGGGAAATAAGGTTATGCTTATCAGTGATGACCGCGTTTTTCCTCTTTGGGGCGAAGTGGCTGTAAAATCTCTTAAAGATGCAGGATATGAAGTTTTTACCTTTACCTTCCCTAATGGGGAACAATCAAAAACTCCCGAAACTTTGATTGAGATATTAAACTCTATTGCACAATACAATCTTCACAGAGATGATATTATAGTTGCCCTTGGCGGCGGTGTTGTGGGGGATATATCCGGTCTTGCTGCGGCACTTTATCAAAGGGGTATTGGTTTCGTTTCGGTACCAACCACCCTACTTGCAATGGTAGATTCCTCGGTAGGTGGCAAAACTGCGGTGGATTTACCCTGCGGTAAAAATCTTTGCGGTGCTTTTTGGCAACCAAAAGCGGTTGTGTGCGACACAAACACCCTTTCTACCCTCACCGATGAGATTTTTGCTTGCGGTATGGCAGAGGTCATTAAATACGGAATGATTGACAGCAAAGAATTATTTGACGATATATGCAAAAATGATATTAGAAGTTGCCCTGAAGATGCTATTAAAAAATGTGTTGAAATTAAGGCGAAAATCGTTAATGAAGATGAGTTCGATACAGGCATAAGGGCTATTCTTAATTTCGGTCATACTCTTGGCCATTCGGTAGAAATGTTAAGTGATTTTTCTATTCCCCACGGTGAGGGGGTTGCTATTGGTATGAGTGCCGTTACACTCGCCTGTGAGAAAAAAGGTATTTGTCCTGTTGGCACCCACGAAGTACTTGTAGATGCTCTAAAAATGTATTCTCTTCCCTATACATCCCCATTCTCTCTTAATGCGGTTTGTGAACATTGCAAAGGTGATAAAAAGATGTCGGGTAAGGGACTTTCGCTTATAACTATTGAAGAAATTGGAAACGCAAAGATACACACCATTCCCTTTGAAAATCTTTTGGAATTTATGGAAGATGCAAGGGAGGTATTTGCGTGAATATTGTAGTGCATCCCTCAAAATTGGAGGGGGAAATATCTGCAATCCCCTCTAAATCGGTTGCTCACAGACAAATTATTTGTGCATCCCTTGCAAGTAGGGTATCTCGCATTGAAATATCTTCCCTTTCAAAGGATATATCTGCTACCATTGCTTGTATGGAAGCATTGGGGGCAAAGTTTGAATACGTCGACGGTGTTTTAACGGTTAATCCTATTGATAGAAGCAACCTACCCGAAAAAGCAATCCTTGACTGCAACGAATCGGGTAGTACCTTGAGATTTTTATATCCTTTGGTTTGCGCTTTGGGTGTTGAGGGGACTTTCAAAACTGCGGGTAGATTATCCGCCCGACCTATGTCTGCTCTTTTTAAGATTTTGAACGAAAAGGGTATTGAAACAGGTAACACTGCTGACGGATTTTACTGCAAAGGGAAACTCACAAGTGGCGATTACGTTATTGAGGGGAATATATCTTCTCAATATATTACGGGGCTTTTATTTGCCTTATCGGTTTCAGATGGAAGTAGCAGGGTGATTTTATCTACCCCTCTTGAATCCGCTCCTTACGTCAATTTGACCATTGATGCCCTTAAAAATTGCGGTATTGAGGTTAATGAATTGCAGGATGAAGTCTTTGGTGGATACGAAATTACGGGTGGTAACTTTTCTCCCATAGATACTAATGTTGAGGGAGATTGGTCCAACTCTTCTTTTTGGCTTTGTGCAGGTGTTAAGGTTTTAGGGCTTCTCCCCCATAGTGCTCAAGGTGATAAAGATATTATAAATATAATTAAACGTATGGGTGGCTCGGTGAAATTCGAAAACGGGGTATTTTCTACGAACGTTGAAAACCTCAATTCCACCGAAATTGATGCGACCGATATTCCCGATGCAGTGCCTATTATATCGGTTTTAGCCGCTACTGCAAAGGGCATTACCGTTATAAATAATATATCCCGTTTACGGCTTAAAGAAAGCGACCGTGTGGCTACGGTTTGCGATATGCTTAAAAATTTGGGCATTAAAACCGAGTCGAGTGAAAACTCTATAAAGATATATGGCGGTACTATTAAAGGTGGCGTGGTGGATTGCGCCAATGACCACCGAATTGCTATGGCAGGTGCTATTGCATGTTGTTTTGCCGAGGGTGATATTACCCTTTTAGGTGCTGAGGCGGTAAATAAATCTTACCCTAACTTTTTTGAAGATTACAAAATGATGGGAGGCAGTTTCGATGTCTTATGATTTTGGTTCAAAAATAAAATGTACTGTTTTTGGTAAATCTCACGCCCCCGAAATTGGTGTAGATATTGAAGGTTTTCCCAAAGGTATTACGGTTGACTTTGAAAAAATTGATAAAATGATGTCCCGTCGCGCCCCCGGCAAGAATGCATTTTCTACCCCTCGTCGCGAGGCAGACAAGGTGGAAATTACATCCGGTGTTGTGGATGGTATTACCGATGGAAATATTATTCACGGGGTTATTAAAAACACAAACACCCGTTCCACCGATTACTCTGAACTTAAATATCTTCCCCGACCCGGACACGCCGATTATACCGCCTTTGTAAAATACAATGGCAAGAATGATATGCGTGGCGGTGGTCAGTTTTCAGGGCGTCTTACCGCCCCCCTTGTATTTGCAGGGGCTTTATGCTCACAAATTTTAGAACAAAAGGGCATTGAAATATATGCTCACATTTCCGAAATCGCAGGAATTTGCGATGAACAAATATCTATGGTGAATCCTTGCGACGAACTTAAAAACATAGCAAACAAAGAATTTCCCGTCCTTAGTGATGATAAGGGCGAGGAAATGAAGACCGCCATTGAAAACGCAAGGAAAAAAGGGGACTCGGTTGGCGGAATTGTAGAATGTTTTGTTATGGGACTTCCTGTAGGTTTAGGCGGTGCTTTATCTGAAGGATTAGAGGGCGAAATCGCAAAGGCGATTTTTGGTATTCCTGCCGTTAAAGGTGTGGAATTTGGTGCAGGATTTAATGCATCCCGTTTGTGTGGCAGCGAAAACAACGATAACTTCGCTATTAAAGACGGAAAAGTTGTTACCGAAACAAACAATTGTGGCGGTATTTTAGGCGGAATATCTAACGGAATGCCCCTTGTATTCCGCGTTGCATTCAAACCTACTCCCTCTATATCTATCCCACAAAAAACTGTTAATCTTGAAACTTTAGAGGAAGCGGAAATTACTATTCAAGGGCGACACGACCCTTGTGTTGTGCCCCGCGCCGTACCAGTGGTTGAGGCGGTTTGTGCCATCGTACTTGCTGGACTTTTATAAAGGATGTGCTTAAAATGGATATTAAAGATTTACGAAATGAAATTGATAAAATCGACACGGAACTTGCGGAATTGTTTCTTAAAAGGATGGATGCATCCCGCAAGGTCGCTGAATATAAAATTGAAAACGATATGCCCGTTTTCAATTCTGCAAGAGAAAGAGAGATTATAAATAAAGTTACCGAGGATATGCCTAAAGAACTTGAAAGTTATGCAAAGACCCTTTGGAGCACTTTATTCGATTTAAGTCGTTCTTATCAAAGAAAGATCATCAACCCCACATCTAAACTTTCAGAACTTTTGGAAAAGGCGGTATCTGCTCCTCCTGTAGAAATGCCGGGTCGTGCTATTGTTGCCTGTCAGGGTGTTGAGGGGGCTTATTCTCAAATTGCTTGTTCACATTTGTTTGAATATCCTACCATTATGTATTTTTCTACCTTCGACAAGGTATTTACCGCAGTAGAAAGCGGCCTTTGCAAATACGGTATTCTTCCTTTAGAAAACAGTAACGCAGGTTCGGTTAATGCAGTATATGACCTTATGAACAAGCACAACTGCTACGTTACTGCAAGTACACGACTTTGCATTGACCACAAGATTATGGTGCCAAAAGGTGTTAAAAAGGGCGAAATTCGGGAAATATTCTCCCACAAACAAGCCATTGACCAATGTTCAAAATATCTTGACACCCTTAAAGACGTTAAGGTTACCGTTTGTGAAAACACCGCCGTTGCCGCAAAAATGGTGGCGGAATGTGGAAGAAAAGACGTTGCAGCTATTGGCTCTAAAGATTGTTCTTCTCTTTACGGACTCGATATTATTGACGAGAATATTCAAAATTCCGATAACAATTACACACGTTTTATTTGCATATCGAAGGAACCCGAAATATATGCGGGGGCATCTAAAACCGCCCTTGTTATGACACTTCCCAACAAACCGGGCACTCTATACAATATCATCGCACGCTTTGCAGCATTGGGACTTAATCTTACCAAACTTGAAAGCCGTCCAAAATCGGGTAGCAATTTTGAGTTTATGTTCTATTTTGATATTGATGCATCTATCTATAACGAAAATCTTAAAACCATTCTTTGTGAACTCGAAAATGACTGCGATACCTTCTCTTACTTGGGAAGTTATATTGAAAAATAGAAGGTTTTTCTAATGAAGATTGAACTTTTAGGCAGAAAACTTATTCACAGTTTATCACCACAACTTCACGGTATCTTTGCCGATTACTCCTACACTTTAAGGGAGATTGAACCCGAAGACCTTGATGCTTATTTTGAAAAGGGCGATTTCGATGGACTCAACGTTACCATTCCTTACAAAAAAGATGTAATCAAATACTGTGATGCCCTATCCCCCGAAGCAGAAAAAATCGGTGCGGTAAACACCATTTATCGTGATAACGAGGGGAATATCATTGGACACAACACCGATTACGATGGTTTTTGTGCTATGATAAATAGCGTTGGCACAAAGGTAGATGGTAAAAAGGTTGTTGTTTTAGGTAGTGGTGGGGCATCCCTCACGGCACAAAAGGTTTGCGAAGATAAAGGTGCAAGAGAGATTATTGTTGTATCTCGTAGTGGCGAAAACAACTATGATAATCTTTATAAAAGACATTTTGACGCAGATATTATTATAAACTGTACCCCTGTTGGAATGTATCCAAATGTGAATGAAAGGGTTGTTGATTTAACCCGTTTTTCATCCCTTAAGGGCGTATTCGATATGATATATAATCCATATCGTACCAAACTTTTACTCGATGCGAAAAGGTTAGGTGTTCCCAATTGTGGCGGACTTTTAATGCTTACCGTTCAAGGCATTAAAAGCGGTGAGAGATTTTTGGGTAAAACTATTCCCGAAAATGTTATTGGAATGGCACTCTCTACCCTTAAATACAATTCGGTGAACATTACCCTTATTGGAATGCCGGGGTGCGGTAAATCCACCGTTGCAAAGGAAATATCTGAAATTGAAAACCGAACTCTAAAGGATATTGATGCCCTCATTGTAGAAAAAGAAGGACAAAATATTCCCACCATTTTTAAGGAAAAGGGTGAGGAATATTTTAGAAATATTGAGGCGGAAATTTGCTTTGATATTTGCAAAGAAAAGGGTCAGGTTATTGCCACCGGTGGCGGTGCGATACTTCGCAAAGAAAACCGTGATATTATTAAATCTAATTCGGTGGTGGTATTTATCGAGAGTGATATATCATCCCTTGACACCGAAGGCAGACCACTTTCTAAAGATATATCTACCCTCAAAAAAATGCACGAAGAACGCTTGCCTTTGTATGAAGAAACAGCGGATATTAAGGTGAAACTATGTGCAACACCTGCCGATACGGCACAATCAATTATAAAGGCGGTAAAGGAGTATCTTAAATGAAAATTTTAGTTCTTAACGGACCGAATATAAATATGTTGGGCATTAGAGAACCTGCAATTTACGGCAATAAAACCTACTCCGACTTAGAAAATCAACTTGAATCTTGGGCTAAAGAATCGGATATTGAAATTGAGGTTTTTCAATCTAATCATGAAGGTGTTTTGGTGGATAAAATTCAAGAGGCGTATAATAATTTTGACGGGATTATTATTAACCCTGCCGCCTACACCCACACAAGTATTGCTATACTCGATGCACTTAAAGCGGTGGGCATCCCTGCGGTTGAGGTGCATTTGAGTGAGCCCTCCGAAAGAGAGGCGTTCCGTCACATATCCTATGCCGGTATTGCCTGTATTGGTCGTTTTGCAGGTATGGGTTTTGATTCCTATAAAATGGCGATTGAATTTATTAAAAATTATATCGAAAATTAAACTTTTTATTACTATTGCAAACATTGTTGAAATATGGTATAATTTATGAAAATAACCTTTGGAGGGAACACAAATGGCAAAAGCATCCTTAGTTATTATGGCTGGCGGTATGGCCAGTCGTTATGGTAGTTTGAAACAACTTGAAAAGTTTGGTCCTAATGACGAACTTCTTGTTGATTACAGCATTTTTGATGCAAAACGCGCAGGTTTTGACCGCGTTGTGTTTATTATTAAAGAAGAAAATCTTGCAGTTTTCAAAGAAAACGTCGGCGACAGAGTTAGCAAACACATTCAGGTTGACTACGTTTTCCAAGGCATTAACGATCTTCCAGAAGGTAGCACTAAATTCATTGAGAGAGAAAAACCCTGGGGTACCTCCCACGCTATTTGGTGTTGTCGCGACGTTGTTAAAGAACCCTTTGCAGTTATTAACGCTGATGACTATTATGGTCCTGAAGCATTTAAACTCGTTTATGATTTCCTCACCGAAACTGCAGATGCAAAAGACGTAAACTTCTGTCTTGCAGGTTACGTTCTTAAAAACACCCTTTCCGATAGTGGTACTGTATCCCGCGGTGTTTGTCAAGTTGATGAAAACAATAATCTCACCAGCATTAAAGAACACAAAAAGATTGAAAAAGGTCGTTGCCGTGCTACCTCTTATCTTGAAGACGGTACCACTGAAAAATTAGTTCTCTCCTCCCCTGTTTCTATGAACTTCTTCGGTCTTACTCCCGCTATATTCCCCCGTCTTGATAACGACCTTAAAGAATTTTTCGCTTCTGAACATCCCGTCCCCGAAAAGGCAGAGTGCTTACTTCCCGAATCGGTTGGCAAATGCATTGATGACGGTTATGCATCTGTTAAGGTGCTTTCCACCAATGAACGTTGGTTTGGTGTAACCTATAAAGAAGACAAGCCCATGGTTAAAGCCGCCATTGAAAAACTTATTAAAACCAAGGTATATCCCGAAAAACTTTGGGACTAAATATTTCCTTTATAAAAAAATTAAGCATCCCATTCTTTTGAATTGGGATGCTTTTTATTTTATATATCTTCAATTTTTATAAGACTTGTATTGCCTATTCTACCGCTTGTATCGCCACCTGTGATAATGATCTTATCGCCTTTGGTAAGTTTCAATTCTTGCTCGGCAATTTTCTTAGCGGTATAAAAAAGAACGTCGGTGGAGGGGAACATTTCGGACATTGCGGGGATAACGCCCCAAGAAAGAGCAAGTTTTCGCCAGGTACGTTCATCGGTGGTAAGTCCTAAAATGGGAACAGGAGGACGGAAACGGGATACCATTCGGGCGGTCATTCCCGAAATGGTACAAGCAACAATCGCGTTTGCATCAAGATCTATTGCCATTCCGCAGGTGGAGTGGGAGATTGCGTCAACGGAATTTTTTATCTTAAATTCCGCATTGTGAAAACGCTTTTGATAGTGGATATTACTTTCAGCAGTTTCGGCAATTTCTGCCATAGTTTTAACCGCCTCCACGGGATATTTACCTGCGGCGGTTTCTCCCGATAACATAATAGCACTTGTTCCATCATATACAGCATTGGCAATATCGGAAATTTCCGCTCTGGTAGGTCTTGGATTACTAATCATCGATTCAAGCATTTCGGTTGCAGTTATAACCCTTTTACCAAGCAAACGGCATTTGGTTATAAGTCTTTTTTGTATGGCGGGGAGCATTTTGAAGGGGATTTCTACACCCATATCTCCACGGGCAATCATAATACCGTCGCAAACCTCACAAATACTTTCGATGTTATCAACACCAGATTGATTTTCGATTTTTGCAATCAGTTCAATGTTATCTGCACCGATTTCTTTGAGATAATTACGGACATCTAAAAGATCTTGTTTATTTGATACAAAAGAACACGCAATATAATCTACATCGTTTTTCGCACCAAAGGCAATATCTTTTTTATCTTGCTCGGAAAGGTATTCTTGCTTCATTACCTTACCGGGGAAACTCATACTCTTTCTGTTTGAAAGTTCTCCACCAATAACTACAACACATTCAATACTGGTACCATTGATGGCTACAACTTCAAAGGTTAAAAGGCCGTTGTTGAGTAAAATGGTATCGCCTACCGATAATTCATCGGGGAGGTTTTTATAGTTTACCGAAACCCGTGTTTCATCCCCTATAACATTTTCGGTGGTAAAGGTAAATTTATCACCCGTATTAAGGTTGATTTTTTGATTCTTAAAGGTTTTGATTCGATATTCGGGGCCTTTGGTATCAAGCATAATTGCGATGGGAAGGTTAAGATCGGAACGAACCTTTTTAATCATATCAATTCTATATTGATGTTCCTCGTGATTGCTGTGAGAAAAGTTAAGTCTTGCAACATTCATTCCCGCAATGCAAAGCCCTTTGATTATTTCTTCAGACTCACTTGCAGGACCAATGGTGCACACTATTTTTGTTTTACGCATATTTTAAACCTCTATATTGTTTTTATATATTCTTAAACTAATCTTCGCCTAAAAACTCTCTATTGTAGAATTTTGATTGTTTTTTTAGTTCATTATTCAACACATCAAAACCATATTCTTCGGTTAACGTTTTTTGGTTTGAAAAAAGGTTGGTGCCAAGGCCCACTCTTTCTCCCTTTATTTTAACACCCATAGCCGCAAGGGTAGTTGGGAACATATCGAAAGAGCCAAACTTACGATTGTTTTGTTTTTGGGTTGTTACTGCGGAATTGATAATGCAGTTATAATTAGTGCGAACGTAGTCATCATCTACCCCTGAAAGAAAGTCAGAATCCATAGTGAGGTGGTCTCCGCAAATGATAATCGTGGTATTTTTGTAGAAATCTTGGGTTTTTATCCACTCTACAAATGCTGCCACCTGCTTTGATGAACATCCTAAAACGTTTGCATACTGTTCATCGTATTTTTCTTTACATAATCGGCATTTATATCCGTTAGGGAAATGGGTATCGGCGGTGAGCATTGTGAAATTAAAAGGTTTGTTCTCTTTAGAAAGTCGGGTTAATTCTTCCTTTGCAAAGGTGAAAAGTTTTTCATCCTCAAAACCCCACCACTCACGATAATCTTCATCAAGTCGGCCTGTGGCTTTAAGGGATTTTGTATCTAAAATATTATAATTTCCGTGATCGGTAAAATAGGTTTCACGACCGTGGAAATATGCATCTGAACCCATTAGTACGGTTTGGTTATATCCTTGTTTTTCAAGGACTTCACCTATGGATACTATACCCGGGATAAACACGGTATTATCGCCATAAGCATCGGCGGAAAATGGCACTTTTACGGTTACTCCCGAAGTTTGAGATACCATTGCCGCTGCGGTCCAGTTGGTACCGCCAAAACTTAAAATTCCGCCTACACCATCGGTATTTGAAAAACTAATATTTTCGTTTGCAAGGGCGGTAAGTTCAGGAATAAAATCTATATTATAAGAATTATTTTGCTTGTCGGCAAAGGTGTTTTCCATTGATTCAAGGAATATGTATATGAGATTCCTTTTTTCTTTTGGAAAGGTTAACTCAACATCGTTTGGATTTTTATAATTAAGTTCAATGAATCCCGACTCTGTTGATACCGCCTGAGCATAGGCGAATATTTCAAGACGGCTTACAAGTATTCCCGTTGCGGTGATAAAAATGCAAAGGGCTATTGGTAAAACCTTTTTTTGAAAAAAGACACACGCCTTTGAGGTGCAGTACTTAAGATAAGATTTATTTTTTTCTTTTAATTTTTCTACTCTACCCGAAAGAATACGATAAATGAAAATCTCTATTCCCGTAGCAATAAGTCCAAGACCTAAAACTCGTGTTACGGCACTGTTGGCAAGTTCTCTATGAACCCCTTGTGAGGATGATTTCATTTGGAAAAGAAATTGGTCAAAATAAACCTTTTCGTATTTTCCCATCATCCAAATTGTTAGAAAAAGAAGCAAATTGCCTGCCAAAAGAAGTATGGCAGAGATAAGCAGTTTTTTATTCACTTTTTTCTTTTCGCTCAAGGTGACGACCTCCTATATACCCTTATAGGTTTCAAATGAATAGGGTGATAAGGTTATATCAATTTCTTTATTATCGTAATAAAATTTTCCGCTTTGTTCTACACTTGACGAATTATAGATACGGGCATTATAAGTTCCGTCATCATTCTTTTCGTATCTTGAAAGAATCAATGCAGGGTTGTTGAGTTCAACTCGGGTTTCTTTTTTCTCGTCCAAACCTGAGGGGAAGAAACTAAGAACATAAGGGGCTTGACCGTATTCTTCTGCCTTTGCATCTAAACAGGCAACCTCGGTGGTTAAGCGATAGGTGAATTCACGCTCACCCATATCTATATGGTCGTGGCTTCTGGTATGTTCCGTTGTGGGTCTGTCTCCAAGGGGATGCGCGGAATAAACGGGTGTACGAAGAACCGAAATATACATAGTATCTTCCACACAACTACCGCCGTAGGTACCGTTATTTAACACTGCGAATCCTTTTTCATCTTCAAAAAGTCCACACCATTTTTGATAGGATACTTCGCTACCCGATTTTGGGAAGATTTCTCTACCAAATGCCATTTGACCTGCATATTCGCTGTTTTCAAGGGTAGTTGGTAATTCCAATTTATAAAATTTATTGGCATCATTGGAATAGATTTTAACTTTGACGTCAACATATTCATCAAATTTTGACATTGTATAGGTAACAACGGCATAGGATTTAGAATATTTGAAAATAGCTTGGATTTTTGTTACAACCTCGCCATTTTCTATAACACGAACGTTATCGATATTTTCATCGGGATAACCATTAAAGGCGTTGGCTTCTTCCTTGCTGACAAGTTTGAAAGCATCAATTTGGTTATTGAAACCTACCAAGTTCATTCCCCATGGGTCTTCGTTGTCATCAAAAACTGTAATTTGACCGCTATTTTCTTTAAGATAATCTTTGCCGTCAACACAATATTTATCAATAAGTCCTGTTTCTTTACTGATTGTTACCTTTAATCTATCATTCTCAAACAAGAAGTGGGTATCGTTTTCATCACAGGGTGAGATTGGACGTCCCGTTGTATTTTTGACCTCTAATTCACAATCAAAGCGGTTGAGACTCATTGGCTCAAGGGTGGCACGGAAAACAATACGTTTACGCCAGTCAAAATTGACGCTGGAATCCTCTTTGATGTTTTGGGTTGGGAGGTATTCTCCGTTTTGGGTACGGACGCGGGCAACGGTGTACTCGGTAGGGTTAAAGTTTTGGTCTTCTATTTGATATTCTACCTCTACCTCTTGCTCTATTTTATAGGGGTGGGGATTAAATACCAAAACGGGAATTTCTCCTCGTTTGCCCTCTAATTGACCTTCGCAAAGTTTGAAAAATGCCTTTGCACAATTATTTGCAAGGATTTCGCGACCATAGTCCATTTGTCTAAGCATTTGCTCTTCGGCGGGTTTAATCATTGTGCCGGGGAGAGAGTCGTGAAACTCTGAAAAAAGGAGTGCCTTTTCTGCTCGTTTCATTTCATTTTTATCGTAATTAACACCGCTAACGGCAAGCATTTTTTCACAAAGGGATAACTCGTTTTCGAGTTTGCGATGTTTTTGTTTAATTTGTGCCATTGAGGTATAACAACCCACCATACAATGCATAAGGGAACCGTCAAAAACACGAAGATTTTCTTTGTTTACGGTACTAAAATATCCATCACAACTTGTTGTAATAAAATCAATTTCGGGGTGTTTTTCTTTATATTCTAAAATGGTTTTCCAGTCCTCTTCGGAGGGGCCGCCACCGTGGTTACCAACGCCCCAACACATAAGGGTTTTGTCTTGGCCGACAGCTATAAGTTGGTCTAAATTTTGACTTATTCTACCCTTGGGAGAATTATAAATTCCCAACAAACAATGGCCTAAAATCTCGCTACCGTCGTATCCCTTCCAAATGAAATTTTGTTCGGGGATAATTCTAAATGGGCGCATAAAGAGGTAGCTTTCGTATCCCGTTTTTGCAAGGATTTGCACAAGTCCTCTTGAATGACCAAAGGGGTCAAAGTTTATTGCGGTTTTGGGCGTTACACCAAATTTTTCTTTGAAATATGCATTACCTGTTTCAATTTGTCGAATAAAGGATTCTCCTGAAGGCATAATGCAATCCGGTTGCAAATACCAGCCCCCCATAATGTGCCATTTGCCCTCTTTTACAAGGTTTTGAATTCTTTTGAAAAGTTCGGGTTCGTATTCTTCAACCCATTCATAAAGCACCGATTCATTGTGGTTAAAAATAAATCCGTCATACTTTTCACAAAAATTTGCGGCAACACGGAATGTGGAAATGGCCTCCGCCATCCCCTCTTCTTTCTTCCACAACCACACGGGGTCAAGATGGGCATTACACAACAAATAAAATTCTTTATTCATATCGTTTCTCCCTTATTTGAGACCATATTGTACCTATTATATCAATTTATTTCGTTTTTTTCAATAATTATTACATTTTATGTTGTTGCTTTTTTTTAAAAAAGATGTTACTATATTTTGAAATTGTTTATAACTCTTTAAGGAATGATATTTTGAAAAATTTAAAAGGTTCTTTATATTTACTTGTTGCCGCTATAATTTGGGGGTCCGCTTTTGTTGCACAAACAATTGCTTCCAGTGAAGTTCCGCCCTTTTCTTTTAATGCTTATCGCTCTTTTACCGGTGTTGTTTTTTTAGGTATTATTATTCTTTTTTCTACACTTTTCAAGAAAAATAAGATTGAAAAAAGCAATAAAATCTTCACCAAAATAGAACTTTTAGGCGGTAGTCTTTGCGGTATATTTTTATTTTTTGCTTCCTTTTGTCAACAACAAGGTATTACCCTTTATCCAAAGGATGCGGCTGCATCGGGCAGATCGGGATTTATTACCGCTACTTACGTTGTTATGGTTGCAGTTTACTCCATTATTCGTGAAAAGAAGATGCAAATTCCCGTTTTAATTGCGGTTGTTGGTTGCACCGTTGGTATGTATTTTTTGTGTCTTTCGGGTGGACTGAACAGAGTTTACGTAGGTGATATTTTTGTAATGTTTTGTGCTGTATTTTTTGCGGTACACCTCATTGTTATTGACCGTTTTCCCGGCACTAACGCTATTAAAATGTCATTTTTACAATTTCTTGTGTGCGGTATACTTTCTCTCATTTCCGCCTTTATTTTTGAAGGTACTCCCGCTCATATTACCTCTGATACTATTGGATATATTCTTTATATGGGTATTATGTCCAGCGGTGTTGCCTACACCCTTCAAATTGAAGGACAAAAATACGCCTCCCCCACCGTTTGTTCTATTGTTATGAGTTTAGAATCGGTATTTGCCGTGCTTTCGGGATGGCTCATTCTCAGTGAAAAATTATCCCTTAAAGAAGGGTTTGGATGCATTCTTGTTTTTGCATCGGTTATTCTTTCGCAAATGCCTTCTTTTAAAACAAAAAAGAATCTTGAATAGTGTTATTTAAATCTCCGTTTATAAAAGCGGAGATTTTTTTACTATATAATGTAAGGTAATACTTGACAAGGGGTTATATATTACATTATAATGTATTGGAATTTGTGTAAATAGGTGAATTTTAGGTTTTAGAGGTTTTTATGAAAGTTATTACATCAAAAGATAATACCTTGATAAAACAAACGACTTTACTGAAAACAACCCGAGGAAGAAAACAAAACGGTTTGTTTTTGGTAGAGGGCCTTCGCCTTTGTTTAGATGCGGTTAATTCATCATTCACCTTTGTTAACACATTCTTCACCGAACAATTTCTAAAAGCACATGAAGAGGATGCTGAAAAAATAATGGAGTGCAGTGAAGACTCTATTGTGGTATCCCCCGAAATAATGCAAAAACTTTGCGACACCGAAAATCCTCAAGGAGTCATTTGTGTTTGCAAAAAGCCCCACCTTTCTTTTGAACTTAAAGGCGACGGAAAATACATCTTGCTTGAAAACGTTTCTGACCCTTCTAATTTAGGTGCTATATCCCGCACCGCCGAGGCATTTGGTCTTGACGGACTTCTTCTCACGGGTGGTTGCGACGTTTTTAATATGAAGGCACTAAGGGCATCTATGGGGGCATTGTTTAGACTACCTACCACGGAATTTTCTTCTATCCAAGATGCTTTCAAAATCTTGAAAGAAAAAAATATAATTACCTATGCTGCGGTGGTTAAGGATTCCGAAAAAGAAATCCGTGAGGTTGACTTTAAAAAGGGTTGTGCCGCCATTATTGGTAATGAGGCAAACGGACTCTCCTCTACCGCAAAAGATTTATCCGACGTACTTGTTACAATCGGCATGGACGGACGTGCCGAATCCTTAAATGCTCACGCCGCATCGGCGGTGTTTATTTGGGAGATGGTAAGATGACTCGCGAAATAATCATTAAATATCTTGCCGTAAGAATTATTTATAAAGATTCGGTTACAGGCCCTTATAATTTACTTAAAGCATTTCAGTTTGATATTGAAAAGGTCTTTTCGGCAGATTATTCAGGCCTTGATAAACTAAAAATATCTAAAGATAAAATTTCGTCAATACTTAATCCTCCCATTGAAAAAGCAACGGAATTACTTAAGTATTGCGAACAACATAACATAGAGGTTATCCCATACGTTCATTCAAAATATCCTAAAAGGTTGAGAAATATTTTTAATCCGCCTTTTATGTTGTTTGTTAAGGGTGAACTTCCCGATTTTGATAATACCTTGTGTATCTCGATAGTTGGCACACGACACGCTTCGGACTACGGATACAAAGCCGCCAACTTCTTTGCATATCAACTTGCAAAGGCAGGTGCGGTGGTTGTTAGCGGTGGCGCTTTAGGTATCGACAGCGAGGCACATTCCGCCGCATTAGAAGCAGGCGGTAAAACCCTTGCAGTTATTGGTTGCGGTATTGGATATAATTATCCCGTAAAAAACAGAGAGCTTAGAAACGAAATTGCAAATAGTGGTGCAATTATCAGCGAATATGTCCCCACCGAACGACCTTTAGGGTATCATTTCCCAATAAGAAACAGAATAATATCCGCCCTTTCTCAAGGTACGTTAGTGGTTGAGGCAAGTCTTAACAGCGGTGCTTTAATTACCGCCGATTTAGCACTTGAGCAAGGCAACGATGTATTTGCAATTCCGGGTAGTATTTTGGAATTAAGTTTTGAGGGTACAAATAAACTTATAAAAGACGGCGCTAAACCGGTCTTTTCGGCTATGGATATATTAGAAGAATACACAAGACGTTTTGGGGATACACTTAATCTTGAAGACGCCGACAAAACTATTAGCGATATGCTTTCTAACTGGGTTAAAAAACAGTGGAACTATACTCCCGAAAAAGAACCTCGTAAGAAAAAGAAAAGAGTATCTTCTAAAACTGAAGTTCAAGAAGAATATATTGAACCCGTTGTTATTGAACCTATATCCTTTGAACCTCCCTCCTTACCCGACGGACTTTCAGAGGAAGCGAAAAAAGTGTTTTCTGCTTTTGACAAAAAGGAAATGACCTTTGATGCTTTAGCAGAAGTTTCAGATCTTCCTACTCAGGAAATTTTATCCGCCATTAGTGAACTTGAACTCTTTGGTTTAGTTTCTAAAGGTTTGGGTAATTCTTATATTATCAATAATTAGCTTTATCATATAATTCGAAAGGAAATGACAATATTATGTCAAAACTTCTTATCGTTGAGTCCCCTTCCAAGGCAAAAAGTATTACAAAATATTTAGGTGCAGGTTTCAAGGTCATGGCCTCTAACGGTCATATCCGCGACCTTCCTAAAAAAACATTAGGTGTAAACGTTGAAAAAAACTTTGCCCCTAAATACGTTTCTGCCACAGGCAAGGAAGACCTTATTAAACAACTTCAAGCTGCCGCTGCTGAAAGCGAAATAGTTTATCTCGCAACCGACCCTGACCGCGAAGGAGAAGCTATTGCGTGGCATTTATCTCAAATTTTGGCTCTTGACGGTAATGCACCTATCCGTGTTACCTTTAACGAGATTACCAAAAGCGGTATTGAGGCAGGTATGTCTGCCCCCCGCACCATTGATAATAACCTTGTAGACGCTCAACAAGCCCGTCGTATCCTCGACCGTTTGGTGGGTTATAAATTAAGCCCCTTCCTTTGGAAAAAGGTCAGAAGGGGACTTTCTGCAGGTCGTGTTCAAAGTGTAGTTGTTCGTTTGATTGTTGACCGTGAAGAGGAAATTAGAAAGTTTGTTCCCACCGAATATTGGTCGATTGCCGCCAAACTTTCTAAAAAGGGTGCGGCTCGTTCCTTCGAAGCAAAACTCTTCTCCACTGCAAACGGCGATAAAATCGAAATCCCCGATGAAGCATCCGCTCTTAGCATTAAAGCACAACTTGAAAATGCCGAATACGTTGTTAAAAACGTTAAGAAGGGAACAAGAAACTGTCAACCCTCCCCTCCCTTTATTACCTCTACCTTGCAACAAGAGGCATCTAAACGCTTTAATATGCCCGGTGAACGCACTATGCGTGCCGCTCAACAACTTTACGAAGGTGTGGATATCCCCGGAACAGGCACCATCGGTCTTATTACCTATATGAGAACCGACTCGGTTCGTATATCCGAAGAAGCCCGTGCCGCCGCAAATAAATTCATCGTAGATACCTATGGTGAAAAATATCTTCCTGCTAAACCTCGTTATTTCAAAACTAAAGCCAACGCTCAAGACGGACACGAAGCTATCCGTCCTACCGTTATTACCCTCACCCCTGCCGAGGTTAAGCCCTATCTTACCCCCGATCAATTCAAAATTTATCGCATTATTTGGGAACGCTTTACCGCATCCCTTATGTCGGCTTGCGTTCAAGATACAAGAACTGTTGATATTGCAGCTGCAGATTATATTTTCCGTGCAAGCGGTTATACCGTTAAGTTTGACGGATTTACTGCAGTATATCAAGACACCAACGATAACGAAGAAGAAAACACCTCTATCCCCGTTCTTGAAAACGGTGATCCCCTTGACTTAAGAGAACTTCTTTGCGATCAACATTTTACTCAACCCCCTGCACGATACAACGAAGCATCCCTTATTAAGGTTATGGAAGAGTCGGGTATTGGTCGTCCTTCTACCTATGCTCCTACCATCGCTACCATTATTAAACGTGAATACGTTGAAAGAGAAAAGAAAGCCCTTAAACCTACCCTTTTAGGTGAGGTTACCACCAAACTTATGAAGGAACTATTTAAGGATATTGTTGACTCTAAATTTACCGCGGCAATGGAAAAGGATTTGGATATGATCGCCGAGGGCAGTACCGGATATGTAGAGGCACTTTCTAAATTCTACGATCCGTTTATTGATAATCTTAATCTTGCTGAATCTAAAATGGATGGCAAGTATGCCAAAATCCCCGATACTGAAACCGGTGAATTTTGCGAAAAATGCGGTAAACCCCTTGTTATCAAGAGTGGTCGCTTTGGTAAGTTTATTGCTTGTTCAGGTTATCCCGAATGCAAGACAACTAAACCTATTGTGGTGGAAACCTTTGGCGCTTGTCCCAACTGTGGCGGCAAAATTTTAGAAAAGAAATCCCGTAAGGGCTACAAATATTTCGCCTGCGAAAAGGGTCAAGAGTGTGGATTTATGACCTGGGATACACCTACTGCTGAAAATTGTCCTAATTGCGGCAAAACCCTTTTCAAACGTCGTGGCGGTTTAACCGTATGCAACGCCGAGGGTTGCGGATATCAACAAAAGGATGAAACCAAGCGCAGAGGAAAGGCAAAAGCAAAAGATGAGGAATAATATTTCCGTTTCGGTTATTGGTGCAGGTCTTGCCGGTTGCGAAGCCGCTTTGCAACTTGCAAACCGTGGGATTAAGGTTAATCTTTATGAGATGAAACCAACCAAGAAATCCCCTGCCCACAAAAGCGAAAACTTTGCCGAACTTGTTTGTTCTAACTCCCTTAAAGCCGAGCGTATTGCCTCGGCAGGTGGACTTCTTAAAGCCGAGATGTCTCTTTTTAACTCGGTTTGTGTAGATAGTGCCTACAAATGCCGTGTCCCTGCCGGTGGTGCTTTGGCGGTTAATCGTGATGATTTTTCCGCCCTTGTTACCGACATCATAAAAAATCATCCCAACATTATCGTTGTAAACGAGGAAGTTTCTAAAATTCCCGATGGATACTGCATTATTTCATCGGGCCCACTTACCTCCGATACTTTGGCGGATGAACTTAAAAATCTTTTAGGACTTGATTATCTTTCCTTTTATGATGCCGCCGCTCCCATTGTTACCTTTGAGAGTGTGGATATGGAAAGCGGATTCTTTGCATCTCGTTATGAAAGAGGCGGCGAGGATGATTATATTAACTGTCCTATGAATAAAGAGGAATACGAACACTTTTACAACGGACTCATAAATGCTGAGTCGGCTGAACTTCACTCTTTCGATAAGAAAAAGGGTGTTTATGAGGGTTGTATGCCCATTGAGATAATGGCAAAGCGTGGCGAAAATACCATTCGTTTTGGTCCTATGAAGCCCGTTGGACTTAGAGACCCTAAAACAGGGCATCGCCCCTGGGCGGTTTTACAACTTCGCAAGGAAAACGTTTCGGGGTCTATGTATAACCTTGTTGGTTTTCAAACCAATCTTAAATTTCCCGAACAAAAGAGGGTTTTTTCCCTCATCCCTGCCCTAAAAAATGCAGAGTTTGTAAGGTATGGTGTTATGCATCGCAACACCTTTATCAACTCCCCTAAACTTCTTAACGAGGACTTTTCTTTGAGAAGTAATGAGAACATTTTCTTTGCCGGTCAGATTACCGGTGTTGAAGGATATATGGAATCGGCAGCTTCGGGTATTATGGCAGGTATTAACTGCTACAAGCGAATTATGGGTGAAGAACCTATCCTTTTGCCCGAAATCACTATGATTGGTTCTCTTGCTAAATACATAAGCAATCCCGAGGTGGAGGATTTTCAGCCCATGGGTGCAAACTTTGGTATGTTGCCTCCTTTACCCGAACTTATTAAAGATAAAAAAATGCGATATGAGGCATTAGCCCTTCGCTCACTTGATTACATAAAGAATTGTGTGGTAGAAGATATTGAAAACTCAACTACTACAATCGAATAATGATGGAATAAACACCGCAGCTGACCTACTTAAAAAAGGCGAGGTTGTGGGTATTCCCACCGAAACGGTTTACGGTCTTGCTGCCGATGCTATGAACGTAGATGCAATTAAAAAAATCTACGAGGCAAAGGGCAGACCCTCCGATAATCCTCTTATTGTGCATATCTCAAGGTTTGAAGAACTTGAAGGTCTTGTTACAAATATCCCCGAAAATGCAAAACTTTTGGCGGACAAGTTCTGGCCCGGCCCTTTAACCATGATATTTGAGAGAAAAGATACAGTGCCAAAAGAGGTTGCTCCTAAACTCAACACGGTTGCTGTAAGGATGCCTTCTCATCCTGTTGCAAGGGCTATTATTGAGGCAAGTGGTTCTCCCCTTGCGGCACCCTCGGCAAACCTTTCGGGGTCACCAAGTCCCACCACTGCCCTTCACGTTATGAATGATATGGACGGTCGTATCCCCGCTGTTTTGGATGGTGGCGAATGCGACGTTGGTGTTGAATCTACCGTTTTGTTTGTGGCAAGTGGTAAGCCCCGACTGCTTCGACCCGGTGGTATTACCGTGGAACAAATTGAAGAGGTTATTGGTGAAATTGATATTGACCCATCGGTGGTATCGGATATATTCACCGAAAACGTGGCATCCCCGGGGATGAAGTACAAGCACTATTCCCCTAAGGCAAAGGTTATTGTGGTAGATGCAAAGGATAATGATTTCGCTCTTTACGTTAACCGCTTTGAAAACGAAGAAAGTATTTACGCTCTTTGTTTCGATGAAGATATAGACAGGTTAAATATTCCCTATCTTGCGGTAGGTTCAAAATACGCTCAAGGAGATTATGCAAAAGCATTATTTTCTGCTCTGCGTGATTTAGATGATAAGGGCGCAAAGATTATTTATGCTCACTGTCCCGAAAAGACGGGCATTGGATTGGCGGTTTATAATCGACTTATCCGTGCCGCCGCTTTTAAGGTTGTTACCCCCAAACCTTACTGTATTTTAGGACTTACAGGCACTACGGGGGCAGGTAAATCTACCCTTTCGGAGTATTTCAAATCTTTAGGCGGTTATATTATCGATTGTGATATTATAGCCCGTGAGATTATTGATAAAAAAGATATTATTGAAAAATTAGTATCTGCATTCGGTAACGTTTTAGAAAACGGAAAGGTTTCACGAAAAGCACTTGCAAAGGTTGCCTTTTCTACAAAAGAAAATACCGAATTGCTTAACGGCATTACCCATCCTGCGATTATTGATGAGATTAAGGCAAAACTCAAGTCAAGAGAAAATCTTAAGTCAGGACTCACGGTAATTGACGCGCCTCTCTTATTTGAGGCAAAGTTAGAAACCCTTTGCGACGTTACTCTTGCGGTTACCGCATCGAAAGATATTCGTCTTAATCGAATTATGAAAAGAGATAACATGGATAAAGAAACCGCTCTTTTGAGAATGAACGTGCAAAATGATGACATTATCTATTCTCAAAAAGCAACCTACACAGTATTAAATGAAGGTGGAAAGGAAGAACTTATATCCGCCACCAATGAAATTATAAATGATATCGGAGTGATAATAAATGGCAAGTAAAACACCATCTGCCGTTAGGGGAACTTTAGACGTTTTACCTAAGGACAGTTACAAATGGCAATACGTTGAACGAGTTTTGATGGAAACAGCATCCCTCTTTGGATTTTCTGAAATCCGTGTGCCTGTTTTTGAAAATACCGACCTTTTTCAGCGTTCGGTTGGTGATACCACCGACGTTGTTAACAAGGAAATGTATACCTTTGAAGATAAGGGCGGTCGTTCTATTACCCTTCGTCCCGAAGGCACCGCAGGTACAGTTCGTTCCTTCCTCGAACACGGACTTTACAACGAAGCATTACCCGTTAAGGCCTGTTACGTTCTTTCCTGCTATCGTTACGAAAAACCTCAGGCAGGTCGCCTTCGCGAGTTCCATCAGTTTGGTGTGGAATGCTTTGGTGCTCCATCCCCCGTTGCAGATGCAGAGGTAATTGCCATACCTTATCTTGCATTTGAACGATTGGGCATTAAGAATATTCAGTTAAAATTAAATTCTATTGGTTGTCCTGAATGTCGTGCTAAATATTTGGAGGCACTTCGTGAGTTCTTCTCTTCCAAAAAAGATGAACTTTGCGAAACCTGTAACGAGCGACTTATCAAGAATCCTATGAGAATTCTCGACTGCAAATCTCCCGTTTGCTCAAAGATTGCCGAAGATGCTCCTAAGATGCTTGACTTCCTTTGTGATGATTGTAAGGAACATTTTGAAACCCTTAAAAGTTTATTGGATGCTCAAAATATCCCCTACGTTATTGACCCAACTATTGTTAGAGGGCTTGACTACTACACCCGTACCGTATTTGAGTTTGTTTCCACCGATATTGGTTCTCAAGGCACCGTTTGCGGTGGTGGTAGATATGACGGATTGGTAAGTCAAATGGGCGGACCTTATACTCCATCCCTTGGATTTGCAATGGGACTTGAACGTCTTATTATGGTTATGGAAAGTCAAGGTTGCGAATTTGAACCCGACGAACCTATTGGAATTTATATTGCTCCTATGGGACAAGCCGCATCCGTTAAAGCACTTAAACTTTGTTTCGATTTAAGACAAGAAGGATTTTCCGCCATTACCGACACGGTCGGCAGAGGCCTTAAGGCACAAATGAAATATGCCGATAAAATCGGTGCAAAATTTGTTCTTGTTCTTGGTGATGATGAACTCGAAAAGGGTGTTGCATCCCTTAAAAATATGAAAAACGGTGAACAAACCGAATTTGATCTTAATAACGGTGTTCAATCGTTTTATGATGCTTTTATGGCATCCGCTTATGCAGAAATGGAAAACAGTGTAGAAAAGGGGATATAGATTATGTTAAATGCTGAATTTTTAGGAAATGCCCGTCGCAGTCACTACTGCGGTGATTTGAGAAAAGAAAACGAGGGACAAACCGTTACCGTTTGCGGTTGGGTACAACGTCAACGCGACCTCGGTCAACTTATCTTCATCGACCTTAGAGACCGCACAGGTATTGTTCAACTTGCCTTTGACGATAACACCGACCGTGAGGTGTTCGATAAGGCATTCCAAGCCCGTTCTGAATACGTTTTGGCAGTTACCGGTGTTGTTAGAGTTAGAAGCGCTATAAACAAGGATATCCCCACCGGTGAAATCGAAATTGCCGCCACCGACGTTAAGGTATTATCCATTTCCGATACACCTCCCTTTGAAATTGTAGAAAATTCCAACGTTAAGGAAGATTTGCGACTTAAATATCGTTATCTCGACCTTCGTCGTCCCGACCTTCAAAATAATCTTTTAATGCGCCATCGCATCACCAAAATTACCCGAGATTATTTTGATGAAAACGGATTTATCGAGATTGAAACTCCTATGCTTATCCGTTCTACCCCCGAAGGCGCTCGTGACTTCCTTGTTCCCAGCCGTATTCACAAGGGTAGTTTTTACGCTCTTCCCCAATCTCCCCAACTTTACAAGCAACTTTCTATGGTAGCAGGTTTTGACCGCTATATGCAACTTGCAAGATGCTTCCGCGATGAAGACCTTCGTGCCGACCGTCAACCCGAATTTACCCAAATCGACCTTGAGATGTCCTTTGTAGATATTGAGGATATTCTTTCTATGATTGAGGGCTTTATTGCCCGTGTATTTGGTGAGGCAATTAACGAAAAGGTTACACTTCCACTTCCCCGTCTTACCTATGCTGAGGCAATGGACAAGTATGGTAGCGACAAACCCGACACCCGTTTCGATATGGAACTTTTCGACCTTTCTGACGTGGTTAAAGACTGCGGATTCTCGGTATTCACCTCTGCTATTGCAAACGGTGGCACAGTTAGAGGTTTTACCGCTAAAAATGCGGTATCGGTTTATACCCGTAAAGAGATTGACCGCTTGACCGAAAAGGCAAAAGGTATTGGTGCTAAAGGTCTTGCTTGGATTAGAATGACCGATGAGGGTGTGGCATCCTCCTTTGGTAAATTCCTTACCGAGGATGAAATGAATACTATCCTCAGCAAGGCAAGAGCTGAAAAGGGCGACGTTGTATTTATCGTTGCCGACAAAACCGCTCTTACCCTTTCGGTACTTGGTTCTCTTCGTTGTCAGGTTGCCGAAAAACTTGATATTATCCCCAAAGATAAGTTTAATCTTCTTTGGATTACCGAATTCCCCTTCTTTGACTGGGATGAAGAGGCAGGTCAATTTGTGGCTATGCATCATCCCTTTACCTCTCCTATGGATGAGTGCATTCCTTATCTTGAAACCGACAAGGCAAAGGTTCGTGCAAAGGCATACGACTTGGTACTCAACGGAATTGAACTGGCCAGTGGTTCTATTCGTATTACCAACCCCGAACTTCAAACCAAGATGTTCTCTCTCCTTGGCCTTTCTGAGGAAGAAGCCCACGAAAAATTTGGATTCCTTACCGATGCTTTCAAATTCGGTGCTCCTCCCCACGGCGGTATTGGTCTTGGCCTTGACCGTTTGGTTATGCAAATGCTTAAATGCTCTACCCTTCGTGAAGTTGTTGCATATCCCAAGGTACAAAATGCAAGTGAACTTATGACCGAATGTCCTGCTAAAGTTGATCTTGACCAATTAGAGGTTTTGGGTATTGGTATTACCGCAGGTGAGGATAATGAATAATCTTCCCGAAAAAGGTGTTTACCGCCATTATAAAGGTAACAAATATGAACTCCTTTATATTGCAAATCATTCCGAAACTTTAGAAAAAATGGTGGTTTACAAAGCCCTTTACGGCGATGGCGATATTTGGGTTCGTCCCCTTTCAATGTGGGATGAAACGGTTATCGTTGACGGTAAAGAGGTAAAAAGATTTTCTAAAATATAAATTTTTGCCCTATGTTATTTTTTGGTAACATAGGGCTTTTATTTTTAAAAATTCATATTTTTTTGCATAATATTTAATTTTTTTGGCAAGAATATTTACAGACACAACAAAAAGGAGATTTTTTATATGATTTTAGACAGAATTGCCCTTATTCTCGCCATTATTGGCGGTCTTAACTGGGGTGGCGTGGGACTTTTTCAATTCGACCTTGTAGCTTGGCTCTTTGGCGGTCAGGATGCACTTTTAAGTCGTATTGTATATACCCTTGTAGCCCTTGCTTGTGTTTGGTGCATTTCCCTCCTCTTCCGTCCTCGTGACGAAATGATTACCGAGGGCTCTCATTAGTACTAAATCACAAGGGCAGAAAATTTGGACTGTATTTTGTCATTCAAGATAAAATACAGTCCTTGTTTTTTTATAAAATGTGTGGAAAAAAGTTTTGTTTTGTGGTATTATAAGTATATGGAAAATTTTAATGATAAAATTGAATATTCCGAAATAGAAGGAACTGTTGAAAGTATCACCTATCGCAACGAAGATAATGGATATACCGTATTAACCTTTAATAACGGCGCTTATCTTCAAACTGTGGTGGGCTCTTTCGGTGCGATTAACACCGGTGAGATGTTAAAACTTAAAGGCAGACCCGAAACCCATAAGGTTTATGGCAGTCAATTCCACGCCTTCGAATATGAATACATACGCCCTGCCACCGCCGACGCGATTAAGAATTATCTATCAAACGGCGGAATAAAGGGTATTGGTCCTGCTACTGCAGGAAAGATAATATCCCTTTTTGGAGATAAGGCGTTAGAGGTTATTGAAAATGAACCCCACCGACTTTGTCAAATAAGGGGTATTAGTCTTGCTAAAGCCGAAAAAATAAGCAAAGATTTTGTTGCAAACTACGGAATGCAAAGCGTTATGATTGATCTTGCGGAAATGGGGCTTACCACCGATGAAAGTCTTCGTGCCTTTAAGGTGCTTGGTGTTAAGGCAGCAGAGGCAATTAAAGAGAATCCTTACGTTTTATATAACGAAAATATCCACATAAACTTCCAAAGGGTAGAGATTATTGCAAGAAGCAATAAAATCCCTGAGGATAACCATTTTAGAGTAGAAAGCGGTATTATGTATGTTGTGAAGCACAACACCGCCAACGGACACACCTGCCTTCCTAAACACAAGGTTATTGCCGCCGCTTGTAAACTACTAAATCTTGAACCACCATCGGTGGAGTCGGCTTGTGAACGACTTATTTGTGAAGAACAGCTTATATCGTTTGATATGAATGACGTAGAATTTGTTGCTCATCCTGATTATTATAAAGCGGAAAAATATGCTGCTGGAAGGATATCTACCTTCTTAAACTTTCCGCCCCCACCTCTCTCATCGGTGGAAAATCGTATTTCGGCTATTGAAATTGCCAACGGAATTAAATATCACGAAAAGCAAAAAGATGCCATTCTTACCGCCCTTTCTAAAGGGACTATGATTATAACCGGTGGCCCGGGTACGGGTAAAACCACCACCATTAAGGCCATTATTACCATTATGCGACAGTTTGATATGGAGATTGTCCTTGCCGCTCCCACAGGCCGTGCCGCAAAGAGAATGACCGACCTAACGGGATATGAGGCAAAAACTATCCACCGACTTTTAGAGGCAGAACGAGGAGAGAATAATCGCACGGTATTTGCACGTAACGATCGAAACCCTATTGAAGGGGACGTTATTATCGTTGATGAAATTTCTATGCTTGACTCTATTTTGTTCGAGGCGCTACTTCGTGCCACTCGCCTTGGATGTCGACTTATTATGGTTGGGGATAGCGACCAATTACCTGCCGTGGGTGCAGGAAACGTGCTATCAAACCTTATTGCGTCGGAGAAAATCCCCGTAGTACGACTTGATACCATTTTCCGTCAGGCGATGGAAAGTTTAATAGTTACTAACGCTCACAAGATTGTGAGTGGTGAATATCCCGAAGTTGGTGGAAGTGAAGGAGATTTCTTTGTTGTTCACGAATCCAACACAAAAAAGGCAGCAAATATTCTTTGCGATTTAGTAACTAAACGACTTCCCGCTGCTTACGGATTTAATCCTCTTGAGGATATTCAACTGCTTTGTCCCTCAAAAAAAGGAGAACTTGGCACCTTTAATATGAATATGCTATTAAGCGACGTTTTCCATCCCCCCGAAGAAAGAAAGGTGCAGTTTATTGCCCACGGAAAAACTTTATTCCTTGGAGAAAAGGTTATTCAAACAAAGAATAATTATGATATTCTTTGGACAAAAGCCGACGGGTCGGTTGGCACGGGGGTTTTTAACGGAGACATTGGTATAATTTGTTCTATTGACCGTTCATCGGGGACTTTGACCGTTAGGTACGATGAGCGAATGGCGGTTTATACCACCGATGATATTGAACATCTTGAACCGGCATACGCCATTACGGTACATAAAAGTCAAGGTAGCGAATACGAATGTGTGGTTATTCCCGTTATTGGCAATCCGCCACAATTATCATTTAGGAATTTGCTCTATACCGGTGTTACAAGAGCAAAACGATTGCTTGTTTTGATTGGCACCGATGAAAGCATTAAAAATATGGTGGATAACAACAAGAAAACTCTTCGTTATACCGCCCTTGAAAAATTTTTAACCGAAAGATAAAGGAGAAATATTTATGAAAAAGTTTGTTAAAATTTTATCCCTCGTACTTGCAACCACTATGATATTTATTCTTTGCGGATGCGGTGAGTTCAAGGTAGAAGACGTGGATAGTATTACCATTTCTTGCCCCAGCAATGATAGTGCAGAGGGTAAATCGGTAATGCTTACACCCAATATACACAGTTCTGATTTTTATGAAATTATTGAACTTTGTCAGGGAAAAGAGTTAGACTCAGTTGAGGGAAATCCTTTCTTTGGAATAGTAAAAATTATGTTCACCAAAACCGACGGAAACACCTATGCTATTTATCCCGCTTGTGATGGTTCTCCCTATCTTTGCTTAAACTCTCTTAACGATATGCTCGCAACTTATGTTAAACTTGAAGAATCCACTATGGCCCGTCTTACCGCTATTCTCAAGAAGCACGATATTACTCTTCAATAACTTTGAACACGCAAAAACTCCCGTGAAAAATCACGGGAGTTTTTTATGTTATATTATCTTGCGTTATCGATAATCTCTTGCAAAGATTTAATGCCGTATTTTTCCATTTCTACGGGGAGATTTTCGATAATCTCTTTACAGGCGAAGGGATTAACAAGGTTTGCCGCTCCTACCTGAACGGCGGTGGCACCTGCCATCATCATTTCGAGGACGTCGGCGGCGGTGGATACACCACCCATACCCATAATGGGAATTTTGACCGCTTTTGCAGTTTGATATACCATTTTTAATGCAACAGGCAAAACTGCGGGACCCGAAAGTCCGCCGCTGATATTTGCAATAAGGGGTTTACGGGTTTTAAGGTTAAATCTCATAGCAGCAAGGGTATTGATTAAACTTAATCCATCGGCTCCTGCCGCTTCACATGCCTTGGCGATTTCGGTAATATCGGTAACATTAGGGGAAAGTTTCATAAACACAGGTTTGGTGGTAACGGCTTTGACCGCTTTAGTTACTGCGGCGGCTGATGCGGGGTCAACACCGAAACTCATTCCGCCACCGTGAACGTTAGGACAACTGATATTTACCTCAATAATGCCTACGTTTTCAACCTTATCGACCTTTTCGCAACAATAAACGTAATCTTCAATGGAAAATCCGCCGATATTTGCCACTACGGGCTTGTTAAAATATTTAGGCATATTAGGGAGTATCTCGTTTACAACACGCTCAATGCCTGGATTTTGAAGTCCTACGGCATTGACCATTCCCGAGGGAGTTTCGGCAATTCGGGGGGATTCATTACCGAAACGAGGATCTTTTGTTGTTCCTTTGAATGAGAAGGAACCTAAAATATTTATATCGTAAAATTCCTTAAATTCCTCACCATAGCCAAATGTTCCTGATGCAGGGATAATGGGATTATCCATTTCCACACCGCAGAGATTTATTCTTGTATCGGCCATATTTACACTTCCTTTATGTTTATCTTTTTGTTTATTTACTATTGAATGCGGCGGATACCGTTCCCACCGCATCGGGAGATGATAATAGTTTTCCGTGTTCGCTGACGAATGCCGCCGCAAGACAGGGACTGTTTATTTCTTCTCCATATTCTCTTAATATACTTCCTGCCAGATTTCCCCTCTCCCACACAACCAAACGATATTTTCCGTTAAGTTCGTAGAGTTCACTCTTCTTAAAAATAAGTTTGCTTTTGGAGAGTTTATTTAGGGCACAAAGCATATTTTCACTGCTTGAAAACTCAAACACTTTTGGTTTGCCTCTATTATTTTTAAGTCGCACCCTTTTTACATCGGTTGATTCGGTTAGGGTGAAATATATGATACATCCATCTTCGGGGGCAGGAAAAACCTCAATTATGAGTTTTTGTTTATTAAGGGAAAATCCCACCATTTTTTCGGCACCCATAAGAAGGTCGTTTAGCATATCCTTTGTTTTTTGGTCTTCGTAATCTATTGTATCGTAGGTCAGT
>JAFVID010000097.1 GCA_017474205.1 Clostridia bacterium | reverse complement strand
TCTCCGCCAAAATATTCAATATTATCGTGAACGGTTATATCTTTAAGTCTTGTGCAATTTTGAAATGCACCCCAATCGATGCTTGTAACACAGTCGGGAATGGTGATGCTTAAAAGTCCTGTGCAGCCGTAAAATGCGTAATATCCAATGCTTGTAACGCTTCCATCGGTAGGGATAACACTATTTTTACATCCTGCTATCAGTTGTTTAGAATCCTTTTCTATCAAGCAGTTTTGAATACTTGTATAGACAGGGTTATTGGCATCAACGGTAAATCCGGTAAGACCGGTGCATCCTATAAATGCCTCGTTACTGATAAATGTAACGCTTGCCGGAATGAATAGACTTGTGATTTTTGTGCAACCGTCAAATGCACCCCAACCAATGCTGGTAATGGGATATCCACCTAAGGATGATGGAATCTCCACCGCTGTACTGATACCGGTGTTTACGCTTATAATGGATGCTTCATCGTCGATGACTTCATAGGTATAATATCCTTCGGTATATTCCTCTGCCATCGCATTAAGGGATAGAGGGAGCATACAGGATATTATTAAGATAGAAAGAATAATCGATATAGTTTTTTTCATAATATCTCCTCCAAATAAGGATGTATACTATCATAATATCATAGCAACTAACAAAAAGCAAGAAAAGACTAAAAACAAAGAAGACACACCTTTTAAGGCGTGCCTTCTTTTGTTTTGTAATTATTGATTTACAATTTTTCCTTGACCGGATTGACGGATAAGGGAGAAAATAGAGTACATATCTACGAACTGTACCGTTTTGCCTTTAGTGGCGGCATAACTGATGTAGTTGTTTACGAGTGTTTTAACATTTGTGGGGGAAAGGGTAACGGTTCTGAATCCTGAGAAATTATATGCACCCATCTCGGTGAAGGAATAACTGTATATTGTACTTTCGGGTGTTGAGTTGTCTATTCCGTTATGAAGATGAACGTAAGGTACGCCGTTATATACCGTAAGTTTTTGGGAAGCATCGTTATGGAAACTTCCAACGGGAGAAATCTTGTTGAAACATTCAAAGATTTTATAGGTCATGGGATTTGCACCGTTGATAATAAATCCGGTGATATCATAATCAAACAAATCAAAGAATGAACGGCTATATTCTGCCCATTTATCAAGACCGTCGGTATAATTAGGGTTTCGCACCGCAGAGGTGTAGGCTAAAAATCTACCGTTTTGAAGAGCGGCAGGAATAACGTATCCTGCCCCCGAGTCGCCGCTGACAAAGTAGTCATTGGCTGTTTTGTTTTCATAAATATATTGGAAAACCATAGGGACACGATAGGAAAGATTGGAGTTATATGCCCAACACAAGGGGAGAGTTCCTCGGGCTTTATCGCCACCGCCTGCCATCCATTGATTATAAACCAATACCTTGAGCCAAGCAGAGGAGTCATAATCGCCCATATAAATGGTGAAATAATGAACGTCGGGGTCAAAGGTCATTGGTTCGGGACGATTGTTTTTGAATTCAAAGTCTTTATCTACTCGGTATTTGTAATATACCGAACCGTTGGACATTTGACAAAGTCCTGCGGCATCGGCTTCTTTTGCAAGGTTGTAGCAGGTTATAAGTTCCGAAAAGTACCATTCAATCCATGTTGCCGGTTTAGAACCTGCGGGAGTGCCGTTGGGAAGGGATACGTTGGAACTGTATTTAAGCCACCATGGTGGGAAACCAAGAAGTTGACCAAAATCTCCGTTTGCACGGTCATATCGACGACTGAAGATTTTTCTCATTGTTTGATGGTCGGTGCCTATTTTTTGATTAGGGTCATCACAGGCGGCCTCTTCACTATAGGGATCAAGGTCAAATGCAAAGGCGCGACGGGCAACAATGTAGTCATAGTTTTGATAACAACGACGATAGGTTTCACTGGTTTGAGAGAAGGGGGAAGTGGCAACGTCGTTGGAACCATCCAAAATGTATGCTAAATAGGTAGAGGAGCAACGATCAAAATATTTATCTAACGTCCAAAGATAGGCATCATTTTTTGCACTCTTACTGGATGGGGTGGTGCTTCCGGGGAGTGATTGGGCATTGTCTTTGAACATGCCCACAAGGGACATTTTTTCTTTCGCACCAACATTTTTAAGCAAAGTTACCGCATCGGTACCTGCTTGAACGGGAAGATATCCCTCTATACCGCAAATGGTAAGGGCTACGTTGGAGGTTGCAGGAACGTTTGGGTCCCAAACAACATATCCGCATTGTTTAATCTGATTTTTAAAGGTTTCAAGGAATTGGTTGGTGGTGGTAATTGTTATTTTGTTAATTCCTTCGAAATAATTACCCTCTTTGGTAATGTAATTATACCAATGGGGATCACTGCCGTCGTAATAAAAATACAAAAGGGTAGTGTGATTTGTATCACGGCCAAAATCTCTGTTGATAATTCCTTGCAGGGCATACATCATACGTTGAAAATGCACCGATGGAGCTGAAGAAAAAGATACGTAATATATCGTGTTTTTTTCAAGCCCCACATTATCTATAACAAAGGATGTGTCGGCACTAAGCTCATCTTTATAAGCGTTGTTATCAAGTGCGGCTTCTCCTACGTTGTAGGTTGTTTCGGTAATTTGCTGTCCGTTTTCAAACTCGGTAAGTTTGCCAACCGAACGTTGAAGAATAAGCAAAGCATCAGCAGAAGTGGTTTCTCCGTCGGTGTTAATATCGGAAAGATGAAGGGCATCGAAGTCGAGGGCGACTTTAGATACCGAATGTTGCAGGGCTAAAAGGGCGTCTTTAGTATCAATAACACCATCTTTGTTGATATCGCCCGCCATTGAGTTGGAGGCGTATACCGGTATAACGCTGAAAATGGATATCAAAAGCACCAATGCCAGTGTAAGGGGGATTATTCTTTTCAAAATAGCACCTCTTTCGTGGGATTTTGTAAAAACAACAGTTTTTTTATACAACAAAATGGGCGTGAGTCTTTCACACCCAAAATTGTTAATTTTGTGCTGGATTATTTGTCGTCAGAAACTTTAATAACCTCACGGCCATTGTACTGACCACATGCGAGACAAACTCTATGGGGACGTTTGTATTCGCCGCATTTGGGACATACTACGAGGGTGGGAGCGTCAAGCTTCCAAACGTTAGAACGTCTTTTGTCTCTTCTGGTTTTAGAAATTCTTCTTGCGGGTACCGCCATTATCAGCACCTCCTTATATATTTAGCCCAAAGCAATTTAGCTTTAGTAATAATTACTCATTGAAAAAATCCTTTAATGCTGCAAGTCGGGGGTCGATTTTCTCTTTGTAACAATCGCAGGATGTTTCGTTGAGGTTTGCACCGCAACGGTCACAGATACCTTTACAATCGGGTTTGCACAAAAACTTACCGGGGACCGACAGAATGACCTCGGTACGGGCGATTTCGCCCAAATCTAATTCATCTCCATCGATCTGAATAAATCTTTCATCATCCAAATCGAAAAGTTCACGAACCAAGGTGCGTTCTATAGAAAGGGAATACTCTCTCTCGGCAGGGGTGGCACAGCGGTCGCAGGGAGAAGAATAAAGATACTCTGCCTTTAATTGCAAGGTAACAATTCCTGCTCGACTTTGAATATTGCCCGAAACCTTTGTGGGGGTCTTAAGTGGATAGACACCATAAAATTCTAAATCGGACAAATCAAGGGAAAACTCAAAGGGTAGATTGCCGTCGGCAACGAACAAATCAGAAAGATTTACTACCATTTGTGGGCTCCCTCCCCAAATATCATTAAATGAGCAAAAGACATTATAATATTTTCCTCCACTTTTGTCAAGGGTTTTTAATTATTATTTATTACCAAAATTTATTCTTAATAAAACTTGACATATATATAATGTATGTGTATAATAAAAGTGTATCATATAAGACAGTTTGGAGGGATAAAATGACCGAACCCCAAAAAATTAGACTTATAAATATTCTAAAGAAATCCTTTTTGTTTGACGGCGTCGAGGAGGAAAGGGTAGAGGGTTTTGCCTCTTCAAAGGGCATTGTTCAGAAGACCTTTTCTAATGGCGAGGTTGTAGAAAACTCCTTATCACCCTGTCTTTCCTTTGTTATGGAGGGGTGTGTGCGAGTTTTTGGTCAAAATCAAGGAAAAGAGGTGCTTCTCAACACCTTGTTTGAGGGTGATGCCTTTGGTTTTGCCCGACTTTTTTGCAGGGAAGATACATCGGTTTCAAAGATTGTATCTAAAGGCACGTCTAAAGTGTGCTTTATCCCTTTTAAAGATGTAGAACGGCTCGTTTCTTGTGATGGCAAGGTAGCGGTGAATTACATATCATTTTTATCGGAGAAAATACGTTTTCTAAATGGTAAAATAGGTCAATACACTGCGAAAAGCGGAGAAATTCGCCTTGTAAAATATCTTCTTTCGCTTAATAAAAATGACGATGGCATTGTTACATTAAATATGCCAATGTCTCGTCTTGCCAGTCATTTGGGAGTAAGCCGTGCTACCCTATATCGCTCAATGGATGAACTTGAAAACGAGGGATACATTGAACGAAAAGAAAAAAATAAAATTAAAATTATAAATCTAAAACAATCAGCGGTGGCAAACTAATCAACACAAGGCATCGATTAACTCTGACACCTCAAAGAATCGAAAGGAACGATTAAAATGAAAAAACTTCTTAAACTTACCTCTATTGTTATGTCGGTGATTATGATGTTCACCCTTTGTGCCTGTGGCGGAAACGATACCCCTACCGACGTATCATCCGTAGCAGAAAAGGCAAAGGTCAAAATTGCTACACTTTCCGGACCTACCGGAATGGGTATGGTAAATATGATGTCTAACCCCTCCACCGAATTAGCCGATTATGAGTTTACCGTGGAAGGTGATCCTCAAACCTTGGCTGCGGCTATGATAAATCAACAATATGATATTTGTGCACTTCCCGTTAACGTTGCAGCAACACTTTACAACAAAACCAACGGCAAGGTTAAGATTGCAGCGGTAAATACCTTGGGCAATCTTTACGTTGTATCCAGCGATAAATCCATAAAAGAACTTTCCGACCTTAAGGGCAAGAAGATTGTTTCTGCAGGTCAGGGTGCAACCCCCGAATATTTGTTTAAATATATTCTTAGTGAACTTAACATTGAAGAAGCGGTTTGCGAAAACTTAGAATACAAAACCGAACACGATGAAGTATCGGCACTTCTCGCATCGGGAGGGGCAACCATCGGTATTCTCCCCGAACCTGCAGCCACCGCTACAATAGCCAAGAATCCCAATCTTAGTCGTGTTATTGACCTTAATGCCGAGTGGGATGAAATTCACAAAAACGAATATCCCCTTACCCAAGGATGCATTGTAGTATCCTCTGATTTTGCCGAAACCAACAAGGCAGTTTTGGATGAATTTTTGGCAAACTATAAAAAATCCGTAGATTTCACCAATCAAAACGTCGAGGATGCCGCAACCCTCATTGAACAAAATAAGATATTTAAATCGGCAAAGATTGCATCTAAAGCCATTCCCTCGGCAAGAATTTGCTATATGGACGGTGCCGAGATGAAAAAGGCGGTTGCCAATACTCTTAACGTGCTTTGGCAAGCCGACAAAAAATCGGTAGGTGGCAAGTTGCCCGACGATAGTTTCTATTATGCAAAATAAGAAAACGAAAAAAATAATATATGTTATTCTTTCGGGGATATTCTGGATACTTGTGTGGTGGGGTGTCGCCCTGTATGTTAATCAAGAATTGTTGGTGGCATCTCCAAAACAGGTGGCGATTCGACTGTTTGACCTTATGGGGGACAGCAGTTTTTGGATGTCGGTACTATATAGTTTGGTGAGGGTGTCTTTAGGATATATCCTTGCGGTACTTGTGGCGGTGATACTATCCGCCATAACCCACCTAAGCCAACTTGCCTATCACATATCATCCCCGATGATGAATATTGTAAAGGCGGTGCCGGTGGCATCCTTTATAATACTTGCCCTGATTTGGCTCAATAAGGATATTATCCCCGTGTTTATCACCTTTTTGATAGTGCTTCCCATTGTGTGGGGAAATCTTCATAGAGGACTTAAAGAAACCGACGGTAAACTGCTTGAAATGTGCAGTATATATAACGTGCCTGTGGGTAGGCAGATAAGTGGGATATATATCCCCTCGGTGAAGCCATATTTCACCTCCGCGTGTAAAACCGCGGTGGGACTCGCTTGGAAATCGGGGGTGGCGGCAGAGGTGCTTTGCAAACCCGAATTTTCCATCGGCGGACATATGTACGATGCCAAAATATATTTAGAAACCACCGACGTCTTCGCTTGGACAGCCGTAACGGTTATATTGAGTGTGATAATTGAGGCAATAATCACCGCAAAAAGTGAAAAGTAACAAAAACTGCGATAGGAAAACATCCTATTGCAGTTTTTTACATCATCGCAAAGCGATGATATATCGCATTTGTTTTACAAATATATCGCACTTGAAATTCAAGTATATCGCGTTGGCTTAAAGCTAACATATCGCAAAAAGCAGGTCATACGACCTGCTTTTTCTTTACATTATATATAACGATATATTGCTTCGCAATGCGATATGTTTGTTTTATAACAAACGCGATATATTTACCTGCGGTAAATGCGATATGATATAAATTCCGTGGGAATTTATATCGTGGATGAAAACTACTTATTTTCCGAAACTATCTTATCCCAAAGGGGGGACATATCACGAAGGCGTTTAACCACGGCGGGGAGTTTATCTAAAATATAATCCACGTCTTCCATTCTGTTAAGGTCGGAAAAACTAAGTCTTAATGACCCGTGGGCGATT
The DNA here is from genome assembly GCA_017474205.1 of Clostridia bacterium. Lineage (GTDB taxonomy): Bacteria > Bacillota > Clostridia > Oscillospirales > Acutalibacteraceae > UMGS1484. The sequence goes on along the minus strand of JAFVID010000097.1, from coordinate 36,733 downwards.
TCGTGGGGGAGACCGATGGATAAAAGCACGTGGCTGGGGTCTAATGATCCCGAGGTACAGGCAGAGCCGGAGGAGGCACATATTCCGTACATATCGAGCATAAGGAGCAAAGATTCACCCTCAATACCCTCGAAACACATATTAACGTTACCTGCGAGACGGTTTTCAAGGTCGCCGTTGACTCTGGAACGTTCAATTTTAGATGCCTCTGCGATGAATTTATTTCTCATTTCAAGAAGCATTTTATTCTTTTCTTCCATTCCCTTAACCGCAATATCCAAAGCGGTGGCAAGACCGACTATACCTGCGGTGTTTTCGGTACCTGCACGGCGGTTTCTCTCCTGAGCACCACCGTGAACGAGATTATCAATATAAACACCCTTACGGATATATAAAGCACCAACGCCCTTTGGTCCGTGGAATTTATGTGCCTAAAGGGAGAGCATATCCACAGGCAGGGTAGACAGGTCAATGGGAACGTTGCCCACTGCTTGTACAGCGTCGGTATGGAACACAACACCGTGTTTTTTGCATATCTCACCAAGTTCGGCAATGGGTTGAATGGTGCCTATCTCGTTATTTGCAAACATAATTGTAACGAGGCAGGTATCTTCACGGATAGCATTTTCTAAATCTTCCGGCTTTACAATGCCGTTTTCATATACGGGAAGAAGAGTAACCTCGAATCCCTCTTTTTTAAGGGCATCTAAGGAATGAAGTACTGCGTGATGCTCAAACACAGAGGAGATAATATGCTTTTTGCCCCTCTTTGCACCCTTTTTAGCCATACTTTTAATTGCCCAGTTGTCCGATTCGGAACCGCCTGAGGTGAAGTATATCTCTTTAGCGGTTGCGCCAAGACAATCGGCAACCTTTTGACGGGCGGTTTCGATTGCTTCCTTTGCACTGGCAGAGAAGGAATATAAACTTGAGGGATTTCCGTAATGCTCGGTCATATAGGGCATCATTTCGGTAAGCACCTCAAAGGAGAGTTGTGTGGTGGCGGCATTATCCGCATAAACTAATCTTTTATCGGTCATTTTTATAAGACTTCCTATCTTAAAACTTGAATATATTAGTGGTCGCTGTCCCTGATAACCTTACGGCTGATCTTACCCGATATGGTTTTGGGAAGTTTTTCTACAAACTCAACGATTCGGGGATATTTATAGGGAGCGGTAACCTTTTTAACGTGGTTTTGAAGTTCTTTTTTGAGTTCATCCGAGGGGGTGAATCCTTTGGCGAGAACAATGGTTGCCTTAACAACCTGACCTCTTACGGGGTCGGGAGCGGCGGTAACGGCACATTCAAGAACGGAGGGATGCTCAAGCAGTGCACTTTCTACCTCGAAGGGTCCAATGCGATAACCGGAACATTTAATAACGTCGTCGTTACGACCTCTGAACCAGATATATCCGTCGGCATCACGCCAAGCCATATCGCCTGTGCTGTAGATACCGTTTTGCCAACATTTGTCGGTGGCTTCTTTATCTTTATGATATCCCTTAAAAAGACCAACGGGATGTTTAATGTCGGTACCTGTTACGCTGATGGAACCATCAATACCGTCTTCGCATTCGTTGCCGTTTTCATCAATGAGTTTAATACCCATATTTGGGGTGATTTTTCCTGCAGAACCGGGTTTTATCTCTATCCAGGGATAGCTTGCAATAAGAACGGGACCCTCGGTCTGACCAAAACCTTCGTGAAGTTCGAATCCCATCTTTTGTTTGATTTGATAGAAAACTTCAGGGTTTAGGGGTTCACCCGCAACGCAGGCGTGTTTAATATAAGAGAAATCGTATCCGCTTAAATCCTCTTTAATGAGATAACGGTAGATTGTGGCGGGGGCACAGAAGGTGGTGGGGCGGATTGCCTCCATAGCACGAAGCATAGGCAGGGGTTGGAATTTTTCGGTATCGTAGGCACCGATAGCCGCACCTGCTATCCATTGTCCGTATATCTTACCCCAAGCAAATTTTGCCCAACCCGAGTCGGTTTGAGTCATGTGTATCTTGCCGTTTTCAACACATTGCCAATATTTTGCGGTAACGATGTGGCCAAGGGGGAAGAAGAAATCGTGGGTAACCATTTTGGGCATGCCGGTTGTACCCGAGGAGAAGTAGATGAGCATAAGGTCATCCTTCTTTTGCATACCATCATCCTCAAAGACGTCGGATGCATCTTCTATCTCTTTGCGGAAATCAATATATCCATTGGGGATGTTATCACCAACAACGGCAACCTTTTCTAAAGTTTCGCATTTTGGGATACTGATATCAATATTTTTGAGCATATAATCATCGTCGGTAGATACAATCATCTTAACCGATGCGGCGTTACAGCGATAGACAATATCCTTTTCGGTAAGTTGGTATGTAGCGGGGATACAGATAGCACCCATCTTGCAAAGGGCGGTGATGCACCACCATACCTCGGGGCGTTGTTTGAGAATAAGCATAACAACGTCGCCACGCTTGATACCTGCCTTTTTGAAGGCGTTGGCGGCACGGTTGGAATATCTCTTTGCATAGTCGAAGGTGTAGGTGGTAACGTCGAGGTTATCATTACACCAAACGAGGGCGGGTTTTTCGGGTTCTATATTTGCCCAACCGTCAACGATATCAAAACCGAAGTTAAATTTTTCGGGAACGTTAACGGTATAGTTCTCATAAAAATCCTCATAGGATGAAAACTCTGTACGAGGGAGATATTTTTCTAAAATGGGATTGCTTTTATTTTCCATTTATCTTAAAACTCCTTTAATTACTCCAAAATCACGGTAAGGAATGAGGCAGTGCCATCTATGGCAGATTGACCGTGGGGGACACGGGGGTCAAAATAGATAGAATCGCCCTCTTCCAGAATATGTTCCCTGTTACCTACGGTAACCTTTACCTTGCCCGAGAGAACATAGTTAAATTCCTGTCCCCCGTGCATAACGGGTGCGGGTTCCTTATCACAAGGTTCAATGGTAACAAGCATTGGTTCCATAATTCTGCCGATGTAGTTGGATGCAAGGGATGTGAAGGAATATCCTTCGTAACGCTCAACCTTAACACCGTTGCCCTTACGCACCACGGTCTGGGTGTTCATTCGGGGGCTTTCACCGGTTAAAAGTACGGTGAAGTCGGTGCCAAGTTTTGCGGCTATTTCATAAAGGGCAGAGATGGGGATATCCACCTCACCATTTTCATAACTTAAGTATTTTTCCACCGAGATAGAAAGGTCAGTTGCCATTTCTTCGGGAGAAATTTCCAAAATCTCACGGAGTTCTTTTATTCTTGCAGGGATTTGTGCAAGGTCTTTATTCATAATTTTTCCGCCTTTCATAAAGGAATTTGGAGAAAACAATAATATCTCATTATATTAACTATACTATTATATATACTACTATCTAAAATGTCAAGAATTTTTGGAGTTTGTGGGAAGTTATTACAAGTAAGAGGCGGTTTGTTACAATTTGGAATAAAAAATGGGCAAAAGTAGGTAAAACTTGTTACAAAAAGAAAGTTGGGGAATGTCGAAATTTGCCAAAATCTTCCATTTAATTTGTAGGGATTGCACATAAATAACAATACACACCCCTAAAAAGTTTGGTTGAAATGTGGAAAGTGTCCAAAAAAGGTTGCATTTTTGTAATAATTAGGTATAATAGACAAAGCGGTTACAAAATTGCAACCATTTCGGGAACCCCCGAACAAAGGAGTTTTATTTTTGAGTACAAGTACCGAACAACAGAATATAGTCGGTTTATCTAACCGACTTAAAGACACTGTATCTTCCTCTCATAAAAAGGTTACAGGTGCCATAAAAAAATCCACCTTAACCCTTGCCGAGTGGCTTATTCGTGCCTATGAAGATGTCAATTCCACCTTCCGTTTTGTATGGTGGAAGATTATCCCCGCTATTGTATCATTCTGCATCGTATTTGCGGTTGTAGCAGTTTGGATGCCCGTTACCTTTGCTTATGAAGTTAAGGTTGACGGTAAAACCGTTGGTTATGTATCCGATGCAGAAAACTTTGACGTTGCTTGTAAAAACGTTAACGACCGTCTTGTGGAAGATACCCTTAGCGTTAATCCCTACTATTCTGAAAAGATAGTTGTCAGTGGTGAAGTTGACAATTTATCCTCTATTTATGAAAACCTTATTTCTACCCACAATTTCGCCGAAGCATGCGGTCTTTACGTGGATGGTGAACTCGCTCTTGTTTGTCCTAATAAGCAAGAATTTGTTGATGCGGTAGATATCGCAATTCAAGCATACTACGGCTATTCAAAAGATGACGTAGTTTGTGCTAACAACATTAAATTTGTTGAGGGGCTTTTCGATACCAACTCCTCTAAATATATGAAAACTCCCGATATTTCAAGAATATCATCTGTTATTACCATTTGCACCACCGGTGTAGAAACCGTTGTTGAAGAGGTTCCCTTCAAAACCGTTAAGGTAAACGATTCCTCTAAACCCCAAGGTTATGAATACACCTCTGTTTCGGGTGTTAACGGTAAAAACAAGGCAACATACAAAGTTTATTATCAAAACGGCATTGAAGTTAAACGCGAATTGATCAGTAGTGAAGTTGTATCACTTCCCCGTGACCAAAAGAAGGTTGTAGGTACTAAAGCACTTACTGCAGGTCCTAACGGCACCAACGGCGGTAATGCAAAGTATTTCTGGCCTGTTGCAAGGGTTTCTAATTCCTACGTTTCTGCCTATTGGGGTGACGGAAGAGGACACACCGCAGTAGATATTTGTGCCCCTGCAGGTACTCCTATCTATGCAGGCGAAGCAGGCACCGTAGTTGAGGTTACAAGCCAAACCACCGGATACGGTAAATACATCGTTATTGACCACGGTGACGGATATCAAACCCTCTATTCCCATTGTAGCGCTATGTTTGTTAAGGTGGGTCAAAAGGTTACCCGCGGTCAACACATTGCGGCTATCGGTATGACAGGTAGAGCAACCGGCAACCACGTTCACTTTGAAGTTAGAGTTGGTGGCGTTAAGGTTGACCCTGCACCCTATTTGGGATTGTATTAATAAATAAACACACTCAAGACGGTGAGATTTTCTCGCCGTCTTTTTTATGCCTCCCTTGCCTAAAGGGAGGGGGACCGCAAAGCGGTGGAGGGATATTTTTAAGTAATATGTAAACGTGAAGAGGTAAGAGACATTGTCCTCCAATCGTCAGCTTCGCTGACAGGACAGATTGTCAAGGAAATGCCTTGATTGCAAAAAAAATGTAGTAAAATATGGCGGGATATGGTATAATAAAAATATCAATCAAAAGGGGCTTTATTATGAACTATTTTGAAGCTGAATTAAAAGTCAAACAACTACGGGAGGAGATAGAATATCACTCCAACCGTTATTATAATATGGACTCCCCTGAAATTTCCGACTACGAGTACGATATGCTCAACAATCAACTTAAGGCAATAGAGGCGGAATATCCCGAGCTTATAACCCCCGATTCCCCCACCCAAAAGGTAGGAGGAAAGGTTTCGGAAAAATTTTCCCCCGTTGCTCATACCGTGCCGATGGAAAGTTTGCAAGATGCCTTTAGTTTTGATGAACTTTTAGATTTTGACCGCCGTGTTCGTTCGGCAGTGGAGCATCCCGAATACGTTGTAGAACCCAAAATTGACGGACTTTCGGTATCTCTTCACTACAAAAAAGGACGTTTAGAGGTGGGTTCCACCCGAGGCGACGGTGCGATGGGCGAAAACGTAACCGAAAACATTTTAACCATTCAAAACGTACCTAAAAAATTAAAATTCCCCGTTGACGAAATTGAGGTCAGGGGAGAGGTATATATGCCACAGAACAGTTTTCTCGAACTACTTGAAATGCAGGAGTTAAGGGGAGAAAAACTTGCCAAAAATCCCCGAAATGCCGCCGCCGGTGCCCTTCGCCAAAAGGATGCATCCGTTACCGCATCGAGAAAACTCGACATATTCGTTTTCAATATGCAACAATGCTCCGAAACGGAAAAAGAGACACATAGCGAAACCTTAGAATATATGAAATCATTGGGATTCAATATCGTTCCTTTTTACTCGGTGCATAAAAGTATTCAGTCGGCAATATCTGCCATCCAAGACATTGGCAACAAAAGGGGAGCCCTGCCCTTCGATATTGACGGTGCGGTCATTAAGGTAAACGACTTAAAGAGTCGAAAACTCCTTGCAAGTACCGCAAAATTTCCCCGTTGGGCTATTGCCTATAAATATCCGCCCGAAGAGAAGGAAACCACCCTTTTGGACGTGGAAATAAACGTTGGCAGAACGGGAGTTTTAACCCCCACCGCAGTATTTGAAGCGGTGCAACTTGCAGGTACTACCGTATCGAGAGCGGTGCTTCATAATCAAGATTTTATAACCCAAAACGATATCCGCATTGGGGATATTATAAGGGTGCGAAAGGCGGGGGATATTATCCCCGAAGTTACCGCATCGGTAAAACACGCGGAGGATTCTGTCCCCTACGAAATGCCTAAGGTTTGTCCTTCCTGTAACGCTCCCGTTTTCAGAGATGACGAGGCGGCAATACGATGCAAAAATCCCGAATGTCCTGCCCAGCTAATGCGAAATCTTATCCACTTTGCATCCCGTGATGCAATGGATATTGAGGGTCTCGGCCCCGCGGTGATAAAGGCACTTGTTGAGAGAAATTTGATTCAAAACCCTGCCGATATTTACGGCCTTAAAAAAGAGGATATTGCCGATATTGAGCGAATGGGTGAAAAATCGGCACAAAACCTTATTGATGCCATAGAAAAGTCCAAAACTAATCCCCTTTGGCGACTGATATTTGGTCTCGGCATAAGACACATCGGTGCTAAAGCCGCGAAACTGATAGAAACCGAATTTGAGGGAATAGATGACCTTTCAAAAGCCCCCCTTGAAGTCCTTTGCGGCATTGAGGGAGTGGGGGATATTATGGCACAGAGCGTTGTGGAATTTTTCTCCCTCGAAGGTACGAAAGAGTTAATATCCCGACTTTGTGATGCGGGTGTGAATATGAAATCCACCCTGCAAAAACAAGAGGGAATATTTACGGGCAAGGTATTCGTATTAACGGGGACACTTCCCACTTTAACCCGTAGTGATGCCACCGCAATTATTGAAAAATTGGGGGGCAAAACATCATCATCGGTATCTAAAAAGACCGATTTTGTGGTAGCGGGAGAAGCGGCAGGAAGCAAACTCGACAAAGCCAACAGTTTGGGCATAAAGGTTATATCGGAAGAAGACCTTTTGCAAATGGCAAATGAATAATTAAATTTTAACTAAATCGGCGGAGTAACACTCTCTGCCGATTTTTCTTGTTTTACAAAAAGTTGCACATTTTTAGTTATAATTACCAATTAAATTATTATGTATTTGTAACAAATAACACTTGCAAAATTGTATAAAGTATGATATATTTACTATGGATAGTGAGGTGGTATCCCCTCACAAGAAACGAAAGGAATGATTTTATGAAGAAAACGATAAGTCTTATCCTCGCGATATCGCTTATTATGTCGGTATTCGTTGCAGGTTCGGTCTCTACCTCTGCAGCCGAAACCGAAACTTTGATTTATTCGTTTGATGAAGTTTACAATGCGACTTCACCTGTCACTACGGCGTTTAACACCAACGTGGCTGTTGAATCAAATGAGAAAACAGAGGGTTCAGGTTCAACTTGGATGAACTTCACCCATCACACAGGTCAAACTGCCAACGTTGGCGGTATGTTCTTTATTGATTTTTCTGTCGCTAAAGATTTGTCCTCTTACGATAAAATTAGATTTGATATTTACACCCCTGTTGCTTTTGATGGCAACGGCGGTAAACTTCAATTCAACTTTGTAACAGGCAATACCAATCAAGACGGTTACAACTGGGATGCTGACATTACTTTCGCCAACATCGGTTGGAACACTATTACCATCCACAAAGCGGTTATTCCTATGGCAGTAACTGCTGACTGGACTTCTATTAACCGTATTCGTGTTACCTGGTTCAACGAAAGTCAAATCGATAACGTGAATTTCTTCCTTCTCGATAACTTGAGAGGTGTAAATGGTGAACCCGATTCAACCTCCTCCACCACCCCCTCTACACCTTCTACTTCCGAACCCGGTCTTCTTCATGCCTTTGATAGTGGCGATGGATTCACTCCCGTTGCCAATGGCAGTTATGCAGGTATGAACACTACCGACAAGACCCAAGGTAGCGCAGCTTTCCAATGGAAGTTCCCCCAACCCACCACTGGTGGTACCTTGTTGTACTACGATTACAGTTCAAGTCAAGATTTCTCTTCTTATGATTACTTCCAACTCGATGTTTATATCCCTGTTGCTATCAGCGGTGGTATGATCGAGTTTGATATGTGCTCCAGCAACGCAGCTCAAAATGGATTCAACTTTGAAATCTTTACTTCTGAATTAAAAGTAGGTTGGAACACCGTTACATTAGAGAAGACAACCCAAAGCGGTGATGAAGGTGCTACTTGGTCCGATATCCGTCGTTTAAGATGGTTATGGCATAACGAAAATTCAGTTTCTGTAGATTATTTCATTTTCGATAATCTCCGTGGTTTTGTTGACACCTCCAACATTCCTTCCAACACCGACCCCAACAAAGGTCATACCCCCTACGAAGTAGACGGCGATCTTATGATCAATAACGGTGATTCTCTTGCTGGTTGGATTGGTCAGTTTAATTCTAACATCGCATTTAGTGCCCAACACGTTGAAGGTACCAAGGCAGTAGCTATGACTGCTTCTGTCCCTGTTGGTCAATCAGCCAGCGTTGGTGCTATGGCATGGTTCGATTTCCCCACCACCGACCTTTCTTCTTACAGTTACATTAGTTTGAATCTTTTTATAAGTGATCCCTTACCCGGCGCACATAATATTCAAATTAACTTTACCAACACCGACGATAATGCTAACGCTCAAGACGGTTACAACTACAACTGGACCGATGCTGCCGACAAGGAAGCAGGTTGGTACCACGTTGTTATTCCTATGAGTGCTTTCCAACACGCAGTAAGCACCGTTTCTTGGTCTGCTGTTAACCGTATTCGTGTTACTTGGTTCAACAATCCCCAAATTGCTACCAACGTAAGTTTCTCCTTCGACGGAATTATGGCACATAAAGAAGCTCCTGAATCTTCTAACCCCATTCCTTCTGAAATTAGAATTTACTATGCTCCTACTCCCAGAGTAATGGAAGACGGCAGTCTTATGATCAACGACTGCGAAACCATTGAAGGTTGGACCGGTTTCATTGGCACCCAAGTTAGAAAAAATACTACCAACTTCAAAGAGGGTACATCCGGCGTTAGAATGATTAACGACCAAGTTATGAATAATGCCGGTAACTCCGGTTCAATGGCTATTATTGAATATGAAGATATCGATTTTAGCAATTATGAACATTTCAGTTTCCAAGTTTATTACGGTAAACAACTTGAAGGTCGTCAAGAACTCCAAGTCAACTTTATTAGTAGAAGTTCGCCCACCAGTAGAGATGAACAAGACGGTTTTAACTACAGTGTTGATATAACCGACTGGGAAGAGGGCAGATGGTATACCGTTAGATTCGATAAGGAAGATTTCAATCCTGCTGCTTATGAATTCACCTCTTGGGATAACATTGGACGTATGCGTATCACTTGGTTCAATATGGAACAAGCCGAAACCGCTGCAGTTCTTACCTTTGATGATTTCAGAGCATATCCCGCAGGTTACGATTTCGAACCCCTTCCCCCCGATTACTATGAAGGCGACGTAAGCCGTGACGATAAGGTTAACGCAGCTGACGCACTTCTTGCACTTCAATTCTCCGTTGGTAGAATTGAACTTACTCCTAAACAACAATACATTGCAGACGTTATTTCACCCTCAGGTGTTAACTCTGTTGATGCTTTGACTATTCTTCAACTCGTTGTTAAGAAGATTGATGAGTTCGATAGCACATATTCTAAAGCATCCGTTGTATCTACCTATAAACCATATGAACCCGATCCCGTTTCTATCCCCGATTCCGTAGTTAAGAATAATGCTTATGGTAAAGATGGCGACGACGGCTCCGATAAGTCCTACAAAACCACAACCCTCGGCATTAAACCCAAAACTATATACGTTGTTAGTGCTACTGCAGTTGCCAGAACTGTACACCACCAACGTTTGATGTATAGCTTACAAGGTCTTATGAACCGTGACTTCGGTATGGATGAAAAGCACTCCAGCGTTATGTACGTTAACTTGGATAGCTCCGACGGTACTTGGTTAAACTACTTCACCGTTGAAAGCAAGACCAGCCCCTTCTATGGTTTTGACATTGTTAAGATTGGTAGCTGGTACACCTTCTTCAAGACCTTCAAACCCTTGATTGAACAAAGCGGTTACATCCTTTGGGATCCCAATGTTCCCGCAACCGCTAACGTTGCCGCTACTATCTGCGGTCTTGACGGTTATCTCCCCGTTATGGCAGGTTCCGACCTCGAAACCTTCCTTAAAGAAGAGGGCATAGCACAAAAGATGAGCTTGGTTGGCAAGTTCAATGGTTCTACCACCGGTAGTGCTAAGAACGATGCTTATCGTTGGGCTCTCGATAACTACTTCGATCGTTGCTCTTACGAATACATCGCATACACCGTTGACGGTGCTCCCGTAGCACCCGGAAACCCTGTCGCTGCTGACGGTGATTCATACAAATTCTGTATTGAAAACCACGACTACCTCATTGCCCGTCGTGCATTCTTTATTGACCTTAACCCCTATGCAGGTGACAGACCTGAAGACGCACCCTCAGCAAGTAAAGGTCTTGACCAAGCAACCTTGAAGATGGTATTTGAAAGACGTTACAACCGTGCAGGTGGTAAAATCGGTGCATTCATGGGCTTCGTTCCTTGGTGGATTAAGTACACAAGTGACTGCGGTAACGCCACTGCAGGTGGTTATACCTCCTACCAACAAGAATGGTTGCTCTCTGAAATTATTGCTTGTTACAATATGGGTAAAGAAGCAGACGCATGGCCCACTCCCAGCATGACCAACGGTTCTGTATCTTACAAATATACCGTAACCGACAAGTTTGTTAACAACAAAACTGCCAAGGTTACCAACTACAATTCCGGTATTCACTACTTCACCTTCTACATCGGTGACTATGACTCCTCTGCATGGCTCAAAGAATACGTTACTAAGTTCTGGATGGGTGAAGCTACCCGTGGTAAGGTTGACCTTATGTGGTCTATCAACCCCAACCTTGCAAACCGTGTTCCCATGGCATTCGAATATATGTATGATCATAAGACCGATTGCGACTACTTCGCTGCAGGTGAAGGTGCAGGTTACTTGATTCCCACCGGCTTGTTCCAAAACAAGACACCTAGATTGTTTGGTACCAGACGTTCCACCGCAACCGCAAGTCAGACCTATGCCGATTATGCTAAGAAGCTCTATGATATGTGTGATATGGATATCACCGGCTTCCTCATTATGGGTAACAACACCATTGATACCGATATTGCTGATATGTACAGACAATTCAGCCCCGCCGCTGTATTCCATCAATCCAGTTGGCTCTTTGCCAAACGTGGCGATACTCCCTTCATTGTTTGTCGCCAAGAAGGCATTGATATTGCAACAGCTTCTTCTGAACTTTATAAACATTCATTTACTGCTATGAGTGGTTATAACTTCTCAGCATTCCGTACAATTATCCAATCTCCCACTCAAATTAAGCAGATGGTAGATAATTATACTTCTTACTGTGCAACCAGAGGCAAGACTGTTCAATACGTTGACCCCTATAGCTTCATCAGTTTGGCAAAACAATCCGGCAAACTTGTTAACAAATAATATTGAATAAATATTAAAAATACCCCTGCGGATGATAATTCATCTGCAGGGGTTGTTTTTGTGAAAAACGGTAGCAAAAAAATATTTTAATTTTTTTCAAAATAATGCTTGATTTTTGTTTTCTAATGTGATATTATATTTGGGCATTCGGAAAACGAATATGCGCCAGTAGCTCAGCTGGATAGAGTGTTTGGCTACGAACCAAAAGGTCAGGGGTTCGAATCCCTTCTGGCGTGCCACAAAAAACCGTCGACTTTTGTCGACGGTTTTTTTGTATTACTTATTATTTTCGTGTTCAATGAGTTTCCAGGTTGCATCAATCAAGTTTGCGAACATTGGATTTTCCATTGCCTTAATTACAAAACTTTGACGGGGAGAGTTGATATCCTCGCCCGATACCTGGAACATACCGTAATCATCACAAAGTTTTCTCAAACGGGTAAGTTGTTCGGGGGTGTTTCGGGTGGGCATATAGGTAACCGCCTTAACGTTTTCCTCTTTTAAGCACTCAAACAGGTCTTCAATGTAATCATCCTCAAACTTTTGTGCCTTTTTATCGCCCGTAACGCTGTCGCCAACGTCACCAAGGTATGCATAACAAAGATAGGCATCTATCTTACTGCATATATCCACCATATCTTTAAGTTTAGGACATTCATCGGTGGCATCAACGTATATTTTGGGAACAAAAGCACTCTTTAGAATGCCGAGAAGATCGTATTCGTAGAAGGGATATTCTTCATCAAGCATTTGTGTCTCTTGCTTCTTAGATAGGGAAATTCCAAGGTCTAATAGTTTATCTATCATCGCCTGACCCTTGCCAACCTGTTTTACAAGTTTAATTGCAAGTGCATACATTAAATGACGCTCGGTAACACCGCCGTTTTCCTTTGCTAACGAGAGGGGTAATACGTCCTTTTCGTAATCAAGGGCGATAGCGGGAAGGAGTTTATTTATATTCTCTACCATTTTGCGATTGCGAAGATGACGTGCATCTTGATATGGTTTGAAAAACTCGGTGAGAGTATCTATCTTATCGTGGCGTACCGCCTGAATGGTCATATAGGATACTCCGACCTGGTCGGGATTGTTGGTACGCTTACCCTCCATACGGGTACCGTCCATACTAACACGGGCTTCCATACCGATAGTAACAGGGATATCCACAATCTTTGCTGCCTCTAAAAATTCTTTAGCCCCCGAGATAGAATCGTGGTCGATAATACCTGCGGTGCAAAGACCTTCCATACGTGCGGCATAAACTGCAGCGGTAGGTGAATAGGGAGAGAAAGAATAGGTGGTGTGGATATGGTTGTTTATATATTGAGGCACTGCGGGAGGAAACTGGGTTGTCTTTAATACCTCTTTAAGATTTTCAAGACGTTCCTCTTTGGTGGGGGCGTTTAATTTGTTAAGGATACTAATATCTATCATACTATCACCTAATTAAGCATAACCTGACCGCCGGTAACGGGGATAGCTTGACCTGTTTCGTATTTTTGTTCCACACAGTACATAACTGCACGGGCAACGTCGATGGGCAAACATCCACGATTAAGGGGAACCTTTGATTCGTAGAAACGGCGGACGTCCTCAACGGTCTTTGCTCCGGGGACCTTACCTGCGTTAAGATATTGAACAAAAAGTCCGCGTTCGGGGTCTGACCACAAGGGTCCATCGAGATAGTTACCAGGGCAGATGGCATTTACCTTGATGTTGTATTCGCAAAGCTCAAGTGCAAAGCTTTGAACAAGACCGATAGCACCGAATTTGCTTCCTGCATAGGCGAAGTTTTTATTTGAACCCTCAAGTCCCGATTTGCTTGACATTGCAATAATATCGAAGGATGCGGTGGGGTCGGCTTCATGTTGTGCCTGCATAATAATTGCGGCATATTTTGCACAAAGGAACAATCCGGTATAGTTAATTGCGGTTACAAATTCAAAATCTTTCTTTTCGAAGTTGGCAATAGGACCGGAACGAACAACACCTGCGTTTGCCACCATAATATCAAGACCGCCGAATCTTTCAACGGTTTCTCCGATGAGGTTTGCAACGCTTTCTTCATCGGATACGTTAACTGCGATAGCACAGGCACGTTCGCCCATTTCGGCAGCAACGGTTTCGGCAAGTTCTTTATTCATATCGGCAACAATAATGGTTGCACCTTCGGCATAAAGTTCTTCGGCAATACCTTTACCAAATCCTTGAGCCGCACCTGTAACGATGGTAACCTTACCTGCAAGGCGACCTTCACCGCCTTGGCGGTTGTGAATATTTTGTTTGGCAATATCCTGCCATTTAGTCATATCTATACTCATAAGTATTTTCTTCCTTTATTATTTACCTGCCAAAGATTTGCGATATTTTTCGCTTTCCCAGTTGGCAATAAAGTTTTTAGCGGCTTCACCCATGGTTGAAAGGGGATATCCTGCTGCTTCGATGTGAGAGATAACAAATACAACGGCGGTAAGGGTTTCAATAAGCACCCTTGCTTTTTTGCCATCCATACGCATTACAACGCTGCCATTTTTACTGTTGGCAACACATTCGCCATCCTCTACGGTATCTTTATCCATAGCAAAGGTGCCAATTAAGAATACCATTTGGTCGGGATAAAGGGGTTGTTCCAGCAAGAATTGTTCGGTATATCTGCCGCTTTTAAGGGCGTCTGCAAGATAGGGGGTATCGGCTTCAAATACGCCTTCTTCGATTTGCTTGATATTTATTGCGGGGAAACTATCTGCACTAATGCCAAACTGTTTTGCGATGCGTTCGTTTGCATCGGCGTGAAGTTTAAGGCAGGTATCGGGGTCATCATCGTGAGCGATGATACCGTGGTTTTGCATAATGATAATTGAAGGCACCTTACCTGTTTCTTTTTCAACACGGGCAAGTTCGTTGCGGATTGCAAAGGTTAAGTTTGCGCCGGGATCAACGTAGGGTACCATTCCCCATGAGTATTCTGCACCATCAAAGGCAGATTTGCAAATATCCTCACAGTTTTTGGCACAAGCGGCGAGGTTTGCATATACGCTATGGGTGTGAACAACGAATTTTTTGAGGATTGAATGGAATCCTGCTTCAACCGAGGGGCGAAGCTGTGCAAGACCTTCTATGGTCTTGATTGATTCCTTTGCCTTTGTAGAACCTGCGGTTTCTACGTTTTCGAAGTCGGTGGGTTCGCTTGAAAGATAAAAATCACGAAGTCCTGCACCGTCGAGCACTGCGTATGCATTATCGGGTTCAATATCGGAAAGACAAAATCCCGATGCCTTAATGGCCATAAGACCGTCTTCGAGTTTAACCGAGGTGTTACCGCCACCGCCTTGAACGTAGTCGGCACGGGCACCTGCGGTTTTAGAAATGCGTGAAAAATCCGCTAAAAGTTTTTCGTTTTGTTTGAAAAACATATTACATTACTCTCCTTATGCACGTTTTGAAAGAACTTCGTCTTCGTAAGTTTTGATGGTATCAAACCATTCGCCGTCGGCAGGAGCACCGCAAACCTTGCAGTATTCGTTCCAAACATCGCCAAAGGGAAGGGTTTTAAGCTCTTCTTGTTTTACCATAAGTTCGGTAAAGTTGTAACTATCTTGAAGATTGCACAAATCATCACTTGGGGTGAGAAGTGCCATAAGCAATGCCTTTTGTGCATTTCTAAAACCAACAGTCCAAGCGGAAATTCTGTTGATAGATGCATCGAAATAGTCAAGGGCAATTTTTACTCTGCCTTCAAGACCGCCGCAACGAACGATCTCCTTGCAGATTTCTTTGGTTTCATCATCAAGCAATACAACGTGGTCACTATCCCAACGAATAGGACGGGTAACGTGTAATGCGATTTCGGGGAAGAAGGCGAGGAGTGCAGGGATTTTATCCGAAACAACCTCGGTGGGATGATAGTGGCCGTTATCCATAAGAGGGATACATTTATCCTTGTTGATAGCGGCATAAGAAAGTGCAAATTCAGCACTGCCTACGGTATATGCTTCAACGCCGATGCCGAAAACTTTGGATTCTACACAGGGTTTAACCTTGTTGAAATCAAAGGGTTCAGAAAGGATTTCGTCGATGGATTGTTTGTATCTCATACGGGGACCCATTCTATCGGCAGGAATATCTTTGAAACCGTCACCGGTCCAAATGTTCATAACACATTCTTGACCTAATTCCTCTGCTAAATATTGAGAAATTCTGATACATGCTTTACCGTGTTCTACCCAGAATTTTCTGGTTTCTTCATTGGGAGAAGAAAGGGTTAAGGGGTCGCATTTGGGGTGGGAGAAATATGTGGGGTTGAAATCACAGCCAAGGCCTCTTTCTTTACAAAAATCGACCCATTTTTTAAAGTGTTTGGGTTCGATTTTATCTCTATCTACCCAACCACCGTTTTCATCATCAAATATTGCATAGTTTGCGTGGAGATTGAGTTTTTTGGTGCCGGGACAAAGTTTTAAAACAACGTCCAAATCGGCCATCAATTCTTCGGGAGTTCTTGCTCTGCCGGGATAGTTACCGGTGGTTTGAATACCACCCGAAAGGGCATCTACCTTTTGGTCGAAACCACGCACGTCATCACCCTGCCAACAGTGCAATGCTACAGGAACGCTTTTAAGGGTTTCGATTGCTTTATCGGTATCAATTCCCCATTTTGCATACATTTCCTTTGCTTGTAAATATCTGCTCATTTTCATACCTCCATAATATATTAATATTGTATAGCTTCATTATAGCAAAAAAATGGTCATAAAGCAATAATTTTATGAAATATTATTTTGAAAAGTCTGTTAATTATAAAGGCACAAGGGGAACCTCTCGGCTATACATATTCTTTCAAAAAAATTCATACAATTTAGTAAGTTTTATAGGAGTTGATTGTATGAAGGAGAGTTTGAAAGAAAGACCAATTGTTTTGGGTGAATATATTATAGATACGGGTGCCACGGTGAGAGCCACCGCAAGTGTGTTTAACATAAGTAAATCCACCGTGCATAAGGATGTGTCTAAACGACTTCGCAGGGTAGATCCTATTCTTTATGATGAGGTTAAAACTGTCCTTGAAATAAACAAGGCGGAAAGGCATATTCGGGGCGGTGCGGCAACCAAAAGGAAATTCAGTAAAAATAAATAGTGTAACATAAATATCACATCTTGTCCTTTAATCCATAGAATGGTATTGACAAGAGGTGAAACATAATGAAAAAACAACTAATTCAGGTAAGTTCTATCACCTACGCCATTAAGGGTAGGGATATTCTCAAATCTAAAGGCATAAGGGCATACGTAGAGCGGTCTCCTGCCGATATGGATAGGGTGGGATGCGGATACAGTATCTTTGTTAAAGGGGATATTGAAGACGCCGAAAACATCCTTAATAATGCAGGTATTAAGGTTTTGGGCAGGCAGGTTGGTGATGAGGTATGATATATTTAGATAACGCCGCCACCACCTCTCCAAAGCCCAAAAAGGTGATACAAAATATAAATTATGCTATGAATAATTTGGTGGCAAATCCGGGGAGAAGCGGATACGAATTATCGGTAAAAGCGGCGGAAATGGTGTTTAGTTGTCGAAAAGAAATAGCCGATTTATTTGGACTTGAAAACCCTGAAAGGGTGATATTTACAAAAAACTGTACCGAATCGGTAAATACGGTGCTTAAAGGGCTTCCTCTTAAGGGGAAGAAGGTGGTGGTATCATCTTTAGAGCATAACGCGGTGATGCGACCTTTGTATCAACTTGCCGAAAACGGTGTCAAAATAGAGGTGGCGGAGGTGTTTTTTGGAGATTTCAGTGCCACCCTTCGCTCCTTCGAACGGGCAATAGATAATGATACCGCCCTTGTATTTTGCACCCACGCATCCAACGTGAATGGTGCGGTTTTGCCTATTGGTGAGATAGGAAAATTATGTGCCGACAGGGGTGTTTTATTTGCAGTTGATGTCGCCCAAACTGCAGGTGTGTTCCCGATAAATATGAGGGATATGAATATTGATTATCTTTGTGCTCCCGGACATAAAGGCCTATATGGCCCAATGGGAACGGGAATTTTACTGTGCAAAGGGGAGGTAGAATATCCTTTGATTTCGGGAGGTACAGGCAGTCGTTCGGCAGAAAAAAGACAACCTGCCGACTTCCCCGAACGGCTGGAAAGCGGAACCCTTAATGTCCCCGGAATAGCGGGGCTAAAGGGTGGAGTTGAGGTGGTAAGGACAAAGGGGATAGACACCATTCGTAACCACGAAACAAATATTTCTGCATATATATACAACAATCTTTCAAAGATGAATCATATAACGCTATATACTCCAAAACCCGATGGAATACACTTCGCCCCCGTGTTTTCTTTTAATGTAAAGGGACTTCACAGCACCGATACGGCAAGGGAACTCAACAGGCGTGGAATAGGGGTAAGAGCGGGACTTCAGTGTGCCCCCACCGCCCATAGAAGAATGGGTACTTTAGAGTCGGGCACCGTGAGAATATCCCCCTCGATTTTCACCACATTTAACGATGCAAATTTCTTTATAAATGTAATAAAAAATGTGAAAAAAGATACAATAAAATATTGAATGTTGTTAGTTTTTGTGTTACAATAAACTAAAATAGAGCAAAATGTTTGCATTTTGCGAAAATGGATACAAAATTTCTTTAGGTGGAAGTTGAATGGAAAGAGTATTATCAACAATTTCACAGTATTGGCACAACCTTTTAGGTGTCCTCGGTGGTATTACTGTCGGGGATATTTTGGATATTATCATCGTTACCTTTTTGCTCTACAAAGCCATCCAATTTGTAAGAGAAACCCACGCAGGGCAACTCCTTAAAGGACTTCTTATTCTTTTGGGTGTAAATATTATTGTCCGTGCGTTAAATATGACCATGATGAGTATGCTTCTACAGACGGTTTGGAGCATCGGTCTTATTGCCGTTATTATTCTTTTCCAACCCGAACTTCGTAACCTGCTTGAACGTATTGGCAGAAGCAAATTTAAGTTCCTTGGCAAAAGCATATCTTTAGAAGATGCTATGGAAGAAAAGAAGAACACCATTGGTCAGGTTTGCAAGGCGGCGGGTAGTTTATCCAATTCCAAAACCGGTGCTTTGATGGTGTTTGAAAACCTCACCATTCTCGACAACGTTATTAAATCGGGTAGTTCTATGGATGCTATCGTATCTAATGACCTTCTTTGTAATATATTCTTCCCCAAAGCACCCCTTCACGATGGGGCGGTTATCATCAGAGATAACAAGGTTGCTGCTGCATCCTGCATTTTACCCCTCACCGCCACAAATGATTTGAACAGAGAACTTGGCACCCGTCACCGTGCCGCTATTGGTATGACCGAACAATCCGATGCGGTGGTTGTGGTCGTTTCGGAAGAAACGGGCATTATCTCGGTGGCTTTTGGCGGTCAAATCGAACGTGGATTCGACTCGGTTACCCTTAAAACCCGTTTGGAAGAGTTGCTTATTGACGAAACTCCCGAACAAAAGGGTGCAGAGATGATTAAATCCCAATGGAAGAGGTGGTTCAAATGAAAAAAATAACCGAATTTTTCACGAGTAACCGCGTTCTTCTTATTATATCTTTTCTTATTACCGTAATTATGTGGATTACCGTTTCTATTACCTACAGTGACGTAATCGACGTGGCTATCGCCGACGTTAGCATTGATTTCCCCTTTTCCGAAAGCGAAAGAACTGCGAATCTTAAAGCATACGACGGCGCCGAAACCAAGGTTAAGGTAACAGTAACGGGTAAAAAATACGTGGTTAAACAACTCAATGCTGAATCCCTTGTTGTTACTGCCGATATGGGTAGTGTTACAACCAGCGGTAACTATAACCTTAAACTTTCAGCATCAAAGGCAAAGGCAGGGGATTATAAAATCATCTCGGTTGAGCCCTCCTTTGTAAACGTTACCTTGGATGTGGAAAAGACCGCAACCTTTAAGGTGTCGATTGACTGCGTTGGTGCCACCGTAAAGAACCTTGCTAAAAATAATGAAAGTTATATTTTAGAACCCGAATTTTTAAGTGCAGAAAATCAAAACCTTACCGTAACGGGTCCCGAAAAGGAAATTTCTCAAATAACGGGTGCAAAGGCCTATGCCAATGTAAATGGTGAACTTACCTCTACCACCCGTTATGATGCCGATGTTATGTTGCTTGGCGAAAATGATGCTATCCTTTTCGATAGTGCCAATCCAGAAAGCCAAAAGATTAAACACATTACCCTTTCTTATACCAAGGCACCTATCTCTGCCAACGTGTTATTAAGAAAGACATTGCCAATAAATTATAATGCCATAAATCTTCCCAAAAACGTTCCTTTAATCTCTGTTTATGAGATAATTGAAGGTAACAAAAACAGTGAAGGGAAAATTACAACCATTGGTGTTAAGGGTGAACCTTCGGTGGTGGAAAAACTTACCGAAATTAAACTCGACGGCACGGTAGATTTTTCTAAAATTGACCTTTCAAACCCTGATACAAGTAAGTTTGCGCTTAAACTTCCCAATATTGCGGGGGTTGCCTTTGAGGAGTATTCATCCATTGAAGATATTTATTTCTCGGCTGAAGTAGATACCTCAAATCTTTCTTCAAAATCCTTTACAATTCCTGCTGAAAATATTAAAATAGTCAACCCTCCCGAAAACAAAAAGGTTGCCATTAAAACGGGAATAAAAAGGGTGGTCGTAATTGGCAGTTCGTATGACTTAAGCAGGATGAATGCATCCGATATTGTAGTTACTGTGGACTGTACCACCGCCACCGCCACCACTACACTTAATCCCACCTTTACTGTGAAGAGAGGAAACACTTGTTTCGTTTCGGGCAGTTATGACGTTACTGTAGATATTTCTTAGCAATAAATATTTTTTACCTCTCTCTTTTTTGGGGGAGGTATTTTTGTTAAAGGAAAGAGGTGAAATAAACCGTGAAAAGACCCCTTGCATACTGTGGTGCAACATTCTTTTTAACCCTTTTAATGGTCAATATTATAGGTGCGAATTTTGCTGTATCGATGGGGGTTTTGTTCCTCATTTGTTCGGTGGTAATTGGATTTCTTCCCTCGATTAAACATTTGCGACTTTGGGCAATACCTCTGTTTTGCGGTTTTCTCGCCTCTATGATATTTTGCCTTGGCATAAATATCTTTGCTCTTCCCGTAGAAAGGGAATTATCGGGGAAAACGATGAACGTAGAGGCAACCATTGTTGACCTGCCGAGTGAAGGGGAGTTCCCCGTTTATACGGTTAAAAGTGATATCACCTTTTCAAATGGCAAAACAAAAAGTGTGAAATATAAATTTTATTCCAAGGATAAAATAGAGTGTGAGCCCTACGATATCTTACTTTGCGATATTGAATTTTCTAAACTTAAGGATGATTACGCCGACTCTAACTATGCAAAGAATATATTTATAAATGCAAAACTCGTATCGGAAGCAAAGGTTGTTCATCCTGAGAGCAAACCCTTTATGTATAATATTCTAAAGGTGCGTAAGCATTTGATAAACGTTACCAAAAACACCTTTGATGAGCAAAGTGCAGGACTAATCTTGGGAATAATGACGGGGGATACCAATTATCTTCCCTACGATTTGAAAACCAACATAAGGGTATGCGGACTTTCTCATATTTCCGCCGTTTCGGGACTCCACATAGGCATATTGGCATCCTTTTTGTTGCTTCTTTTACAAAGGATAAAGGCAAATAAACGGTTTTCATATCTTTTGGTTTTGATTCCCGTGTGGTTATTCGTTTTGGTGGTAGGGACACCCTATTCCACCATCCGCAGTGCATTTATGTTTTCGGTAATGACGGTGGGAATTGGTGTCTTTCGATATAGCGACCCCTTCTCATCTCTTTTCGGTTCCCTTATGCTTTGCGGACTTGTATCTCCCTTTTGTGCTTTAGACGTGGGACTTCTTTCCTCCGCATCTGCCACCTTGGGATTGCTTATCTTTGCAAAACCTGTTAACGAATGGATAACCCTTAAAATCCCTGCAAAGATAAGAAGAAAAAGGGCAACGAAATACATAGTCGGGTCTTTTGCGCAGACTATATCGGCAATAACGGGACTAATTCCTTGCACTCTTCTATTCTATAAAACCTTCTCTACGGTGGTGCTTTTATCCAACCTTTTGGTGTTGCCCTTGGTGACGGTGCTTCTCTTTTGCTCGCTAATGGGCGGACTGCTTTCGTTTATGCCCGTGATAGCAAACCCGTTTTTGTTTGTGGCAGGAGTAATATCGAAAATAATAATATTTATTTGCAATTCTCTTGCCAAAATTCCCTTTGCCGAAATATCGGTTTCGAGGGGATATTTAACCGTCGCCCTTTGCGGAGTTTTGATTTTGTTTATGGTGGCCATGGTGCTGTTTACGTTGAATAGAGGCGGTAGACGGCTTATATCGTTACTTTTGGTTTTTTCGATACTGTGCTTTGTTGTGTCGGGGGTATCTTTTAATATATTCAACCGAAATAACCTTGAGATTTATATCCCTGATGACGGAGAAAGCGTATCTGCATTGGTGATATATAAAGGAGAAACCACCTTGATATGTGGGGATGTGCAATATACCTCGCCCTCTAAAATATATTCGACCTTAAGGTCGGTGGGATATAATAAAATTGATAATTTGGTAACACAAGAAGAAACCTCCCGCACCTTACTAGAACGGATTTCAGGCAAGGTTAAGGTTGAAAAATACGTTGTGCATAAAGAAATTGAAGATATTTTCCCAAGAGTGATGGCAAAGAATGGTGAAATATCCTTCGTTGAAAAGAGTTTTACCACATCAAAGGGTGTGAGGGTCGATTTTGACCGAAATCGTTCTGAGGTTTTAGTAAGCGTGGGTAATTTTTCGGCTTTGATATTAAATAGAGGGCTTGATTTTGATTCCCCCGTTTTTAGAGATGCATCGATTGTAGTTACAAGAGAAGCATCCTT
Source organism: Clostridia bacterium (assembly GCA_017474205.1). Classification (GTDB taxonomy): domain Bacteria; phylum Bacillota; class Clostridia; order Oscillospirales; family Acutalibacteraceae; genus UMGS1484. The sequence continues at coordinate 13,896 of JAFVID010000097.1, read as the reverse complement.
GAATAAACTTAAAGATATTTCCTATTACGACGTTGTTTGTAGTTGTAACGAGAATGATAGGGAAGAGGTTTTGCGGTATTTTGATGAGAATAATATTGATGGTGTGCTAACTGCAGGATATGGTGGTATTCGGGTGTGGGCATCAGCAAAGGGTGGATATTCTCTTTTAAGAACCGAGTAGGTTAAAAAGGAAATAAAAAAGTATTGACTTTTCTATTTTGTTAAGTTATAATGTTAGAACTATTAGAATGGTTACTTGTGTTCTAATCGGTAGGAAGAGCGTTTTTGAAAGAAGACGTTTTTCCGAACTTATACTTATTTTCGCACGTGAAAGGAGTGTTTATTGTGCTTCGTACTTATCAACCCAAAAAGCGTCATCGCAGCAAGGTTCACGGTTTCCGTAAAAGAATGAGCACCGCTAACGGTCGCAAAGTTCTTGCTCGTCGTCGTGCTCGTGGTCGCAAGGTTCTTAGTGCATAATACAACAAGCAAGCTTGTTGTATTATGAGATGGAACATTCTCAAATTACAAGGTGGCATATCCCACCTAAAAAAGGAGATAGCGTTTTGTTAAAACCTGCATCTCTCAATAAAAACGGAGATTTTCGCCGTCTTTATTCAAGAGGCAAATCGGCAGTTCATCCTGTGCTCGTTGTTTATGTAATGAAAAACCGCACGGGGTTTTGTCGTTTAGGAATAACTACCGGAAAAAAGGTAGGAAATGCAGTTTGTCGTAACCGTTCAAAACGCATTATTCGAGAAGCATATCGTAAAATATCTCCTAAACTTAACGGTAATTACGACCTGGTATTCGTGGCACGTGCTACGACTCCGCAAAAAAAGAGCGACGAAATATATGTAGTTATGGAAAAGCTCTTAAACAAATTGGGAATATTAAAATGAAACGGTTTATTATTTGGTTAATTAAATGTTATCAAAGGGGGATATCCCCTCTAAAACCGCCCTGTTGCCGTTTTGTTCCCACCTGCTCACAGTATGCCTTAGAGGCGGTTGAGCGTTTCGGCGTAATAAAGGGTGGATTTTTAAGTTTGCGTAGAATTTTGAAATGTCATCCCTTACACAAGGGCGGGTATGATCCGGTACCCGAAAAGAAAGTTACGAAAAAATAAAGGTAAAAACCTTTGGTTATCACTCGTTGAAAGGATGAGTCGTCCGTGTTTAGTCCCATTTACAGTGCTATGGGTTGGATACTTAAAGAACTTTATGAAATGCTTGATAAAATCGGTGTAGGCAGTTTTGCTCTTGCAATTATTGTTTTCACCGTGCTTATTAACGTTGTATTCCTTCCCATCAATATCAACCAACAAAAAACGACTGCCAAACAAACGGCAATTAGACCTAAGTTGGATGCCTTAAAGGAAAAATGCGGCGATGATCGTCAAAGATACAGTATTGAAATGCAGGAACTCTATCAAAGAGAAAACGTTAAGATGATGGGTGGTTGTTTACCCCAACTTATTCGTCTTCCCTTCTTGTGGGGTGTTTGGCAAGCAATTCGTTCCCCTCTTTCCTACATTATCAACGTAGATGATGCCATTATCGAAAAGGGTAAAAACGCAGTTCTCGCTTTGGAAGAATTTGCAGGTAAGAAGATTGCTCAAGTTACCGAGTTGGATGTTATCCATTATTTTGACGATGTTAAATCCACCGCCGGTTTAGAGGGCTTGGAGCAATCCATTAAATCTATTGATTTTAATTTGTTCGGTATTATCGACCTTACCAAAACTCCCGAATTTACCTTTAGATTTTCAAGTTTATCCGGTCAAGAATTACTTCTCTGGCTTATTCCTATTTTCTCTTTTGCAACCGCTATGTTATCTTCGGTGGTTATGATGAAAATGCAAAAGAAGACCAATCCCGATGCCGCATCTATGGGTGGAATGATGCTTATGATGCCCATTCTTTCCCTTGTTATCGCCTTTGGTGTACCTGCCGCAGTAGGTTTCTACTGGGCTTGTTCCAACGTGGTAACAATGATAATTTCTGTTATTATGAATGCACTTTTGGGACCCTATGTAATTATCGCTAAGGATGAAGCCAAAACCGTAAAAGAACGCAGACAAAAAGAAAAGAGTTTGGAAATTAAACTCTAATATCATACGACAAATGAGGTGCTTAATCCTTGATTAAAGAAGCAATCGCAACAGGTTTAACTGTAGACGAAGCCCGCGAAGCTGCTGCAGTAGCCCTGTTTAATAATGAAGACGTTGTAAAATATGTAGGCGATATTGTTACCGCCGATGTTCAATATGAAACCATAAAACTCCCCACCAAAAAAGTATTGGGTCTTTTTGGCGGTTCCCTTGCCGAAGTTCGTGCTTATATCGAAATCGAAGAGCCCCAAAAGGCAAAGAAACCCGCAAAAGACAATGCTAAAAAGCAAAACAAAAAGGCAAACAAAAAGGAACAAAAAGAGGTTAAAGTATCGGAAGTTCCAACCCAAAAAGAGTTTGTAGAAATCACCGATGAATCAGAAAAAAAGGTGGTTGAAAACGGTAAAGCATTCCTTGAAAACGTTCTTAAACATATGAACGTAGATGCTACTCTTTCTGCAGGGAAACGTGATGGCTCTCTTGAAATTCTTATTGAGGGTAAAGATTTAGGCGTTGTTGTTGGCCGTCGTGGCGAAACATTAGATGCCCTTCAATATCTTACCATTCTTGCCGCTAACCGTAAGGAATCGGGATACACCCGTATCACCCTTAATACCGGTAACTATCGTGAAAAACGCAATGCAACCCTTAACTCTCTTGCCGAAAGAATGGCAAATCAATCCCTTCGTCAAGGCAGAAACGTTACCCTTGAACCTATGAATCCCTATGAACGCCGTATTATTCATACCGCAATTCAAAACATCAAGGGTGTTACATCCTGGTCGGTAGGGGATGAACCCAATCGTCGAGTTGTAATCGGTAGCAAAGATAAGGGCGGATATAATCGTGGCGGAAGAAGAGGCGGACGTCGTACCTCTCCTGCACAAAACACCGCTCCCGTAGTAGATAGAGAACAAAAGAAAGATTTTGGTTCTGCTCCTCTTTACGGCAAAATTGAAAGAAAACCCGTTGACGGTGAATAATTAAATAATAAAATTATTAGGTGTAGTGTTCAAAAAAGAGCACTACACTTTTTTGTTTAATATTGTGAAAAATTGGTTTTCAAAATGGGATAAATATATTTGAAAAACAGAGGAATAATTGTTGATATTTTTTTCGCTTTATATTATAATGTGAACGTATAGTTATCTTTTATGTAGAGGAATGATTTATATGAAAAAAATATTGGCGTTTGCTATGTGTTTGGCACTTATGATGACTTCGTTTGTCTTTGTATCTGCCGAAGCGAGTGCAACCCTCACAGTTGGTACAGTCGAAGGCCCATTTTCAGCAGGGGATGAGGTTGCTATCCCCGTTTCTATTACCGAGTGGGCAAATGCTTATGCAACTATAGAACTCGAAATTCTCTATGATGATACTCTCCTTATGCTCGATATTGCTGAACAAAGCGAATTCAGTGGCGCTATGGCTGCAAGTAATGCAAATAAATTTTCACTTGTTTGTAATCCTGCCTCTGAAAGACAAGCAAACAAACTCCTCGGTGGTGAAATTTGTGTAATTTATTTCTATGCTATTACCGATATTATCCGTCCCACCACCGTTACGGTAAATGCAGTGGTTAAAGGTTACGCATACGGTAAAGATGACAACTGGACCGTAACTACACCTATCGAATTTAATCTTGTAAATGGTGGAGTTAAAGTCCTTGGTGGCGTTGAACATGAGTGCGTACCCACTGATGAGGTTAAATATGACGAAACCAACCATTGGTATACCTGTAGAGACGTCGGTTGCGATAAGGCAGTAAACGTAACTCCCCACCAAGGTGGTGTAGCAACCTGCAATGCAAAGGCAAAATGTTCTGTATGTAATGTGGAATACGGTGAATTCAATCCTGCTAATCACGCAGGCGGTACCGAAATACGCAACGAAAGTGAAACCTACACTGGTGACGTATATTGCCTTAGTTGTGAAGAAATTATAACCCGTGGCGAGGGCACCGGTCCTGTTATCCCCACAGAATATGATGCAACCATTACCGTTGCAACTATTAATGGTGCTTTTTCTACAGGCACCGAGATTGCAGTCCCTGTTCGTATCACAGAGTGGGCAAATGCTTACGGAAGTATTGAATTTACACTCGATTATGATAAAACCCTTCTTAAAATTGTTTCTATCGAAGCATCCGAAACCGATTTTGTCGGTTCTATGTCTGTCTCCAACAGCAGTAAGTTTGCACTTATTGCCAATCCTACCTCCGAAAAACAAGCAGATAAACTCCTTGGTGGCGAAATTTGTGTAGCGTATTTTACCGCACTTGCCAATATTGATGAACCAACCGTTATTGGAATTAAAGAAAGTGTTGTTTATGCTTATACCGAGGGTAAAGACGATAACTGGACCGATGCAAAAATTCTCAACGTTAACGTAGTTAGCGGTGGTATTGATGGTGAAGGCGAAGATCTACCCGTAGAATGCACCCACGAAGGTGGCGAAGCCACTTGTATTGCAAAGGCAGTTTGTTCTCTTTGCGGTGAAGAATACGGAGATGTTGATGAAACCAATCACGTAGGCGAAACCGAACTCCGTAACGACAGTGATTACTACACCGGAGATGTATATTGCCTCGATTGTGGCGAAATGATTGACCAAGGTGATGTTATTGAATCACTTATGGGCGATGCCAATGGTGACGGAGAAGTTAACACCATAGACTCCATGATTATCTGTCAATATTATGCAGGATTTGAAGTTGAAATAAAACTCAATAATGCTGATGTTAATGTTGACGGTAAAATCAATACAGTAGATTCAATGATTGTTTCTCAATACTATGTTGAATTGGTTGAAAGATTACCTGTAACAAATACTAACACTTCTCCCGTTAGTGGATCTGCGATTGTATCTAATGTAGTAACGCGAACAGGAAAAGAGGTTACCATTACCGTAGCTTTAGGTGAAAGTACCGCTATTGGTTGTTATGGTGCGACCTTAGAATATGACGAAACCGCATTAGAACTTGTAACAATGACTATAGGTGAATTTGGTGCTGTTGTTAACAAAGATACTAAAAGTGCCAGTGGATTTATAACACAAGATATTACCACATATACGGAGTTATTCTCTGCAACCTTCAGAATCCTTGCGGATAAAGGTAGCTATAAAGTAGACGTTGTATTTGACAACGATTCCACCGCAAAGGCAGATCAAACTCCTGTTGTTATGAACGTTACAGGTGGTAATATAGACGTTTTGTGCAGTCATACAGGCGAAACCGAAGTTCGTAATGCAAGTGAAACCTACACCGGAGATGTATATTGCCTCGATTGTGGCGAAATGATTGACCAAGGTGATGTTATTGAATCACTTATGGGCGATGCCAATGGTGACGGAGAAGTTAACACCATAGATTCCATGATTATCTGTCAACATTATGCAGGATTTGAAGTTGAAATAAAACTCAATAATGCTGATGTTAACGGCGATGGATATGTTAATGCAAGAGATGCAATGCTCGTTGCTCAATTCTATGTAGGATTGATTGATACATTCCCCGTAAACTAAAAGTTTAGTTGGTTAAATAAAACAGGTAGTGGGAACTCCGCTACCTGTTTTTGTCTTTTGGATAAATTATATTAAATATGATTGATTTTGCTGAATTGGTAAAAATATAAAGTAAAAATCTTTGGTATTTCTATTGATATTATTACAATATTATATTATAATAAAAGCATATGCATCCTATTATTGAAAAAGGACTGATTTATGTGAAAAAACTATTAGTGTTTGTGATGTGTTTGGCACTTATGATGACGTCCGTTGTCTTGGTTTCTGCCGAAGCAGATGCAACCGTTACAGTTGCTACAATCACTAAGGATGTTAAGGCCGGTGATACTGTTCGTATCCCTGTTAACATTAGTGCGTATTACGATGCTTACGCAACTATCGTTATAGGTTCTCCTACATACGATAGTAGTAAGTTGGACTTCGTAGGTTATGAAGAATCCGAAAAGGACTTTACCGGTAGCGCAGTAATTAAAACCGCAGGTGAAGATTTTGGTGTTATCATTATGCCAACAACCGACGCCGAAGCCATTGCTTTGAGTGGCGGTGAAGTTTGCCTTCTTGTTTTTACTGCTAAAACGAACCTTACCGAAGCAGTTGAAATATCGGTTGTAGTTAAGGAAGTTACCGGTTATACAAGAGATTCCGGCGATACCACTTGGGTAAACTTCAAATCTCTTACAAGTGAGGTAGTTTCGGGCGGTATTCTTACAACTGCAAGTGCAGATACAACCATCACTGTTGCCACCATAGAAGGTCCCTTCGCAGTAGGGGATGAGGTTGCTATCCCCGTTACCATCACCGAATGGGCAAACGCTTATGCAACCATTGAACTTACCTTCTCTTATGACGAAACGCTTCTTGAACTCGATGCTATTGAAAAATCCGAAACCGATTTTAGCGGTGCAATGGCCGCTACCAGCGGAAAGAAGTTCTCTCTTATTTGCAATCCCTCTTCCGACAGACAAGCAAATAAACTTCTCGGTGGTGAAATTTGCGTTGCATATTTTTATTCACTGGTTAACGATTTAGAGAACACCACAGTTACTGTAACCGCTACCGTTAAGGGTTACACCAATGGCAAGAACGACGGTTGGGTTGCAAATCGCCAACTTCTCACCAACGTTATTGCAGGTGGTGTAGATGATGGTACAGGTTGCGGCGGCATTATCGGCGGACCTGAATTAGGCGATGTGGATGGCGATGGCTTTGTCAACGCAGTAGATGCAATGCTTATTTGTCAATACTATGTTGGACTTGATGTGGTTATCAATATTGATCTTGCAGACGTTAGTGGTGAAGGTGATATCAACGCAGTAGATGCGATGCTTATCTCTCAATACTATGTAGGATTGATTGATAAATTCCCCGCTGAAAATTAAATATTATATTTATAAAAATATTTGAAGAAGGAATGATTTTATGAAAAAAATATTGGCACTTGCAATGTGTTTGGCGCTTATGATGACATCATTTGTCTTCGTTTCCGCCGAAGCTGATGCAACCATCACGGTTGGTACCGTTGAGGGACCTTTTGCCGAAGGTGAAGAGGTCGCAATTCCTGTTGATATTACAGAATGGGCAAATGCCTATGCAGTTATTGAACTCGAATTTGAATACGATGCAAAATTCCTTGAACTTGATGCTATTGAAAAATCCGATTCCGATTTTGGTGGTGCAATGGCTGCAAGTAATGAAAACAAGTTTTCACTTATTTGCAATCCTTCCTCACAAAAACAAGCAAATAAAGTTCTTGGCGGCGAAGTTTGTATAGTATATTTCTATGCAGCTGCCGATATTGAATATTCCATCCCTGTTAAGGTTACTGCTGTGGTTAAAGGTTACGCTCAGGGTGAAACTGACAACTGGACCGAAAACACAGAACTTAATGTTGAGATTGTAAACGGTGGTGTTCACGTTGAGGGTGCTGATGGTCCTCCCGTTATCTACGGTTATGCTAATGTAACAAATGCCACTGCTCAACAAGGTGATCAGGTTACTCTTACCGCTGCGTTGGGCGAAAACACCTCTTTAGCTACATACGGTGCAACCTTGAATTATGACAAAACCGCATTGAAACTCTTATCAATGGAAGAAGGCGAGTTTTGTTCCATTGTAAATGCCACTTCAGGTATGGCAGGCGGATACGAAAACTACAACGTTACCTCGGGTACATTGTTTACCGCAACCTTTAAGGTGCTTGCAGAAAGCGGAGAATATGCCGTTGAGATTGTATTTGATGCAGAAAGCACTAAAAGAGATGATTTAACTCCCGTTAATATGACGGCAACTTCCGGTGTTGTTTCTGTTACTCCTTCTTCAGATGCCCCCGAAGATTACGATGCAACTATTACTATTGATACTGTAAATGGACCTATTTATGCAGGTGATGAGGTTGCCGTACCTATCACTATTACCGAGTGGGCAAACGCTTATGGATGCATCGAATTTGAACTTAACTACGATGATGCAGTTCTTAAACTTGATTCTATCGAAGCATCCGAAACCGATTTTGCAGGTGCTATGACCGCAGTAAACGGTAATAAATTTGCACTTATTGCCAGTCCAAGTTCTGAAAGCCAAGCAACCAACTTTAGTGGTGGTGAGATATGTGTAGCATACTTTACCGCACTTGCTGATATTTCCGAAGATACCACTATCAATTTCGCATTTGTTGAGATTCATGGATACGCCGAAGGCAAAAATGATAGTTGGATGAGTACTAAGAAACTTAACGTTGATGAAGTGTATGGCGGTATCACTGCTGAACCCGAGAGCAATCCCTATATTGGTTACGCAGGTTTTTCCAATGCAATGGGAGAAATGGGTGATCAAGTTACCGTTACCGTATGGTTGGTTGGAGACACTGCTATAGCAGCATACGGCGCTACCTTGGTTTATGATGAAACCGCATTGAAACTTGTTTCAATGGAAAAGGGCACTTTTTGTGAAACTGTAAACGTCGAAACCAAACACGCTAACGGTTATTCAACCGAAAACGTTACCTTTGGCACTTTATTCAATGCAACATTTGAAATTCTTGTAGCTGGTGGCAACTATACTGTTGACTTGGTATTTGATGCTAACAGCACTGCCAACGAAAAAGATGAATTAGTTACAATGGAAGTTACTCCGGGAACTATTTATGTTCAGTGTGCCCACGATGGTGAAGTTGAAATTCGCAATGCAGTTGAGGCCAATTGCGGTGTGAATGGATATACCGGCGATCACTTCTGTTTTGATTGCCAAACGGTATTCTTCCAAGGAACTATCATCCCCGCAAGTGGCGATCACTCTTGGAACGACGGTGAATTTACCACTGTTCCCTCTTGTGTTTCATATGGCGTTTTAACCTACACCTGCACGGTATGTCAAGGAGTTATGACCGAGGAACTTGGATTAGACGTCAATAACCATATTGGTCAAACCGAAGTTCGTAATGCCTTTGATGCGGATTGTTCTAACCAAGGTTATACCGGCGATACATATTGCCTCGATTGTGGTGTAATGATTAAAGAGGGTGAAGTTGTCCCCGCAACAGGTGCTCACGTAGGTGGCACAGCTACCTGCTGTGAAATGGCAATTTGTAATATTTGCGGTCAATTCTATGGAGAAATAGATGCCGATAATCACACTGGCGAAACTGAACTTCGCAATTATATCGAAGAGAATTGTGGCTACGATGGATATACCGGTGATACCTACTGTCTTGACTGTGGCGCAATGGTTGAGGAAGGTGAAGATGTTCCCGCAACAGGTGCTCACGTAGGTGGCGAAGCTACTTGCTGTACAAAGGCGTTTTGTGAAATTTGTCACCTTGAATATGGAGAATTCAACACCAACAACCACATTGGTGGAAGTGAAGTTCGTGATGCAAGTGAAACCTACACCGGCGATACCTACTGCCTCGGTTGTGGCGCGATGATTGAAAAAGGTGAAAAAATTTGGACAGGTGTCCCTGGTGATGCTAACGGCGACGGCTTTGTTAACGCAATGGACGCGATGCTCATTTCTCAATACTATGTTGGACTTGACGTTGAAATTGATATTGCAGTTTCCGATGTAAACGGCGATGGCAACGTAAATGCAATGGATGCAATGCTTATCTCGCAATTTTATGTAGGATTGATTGATCGTTTCCCTGCACAAGGATAGTATTTAAATAATAATTCGAACTAAAATCATACGGGCGGCAAGATATTTTGTCGCCCGTATATATATTATAATGTAAGAGAATTTTACAAAAATGGCAAAAAAAGGTAAAATTGGTAATAAAAAGTTCATAAAAACCTGATTTTATCTATTGACATTTACAAATTGATGAATTATAATGACAATGCATAAAATTATATGTAAAGGAATGAAAGTAAATGAAAAAATTACTTGCTATTGCAATGTGTTTGGCACTTATGGTAACTTCTTTCGTTACTGCATCTGCAGATGTTGATGCTACCATCACCATTGCAACCGTAGAAGGCCCTATCGCAGCAGGTGAAGAAGTTGCTCTCTCCGTCAACATCACTGAATGGGCAAATGCTTATGCAACTATCGAGTTCACCCTCGAATATGATGAAGCTCTTCTTGAACTTGATGCTGTTGAAGCTTCCGAAGATGACTTCGGCGGTGCTATGGCAGCATATAACGATGGTAAGTTTGCACTTGTTTGCAACCCCACTTCCGACAGACAAGCTAAGAAACTCCTCGGCGGTGAAGTTTGCGTAATCTATTTCTATGCAGCTACCGACATCAATGAATCCACCGTAGTTGAATTTGCTGAAATCTCAGTTAAAGGTTATGCCCAAGGTAAAACCGACAACTGGACCGAAACCCAATACATTGATCTTGAAGAAGTAAACGGTGGCGTTCATGTTGATATCGATGAACACGAATGCACTCCCGCTGGTGATATCCAACACGACGAAACCGACCACTGGTACAACTGTGCATCCGTTGGTTGCGGTAACCTCGTAAACAAAGCTCCCCACGAAGGTGGCGAAGCTACTTGCACAGCAAAAGCAAACTGCTCCGTTTGTGGTGCTGAATACGGCGCTATCGATGCAACCAACCATGCAGGTGAAACCGAAGTTCGTGACGCTGTTACCGCTGACTGTGGTAACGACGGTTACACCGGCGACACCTACTGTGAAGATTGCGGTGTAAAAATTGCAAACGGTACTGCTATTCACGCAACTGGTGCTCAAACCGGCGGTACTGCTACCTGTATTCAAATGGCAGAATGTGCTGTTTGCGGAATGCAATATGGCGAAGCAGATGCTAACAATCACAGCGACTACGAAACCGAAGTTCGCGGTGCAACTGATTCCTACACTGGCGACACCTACTGCTTGGCTTGTGACAAAATGATCGCTCAAGGTCAAGCAATCGATCCCACTACCGGTTCTGCTATTGTTTCCAATGCAACCGCTAAGAGTGGCGACGAATTCACCGTTACTGTTTCTATGGGTGCAAACACCAAATTGGCAGCATACGGTGCAACCTTAGTATTTGATGAGTCCAAATTGGAACTTGTAACTATGACTCCTGGTACTTTCTGTGCAGCAGTTAATCCTGCAACCAAAAAAGCAACAGGATTTGGTTTTGCAGATGTTACCTCTGGTACTTTCTTCACTGCAACCTTTAAGGCAATTAACGATTTCTATGGCGAAACACAAGTAACTGTAGAATTCGATGCAAATGCCACCTCCAATGCTGCTCAAAACAAAATCACAATGATCACCACTCCTGGTGTTATTACTATTGAATGTGCTCACAAGGGCGGCGAAGCTACCTGTAAAGATAAAGCAGTTTGCGAAATCTGCGGCGAATCTTATGGTGACCTCAATGCAGAAAACCACAAAGGCGAAACCGAAGTTCGCGATGCAGTTCCCGCATCTTGCTACGAAAATGGTTACACTGGTGACACCTACTGTAAAGATTGCGATGCAAAAATTGCTGATGGTAGAGTAATCCCCGCAACCGAACAACACATCCCCGAAGCTGATCTTGATTATGATGAAACAGATCACTGGTACAATTGTGAAACCATTGGCTGCGGTAACCAAATCAGCAAAGCACCTCACGAAGGTGGCGAAGCTACCTGTAATGCAAAAGCAGAATGTACTGTTTGCGGCGCTGAATATGGCGAATTTGCAGCAGACAACCACAAGGGCGAAACCGAAGTTCGTGATGCAAAAACCAATGACTGCCGTAACGATGGTTACACCGGTGATACCTACTGCAAAGATTGTGGTGTTATGATCGAAGAAGGCGAAGTAATCCCCGCAACTGGTGCTCACACCGGCGGTGAAGCAACCTGTAACGCAAAAGCTGAATGTGATGTTTGTGGTCAGGAATACGGCGACGTAGATGCTGACAATCACGTAGGCGAAACCGAAGTTCGTGACGCTAAAGAAGCCAATTGTATGGAAGAGGGCTACACTGGTGATACCTACTGCCTCGATTGCGATGGATTGCTTGAAGAAGGCGAAGTTATCCCCGTTAATGCACAAAACCACAAAGGTCCCGCTAATGACGAATATGGCTACGACGCAGAAAACCACTGGTTCACTTGCGAATGTGGTGCAGAAGTAGATAAAGAAGCTCACAAAGGCGGCGAAGCAACCTGCCAAGACAAAGCAAAATGTGATGTTTGCGGTCAAAAATATGGCGAAATCGATCCCGAAGGTCACTTCGGCGGCGAAGCAACCTGTATTGAAAAAGCACTTTGCGATGGTTGTGGCGCTGAATATGGCGAACTCAATCTTAACAACCACAAGAACACCGAAAAACGCGGTAACGACACCTACTGCAAAGATTGCGACAAATTGGTAGAAAAAGGCGAAATCGAAAAAGAAGAAGAAACCACCAAACCCACCACTCCTCCCACCGGTGACGCTTCCAACGTTGCAGTAGCAGGCGCTCTTTGCCTCGCAGCTGTAGCAGCAGCATTCGTTCTTAACAAGAAACGTGGCTAATATATCGACCAACTAATCGATATAACTAAAACTTAAACAAACGACTCATCCCCAAAAGGGATGGGTCGTTTTCTTGTATGTGAAAATTTTGCGCATTTTGGAAATAAATTCATTAAATTTAATGTAATTAAGACATTTTTTCGGTTTTCCAAAAATATAATTTGTAAAACACAACAATTTTTTTAAATTTGTGCAATTTACCTATTGCATTTTTGAAAACAGTGATATATAATGGATTTGAAACTAAAATGATAATATTATGCGGAAAGGTAGGATTTCAATGAAAAAACTAATATTATGCATAATTCCCTTAATCTTACTAGCGATGGTGTTTACCGTTATGCCTGCATCAGCAGAGGGTGCTGAATCCTCGACTGTGTTGGTATCTTTTGACGACGGTAACGGCCTTGCCTGCACGGCCGGTTCAATTGCCGGTGTTACCAGCGCTGAAAAAACACAAGGTGGAGGTTCACTGCATATATGGGATGGCGGTGGCAACCCGGGTATTATGATATTTTATAATTTCGCCGCCAAAAACCTCGCATCTTACGACTATTTCGCTATCGACCTTTGGATGCCTGTCGGCCATAACTGGGGTACAATAGGTATTAACTTTACTACCGACGCTGCCGGTCAGGATGGTTTGAACTATTACAAAACCTTAAAAGGTAACACTGGTGGCGGTTGGTTTACCGTAAAGATGGATAAATCCGAATTCCAAAATGCCCAAAACGGTGCTAAGTGGGAAAGCATTACCAGAGTTCGTATTCATTGGGTAGACACTTATAATAACTCAAGTATGACCCACATACTTTTCGACAATTTGCGTGGCGTTAAAAGAAGTGTATCAGGGACTGTTGCCCCTACTTCTATAAGTAATGGTGTAGGTACAATTAGTAACTGCGAAGCTATGGACGGTTGGACCGATGGTCTTTTCAATACCGAAGTTGGTAAATCTGATTATACTAAAAGAAACGGCACTTACTCCGTTGTTATGAAGTCAAAAATTCCTGTTGGCCAAAACGACCAAGTTGGTGCAATGACCAGACTGAATTTTTCTTCTGCAGTTAACTTTTCTAATGCTTGTCGTTTTACATTCTACATACTTTTTGATCAGACACCGCCGGCATACGGTCAGTTGCAATTTAACTTCATCACAAATGGCACTGAAGACGGTTTCAACATGCTTCACAGTTTTAATGGCACGAATTATTCTCCAAATACGTGGCATGAATTTACACTTAAAGCAAATGATTTCGGTGGCACGAACGGTGCTAACTGGTC